>NZ_JBBPHM010000007.1:0-127125 GCF_038039755.1 Myroides sp. C1519
TCGAGTCCTAGTAGGCCAACGAAAGCCTCTTGAGAAATCAAGAGGCTTTTTTTATGTCTAAAAATTATTTGTTAAAGTTTTCTTATCGTATTATTGAGAATGAATGGGTTACGGTTTTACTGGGGAAAATAACAACAAAAAGTTTAAATAATATTTGCAAGAATAGAAAAATGTGCTAATTTTGCCCTCGCATTGAAGAAGTAATAACGCTTTTGAAATGATTGGTACTGGCCTATGGTGTAATGGTAACACAGCTGATTTTGGTTCAGTCGTTCTAGGTTCGAGTCCTAGTAGGCCAACGAAAGCCTCTTGAGAAATCAAGAGGCTTTTTTTATTGCTCAAGGTCATATAAGGAGTAGTGAATAAACAAAAGAGGTCAGATATATATCTGACCTCTTTTGTAATTAATTATGTCCTGTGAAATTTGCTTTTCTTTTTTCTAAGAAAGCCGTTGTTCCTTCTTTAAAATCTTCTGTTTCGAAACATTCTCCAAAGTTTTTGATTTCCTCGTGGTAACCATTTACATTCTCTTTGAAGTTTGCATTGATTGATTTGATTGCTTTGGCAATTGCAGTGGCTGAATTTAAAGCTATTTTAGATGCTATCTTCTTTGTGAAGTCTAAAAGTTCGTCTTGTTCTACAACGTGGTTAACTAAGCCGTAATTTAACGCTGTTTCTGCATCAATCATTTGTGCAGTCATAATCATTTCCATTGCACGTCCTTTTCCTACTAATTGTGGTAAACGTTGTGTTCCTCCATAACCAGGAATAAGACCTAATGTTACTTCTGGTAATCCCATCTTAGCATTTTTTGAAGCAACTCTAAAATGAGAAGCCATTGCTAATTCTAATCCTCCTCCTAATGCAAAGCCATTAATGGCAGAAATTACAGGTTTACCTAAATTTTGAATATAATCAAATAAAAGCTCTTGTCCTTTAGATGCTAATTGAGAACCTGCACTTTGTCCAAAGTTTGAAAATTCCTTGATATCTGCTCCTGCTACAAAGGCTTTTTCTCCACTTCCAGTCAAGATGATAACTCTTGTATCTTTATCTTTTTCAATTTGTTTTAAAGCCTGGTGTAATTCTTCAATAGTAGGCTTGTTTAGTGCATTTAGTTTAGTTGGACGATTAATCGTCACTATGGCTAAATTACCTTCTTTCTCGATTAGAATATTTTCAAAATCCATAATATATGTTTTTAAGTTTTAGTTATTGGTAATGTTACAATGAATGTAGTTCCTACATTTAGTTCACTTTCAAATGTAATGGTACCGTTGTAATTGGTGATAATATTTTTAATAATACCCAATCCAAGTCCCATACCACTTGATTTTGTAGTAAACTTAGGTTCAAATATTTTAGTTTTATCTTCAATTGTTATTCCAGTTCCATTATCTGAAACTTGAATAATAACGTTTTCACTTGTTCTTGAAATACTAACATTTACCTGAGGTTTTTCGTTGTCATCAGGGATAGCTTGTATTGCATTTTTGACTAAGTTAGTAATAATTCTGATTAGTTGTGTTCTGTCTATTTTGGAAATGATCTCTTTATCAGTGCTTTCAAAATGTATGAAGTTTTCATTAAAGATATCTAATGAAAGTTGCACTGCTTTTACAACATCGATCGTTTCATTTTGTTGTGCTGGCATAGAAGCAAAACTTGAGAATGCTGTAGCCACAGAGGTCATTGTGTCTATTTGCTGAATTAAAACTTGACAGAAGTCGTTTAGTTTTTCTTTTACATTAGGATCTTCTGGATTGAATCGTCTTTCAAAACTCTGTACCGTTAACCTCATTGGTGTTAATGGGTTTTTAATCTCGTGAGCAACTTGCTTTGCCATTTCCCTCCAAGCTTGCTCTCGTTCGTTTTGAGCAAGTTTGAGATACGACTCATCAAGTTTTTCAACCATATCATTATAGGCTTGTATAAGGGTTGAAATCTCTTTACTGGTTGAAGACATTTCAATCTTCTCATTTTTCTGCCCAAGTTTAGTACTTGTTATCTTTATACTAATGTTCTTTAAACTTTGTGTAATATAGTTGGATAGGAAGTAAGATATAGCAATGGACATAATTAGCATAATTATATACACTTGTCCGAACTTTATCATAAAGTTTTTAATCTCATTTTCATAAAATTCTGTCTTCTCTTCATAAGGAATTTTGATAATTCCCAAAGGCTTAAATTTTAGGTCTTTTAGAAAACTATAGGCAATGCGGATTCTGTTGTTGTCAATTGTTTGAATATCAACAAATCGCTTGTTTGGTGCCGACTGTATAGTCTTTAAGATTAAAGGGGATATGTTTTTAGGAATACTGTCGACAGAAAAAGTACCTCTTGATGAGATCAAGAGGTTACCTGTTAAGTCGTGTATATTAATTTCTGTATTGTGAATTGCCGCTAATTCGTGAATCTTATCTCTAAAGATAAGAGGAATATTCTCTGTGTTTAGAGGATATGTAGTTGTGGTGAGGATGTAATTTATATTTTCATTAACTGAGCTTTCCTTTCTTTCTAATCGATACTGGTGATAGGTACGCGCTTCTTCTCTGAATTGATAAACAGATACTGCTGAAATCAATACAGAAGATATTATACTCAGGAAAATTAATGAAAAGAATATTCTGTTTCTCAACGAGAAATTCTTCAATATAAATTCATCTTTCATTATCTATTGTTGCGTTCTCTCACGCGTTTGTAAAATTTAATGCCTATCATTAATAAAACAGAAAGGCCAACTAATCCTACCACGCCAAAGATCCAATTAAAAGTACTTTTTAAAATTACTAAAAATACAACAGAAAATAAAATAAGTGTCGCTCCTTCATTCCACAATCTAAAATAAGAAGACGTTTTTGTCAATGTTCGCTTATTTATTTGTTGCACATATTTGTGACATTGCAAATGGTAAGCAATTAATAAAACAACAAACAATAATTTGATGTGCATCCACGGCATTTGTAATAAAGCAGGACTGTAAATAAACATTCCAACTCCAAAAGCAGTAGCTAACACCGCAGCAGGCCACGTAATAATGTTCCAAAGCCTATTGGTCATTATGGTGTACTGATCTCTAAGAATCTTTTGCTCTATTTCTGATTTATCTGCTGTTTCAGCATAATAAACAAATAAGCGTACGATATAAAATAGTCCTGCAAACCAACATACAATGAAAATGATGTGTAGGGCTTTGAGGTAAAAGTATAACATGATTATTTATTTTGCCATTCTTTAATCCAAGTAACTAATGCGTCTATCCACATCTCGTCTTCATTTAAACAAGGAATTGTTCTAAATTCTTCTCCTCCGTGTTTGATGAATTCTTCGTGTGCTTCCATTCCGATCTCTTCCAAAGTCTCTAAACAGTCTGCTACAAAGGCTGGTGTTACAACAGCTAATTTCTTAATTCCCTTTTCTGCTAATCCATTTACAGTTGCATCTGTAGGTGGTTGTAACCATTTGTCTGCTCCTAAACGAGACTGAAATGAGTTTGTGTATTTGTCTGCCGGAATGTTTAATTTTTCAACTACTTGGCGTGTTGTTTCTAAACATTGATGTCTGTAGCAAAAGTCGTGCGCTTTTGATGCTGTAACACAACAAGAACCATCTATTTTACAATGTCCTTTCGTAACATCTGATTTTCTAATGTGTCTTTCTGGTACTCCGTGGTATGAAAAAACAATATGATCATAGTCATATCCTTCTAAATGTGATTGAATAGAATGTGCTAATGCATCTACGTATTCTTTTTTGTTGTAAAAAGCAGGGAAGCTTGTTACTTTCATTGCAGGGAAGTGTTTTTGTCTAACTTCTTCTGCTAATACATCAATTGTTTCTGTAGTAGCCATTGCAAATTGTGGGTACAATGGAATCATTAATACATCATCAACACCTTGAGCGTGTAAAGCTGCTAATCCAGTTTTGATTGATGGTTCGCCATAACGCATAGCTAATTCAACTGGAATATCAACCTTTTGTTGCACTTTTTTGTGTTGACGTTGTGAAATCACAATTAAAGGAGAGCCTTCTGGCCACCATATTTTCTTGTAAGCTTCTGCCGACTTTTTAGGTCTTGTGTTTAAAATAATACCTTTAACTAATAGAGCTCTTAAGATGTAAGGCATATCAATTACCCTTTCATCCATTAAGAATTCTCCTAAATATGGTTTAACATCTTTTGCAGTGGGTGTTTTTGGCGACCCTAAGTTTACTAATAATATACCTTGCATTGTTTAATTGTTTGAGTTTAGAGACATTAAGTATTTTTTTGGAGTAGTACCAAATTTCTTTTTAAAAGCAGCGATAAAATGGCTTGCTGAGCTGTAGCCAATTTTCAACCCTACTTCATTTACATTATAAGAACCGTTGTCTAATAATTTTCTGGCGTATTCCATCTTATAATCAAATAAGAAACTAAATACTGAGTCTCCGTAAATTTGTTTAAAGCCTAATTTTAATTTCTTAATATTAATTCCCACCATATCCGCTAATTCTTGCAATGTTGGTGGTTCTGCCATTTTACTTATTATAATATCCTTTGCTTTTTTGATTTTTACAACGTCATCTTCGTCAGATAAGAAAGGACAATTATCTAAGTTTTGGTCTTCGTTTTGGTTAAAAAGCAAGCTTAATAACTCGTATATCTTTCCTGTGTAATAAAGTTTTTTGATTGAAGGATTCATATAGAAATTGAACAATTGGTTCAAAACAATCGCCATTGAAGGGGTGATGTCTTCTTCGCCATAATACTTCTTGTCTTGATTCTCCGGAGTCAAAAAACCAATAAACTCTGCTTCTGTTGAGAAAAGAGAGTGGAATTTTTTAATAGAGATCAATACACTAATAATCCAAGTGTTTGGCGCTATTTCAAGATGAACCGGTAATTTCTTTTGTGGGTTATAAAGAATAAGGGATTTTTCTTCATTAAGAGCCAGTGCATAAGCTCCTTGGTTAAATATAAACTTCCCATTTCCCTTTAAACCAAAGTAGAATTGAATGACATCTGTGCCCATTTCTCTTTCAAAGCGAATAGATTGTTGGGTTGTGTTTTCAAAACGCAGTATTGAAAAATGTTCGTCTATAATAATTTCTTCAGTTGGACTCATAGCGATATTTTATGGTTAATAGAAAAAACTTATTGTTATACTTTTTATTTAGAAAGACTCTAATTAAGCTTTGTTAAAGCCCTTGCTATGCCTGCAAATGTACTGTATTATAACGGAATATGATTCTTTTTTTTTGATATTTCTCTTAGCGATATAAATAGTCCCTCCAGCGTTACTTTTGTCGATTCATTAATCCTAAATTTGTTTACTTTTTTGAAATAACGATATAGTATGGACAAAATAGATACGGCTAAATCCGCTACTTTTTATGCAGTTGGTTTAAGTTATAAGAAAGCAGACGCCGAAATGCGTGGGAAGTTTAGTCTAAGTGATGAAGCCAAAGATAATCTATTGAATCAAGCCAAGAATGAAGGAATCGGAAGTTTAATTGTGATTTCTACCTGTAATAGAACTGAGATATTTGGCTTTGCACAACACCCTTTTGAACTGATTAAATTACTTTGTGATAATAGTAATGGTACTGTGGATGATTTCCGCAATGTTGCTTATGTGTATAAAACACGTGAGGCTATTGAACATTTGTTCAGAGTAGGTACAGGGTTAGATAGTCAGATTTTAGGGGACTTTGAGATTATCAGTCAAATTAAGAATGCCTTCTATTTATCGAAAGAAAAAGGGTTAACTACAAACTACTTCGAACGTTTAGTTAACGCTGTAATTCAAGCAAGTAAACGCATTAAGAATGAAACAGAGTTGAGCTCTGGTGCTACTTCTGTATCTTTTGCTTCTGTACAATATATAATGGACCACGTTGAAAACATATCTAACAAGAATATCTTGTTGTTTGGAACGGGTAAAATAGGGCGCAATACGTGTGAGAATCTTGTAAAACACACGAAGAACGATCATATTACTTTAATTAATCGTACAAAAGAAAGAGCTTTAGAGGTTGCAGGTAAGTTTAATTTAATCGTTAAAGATTATGCTGATTTACAATCTGAAATTCGCAAAGCAGATGTGTTGATTGTGGCTACAGGAGCACAGAAGCCAACTGTTGATAAAGCGTTATTAAGCTTAAATAAACCTCTTGTTATTTTAGATTTATCTATTCCGATGAATGTTTCTGAGGATGTGAGAACACTGGATAATGTAGAGCTAATACACCTTGATTATTTATCTCAAATGACAGATAAAACAATCGAGAGAAGAAAAGAATTTATTCCCCAAGCAGAAGAAATTATTGAAGAGATAATGAAAGAGTTTATCGCTTGGACTAAAATGCGCAAATTCGCCCCTACGATTCACGCTTTAAAATCTAAATTAGAGGAAATAAAAGATGGTGAATTAGATTATCAAAAGAAGAAAATTGATAATTTCGACAGTGAGCAAGCTGAGATTATCAGTATGCGTATTATTCAAAAAATTACTACTCACTTTGCTAACCACCTTCGCCACGAAGAAACAGTGGTTGACCAAAGTATAGAGTGGATAGAAAAAGTTTTCCAATTAGAATCCAATCATAATGAATAGAGTTATCAAAATCGGTACACGTGATAGTGAACTGGCTTTATGGCAAGCAAACAAAGTTGAAAGTGAACTTAAGAAGTTAGGTTATCAAACTCAATTAGTACCTGTTAAATCTACAGGTGATTTAGTGTTAGATAAACCCCTATATGAAATGGGTATTACGGGTATTTTTACAAAAACCCTTGATGTAGCCATGATTAAGAAAGAAGTCGATATTGCAGTGCATTCGATGAAAGACGTGCCTACTATGTTACCTGAAGGTATTGTGCAAGGGGCTGTTTTAAAACGTGCTAACTCTGTTGATATCTTATTACATAAAGGTGATGTTGATTTTCTTAATCCAGACAAAGAAGCTGTTGTTGCAACAGGTAGTTTGAGAAGAAAAGCACAATGGCTTAACCGTTTTCCTAAACATACAATAGTTGATTTACGTGGGAATGTAAATACGCGTATGCAAAAATTAGAAGACAACGATTGGAATGGTGCAATCTTCGCTTCAGCGGGGTTAGATCGTATTAAAAAGAAACCTAAAAATTATATCAACTTAGATTGGATGATTCCTGCTCCAGCACAAGGTGCTATGGTTGTTGTTGTAAACAGTGACGATAGTTTTGCAATGGAAGCTGTTTCTATGTTGAACAACTATGAAACGGAAATGGCTACGCATATCGAACGTCAGTTTTTACGTACGTTAGAAGGTGGGTGTACGGCTCCAATTGGTGCATTAGCTACTTATAATGACCACGATGATACAATCAATTTTAAAGGGGTGTTATTCTCTTTAGATGGAAAAGAAAAGTTTGAAGTTAATAAAGTTGTTCCAATTGAAGAATGGAAAAAGCTTGGTTTTTTTGCCGCTAAAGAGATTCTTGAAAACGGAGGAAGTGTGTTAATGGAGAAGTTGCGCGAGCAATTAAAAAAATAATATGTCTGTAATTCCTACAATTTTATCTACACGTAAAGTAAAAGCAAAAGATTTACAAGGGTGGAATAACGCTACTTGTACACTTTTACAAGCCGACTTTATAACAACAGAGGCGATTCCTTTTGACTTAACAAAGGTGAATGAATACTTGTTGTTTACAAGTCAAAATGCTGTGCGCAGTGTTTTACAAATTGATGAGTTGGCAGTGTTGCAATCAAAACCGACACTATGTGTAGGGATTAAGACCAAAGAATTATTAGAACAAAATGGATGGGAAGTAAAAGCTTGGGCACATTATGCAAAAGATTTAGCTCCTATTTTGATAAAGGACTTTAAACACGATACAATCACTTTTTTTAGTGGGAGTATGCGCCGAGATGTTTTACCAGATGCATTTCGAGCGAATAATATTCACTTTAACGAGTTTAAAGTTTATGAAACAGTATTGAGTCCCCATAAAATATCTGATAAGGTTGATGGACTGTGTTTTTACAGCCCATCGGCAATTCAGAGCTATCTTCAGTTAAATACAATTACCGATGAGGTGTGTTTTTGTATTGGAGATACAACAGCAGAAGCATTAAAAGAAGTAACACAAAATATTGTATTGGCAGAACAACCAACAGTTGAAGCAACATTACAAGCTTGTGTCAAATATTATCAATAAAGTCAGCTAAAAATTGACGTATTAAAATCTATAGGAAATGATTAAAAATGATTTATTCTTAAGAGCCTTAAAAGGAGAAACAGTAGAAAGACCACCTGTGTGGATGATGCGCCAAGCAGGTAGATATTTACCAGAGTTTCGTGCCTTACGAGATAAATATGATTTTTTTACACGTTGTAGAATGCCTGAGATCGCGGCTGAAATTACAGTACAACCAATTCGTATTGTAAAACCAGATGCTGCAATTTTATTCTCAGATATTTTAGTAGTACCACAGGCGATGAATATTGATGTAGAAATGAAACCAGGTGTTGGACCGTGGGTACCTAACCCTATTCGTTCTGCAAAAGATGTTGAGCAAGTGATTGTTCCTAATATTGAAGAGACATTAGGATATGTAATGGATGCTATTAAAGTAACGAAGGAAATGTTGAATGATGAGGTGCCATTGATTGGATTCGCTGGTTCTCCTTGGACTATCTTTTGTTATGCAGTAGAAGGGAAAGGTTCTAAGAGCTTTGATTTAGCAAAAGGATTCTGTTTTTCTGACCCTGTTGCAGCACATACATTGTTACAAAAAATTACAGATACTACAATTTTATACTTAAAAGAAAAAGTAAAAGCAGGGGTAAACGCTGTTCAGATTTTTGACTCTTGGGGAGGAATGTTATCTCCGGTTGACTATCAAGAATTTTCTTGGAGATATATTAATCAAATTGTAGAGGCGTTATCAGAGATTACTCCTGTTATCGTTTTTGGTAAAGGATGTTGGTTCGCGCTTCCTGAAATGGCAAAATCTAAAGCATCTGCATTAGGAGTTGATTGGACTTGTAGCCCACAAAATGCTCGTTTATTTACAGGTGGAGATATTACTTTACAAGGAAACTTTGACCCAAGCCGCTTAATGTCGCCAATTCCTACTATCAAAAAGATGGTACACGAAATGATTGATGCATTTGGAAAAGATAAATATATCGTGAATTTAGGACACGGTATCTTACCTCATATCCCTGTTGACCACGCAAAAGCTTTTATCGAAGCTGTGAAAGAATACGAACAGAAATAATAAATATAAACAGAAAGGTTTACGAGTTAATTGTAAACTTTTCTGTCTTTTTATACCATATCGTTTATGCTAAATAAAGGAATAAAAAGTGAAGAGGATAGACGCATTGAGTCTATCGTTATGAAATTGTCGTCTATTGGTTTTGTACCAGAGGACAAAAAAGTTATGGAAGACTTAGATGAGGAGTTAAAGAAAGTAGGGTTGAGTTATGAACATATGTTGACAATGGCAGATAAGGAATTAGCACAACATTTACATCGACTTAATTTTGCTTGGGATAAAATGGAGCAATTTGCAGATATTTTAGTTCAATGGGCTAAAAAAGAGGTTGCTTTAAAGCCAAAAGCAAAGGCAGTCTATCAATATATTCAGGATGAAAGCAAAATGTTTTCATTTGATATAATGAGTAAGATTAGCCAATTATAAAAGGGGAAATGCATTACTTAAGAAAAGGAGTTATACTGACTTTTGGTATATGGTGTGTGCTATTAATCTATTTAATGTATGCGAATTTCGTCGAAATGCGTGAGCCGTATTGTCCAGAGTTTATACCTATTCATCACTTCTTTTTAGTCTTGAGTATCACTGTTGTTTTACCCTATCTGTTTTTGTTTGCGATCAACGTAATAGAGCACAATAAAAAGACTAATCAGTTTATGACCATAACAAAGTTGTACATCAGTACAATGCTATTGTTTGGGATAGGCTGTATCGTAGATTATTTAGTATGAAAGAAAAATTTTATCAGTATATACAACAACTACAAGACCAAATTACAAAAGGGTTAGAGGATGTTGATGGAAAAGCTAAGTTTCAAGAAGACTTGTGGACTCGCCCTGAAGGGGGAGGTGGAAGAACGCGTGTCATTGAAAATGGGAATGTATTTGAAAAAGGGGGAGTAAACATCTCTGCTGTTCACGGCGTTTTACCTGTTTCAATGCAAAAGTATTTTAATGTAGGAGATGTTGATTTCTTCGCTTGTGGATTGAGTTTAGTTATTCACCCTACAAGTCCAATGGTGCCAACTGTTCACGCAAATTGGCGTTATTTTGAAATGTATGATAAACAAGGAAATGTAGTTCGTTCTTGGTTTGGAGGAGGACAAGACCTTACGCCTTATTACTTATTTGACGAGGATGCGACTCACTTTCATTCTGTGTGTAAAACGGCTTGTGATAAACACAATGAAGCGTTTTATCCTCAGTATAAAAAGCAATGTGATGAGTACTTTTGGAATGCACACCGCAACGAAGCAAGAGGTGTGGGTGGATTGTTTTTTGACCGTTTAGAAGAAACGACAGAAATGACTTCACAGCAATGGTATGATTTTGTAACAGAGGTAGGAAATAGCTTCTTAGAGGCTTATGTGCCTATTGTTGAAAAACGCAAAGACTTGCCTTATACTGATGAACAAAGAAATTGGCAGGAAATTAGAAGAGGTCGTTATGTTGAGTTTAATTTAGTACACGACAAAGGAACTTTATTTGGACTGAAAACGAACGGACGTATAGAGTCTATTTTAATGAGTTTACCTCCACACGTGCAGTGGGTGTATGATCACCACCCTGAAGAAGGAAGCGAGGAGGCACGACTATTAGAGATACTTGGTAATCCAAGAGAATGGGCAATTTAGTTTTCTGTTAACTATAAACAATATTAAAAACACATCGTAGTTTCCAGTTAGTGGTTTGCGGTTTCAACACTATAAACAGTCAACCGTTAACTGTAAACTATCGACATTAATCAAAATATAAAGATTATGTTTCCATTACAAAGAGGTAGAAGATTAAGAACAAATGAGTCTATTCGTAGTTTAGTAAGAGAAACTATTGTGACTCCACAAGATTTTATGTTTCCAATGTTTGTCGCAGAAGGAACAAATGTACAAGAAGCTATTCCGTCAATGCCAGGAATGTTCAGACGCTCTGTTGACTTAACGGTTAAAGAGGTAAAAGAACTTTATGCATTAGGTATTCGCGCTGTAAATATTTACGTAAAAGTAAGTGAGCATTTAAAAGACAATGCAGGAACAGAAGCGTGGAATCCAAACGGATTAATGCAAACGGCTATTAAAGCAATTAAAGACGCTTGTCCTGAGATGATTGTTATGCCTGACGTGGCATTAGATCCATATTCAATTTATGGGCACGATGGTATTATTGAAAACGGAGTAGTTGTCAATGACCCAACAGTAGACGCATTGATGAAAATGAGTGTTTCTCACGCTGAAGCAGGAGCAGATTTCGTAGCACCAAGTGATATGATGGATGGTCGTATTTTACGTATGAGACAAGCGTTAGATCAAAGCGGATTTACAAACGTGGGAATTATGAGCTATTCTGCAAAATATGCGTCTGCTTTTTACGGACCTTTCCGCGATGCTTTGGATAGTGCACCTGTTGATAATATGGAGATTCCGAAAGATAAGAAAACGTATCAAATGGACTATGCAAATAGAATAGAGGCAGTAAAAGAAGCGTTGTATGACGTGGAAGAAGGAGCTGATATTTTAATGGTAAAACCAGGGATGGCTTATTTAGACATCGTACGTGAGGTTAAAAATGCAGTGAATGTGCCAATTTCAGTTTACCAAGTTTCTGGTGAGTATGCAATGGTTAAAGCAGCATCAGAAAGAGGATGGTTAGACCACGATCAAATTATGATGGAGCAATTGACTTGTATTAAACGTGCTGGGGCAAGTATTATCTCAACATACTTTGCTAAAGAAGCGGCAATTTTATTGAATAAATAATTTTTCAATTGTTATAACGAGAAGGGTGTCCTACTGGGACACCCTTTTTTATTGGGCTTTTTTTTCTGTAGTAGGGAGGTGCGGAATAGGAATGGATAGGAGAATAAACATTTTAATTTTTTACTAAAACCAGCATTTTTAAAGGCGATTTTGGATGAATATATAGTCTTAAAATAAAATTATCTGAGTGTTATGCTGTCTGTTTGTATATTTTTTCTATACCTTATGTAGATTGGATGTATGCTTTTACATAAGAAGTATACATTGACTATACATACAGTATACATACACTATACAAGGAAGCATTTTAAAACGTGTCTAATTCTGTATTATTTTAAGCACGCTTTGTTTATTTTAGGGAGTAGAGACGAGGCGTTTATTACGTCATTTTATCTAAATAAATAGAATGTTTTTCAAATCTATATTTTGGTACTGATTTTGTAGTTTTGTAAGAACAACAAATAAACAAAGTATATGACAACATTTATAAAATCTGCTTTAGTGGTTTTTGCCGCTATGAGTATGCTTGCTTGTGGTAATAAAGAAGAAAAGAAAGCACCAGAACCTGTTTATGAATCAGAAAGAGGTGGAGCGACAGAGATGTCTGAAACAGAGAAAATAGCTTTGGGTAAAAAGTTATTTGAAGGAAAGGGAACTTGTTTTTCTTGTCATATGGCAGATAAAAAAGTGATTGGACCAAGTATCAAAGAAATTGTTGAGGTATATGAAAAGCATAATGCAGACCTTGTTTCATTTTTGAAAGGTAATGAGGAAGCAATAGTAGAACCTTCTCAATTTGCTGTAATGCAGGCAAATTTTGCAATTACTAAAAAGATGACTGATGTAGAGTTGGAATCATTAGTTGCTTATATGAAAAGTATTTAGTTGAACTTTAAAAACGTTCTCATTTATAGTTAGAAATCCTGAGGTGTAATGCTTCAGGATTTTTTTTGTGATTTTTGAGAGCTATTAATCTTCTTTTAAAGTAAATAGCCTTTAAGTTTGATAATGAGTAAATTGATAGTTGGTTGCTCGCTAATTAGTAAAGTGTTTTTTTCTTAATGAATAAGTTTTTATAGAAGAAATGTGAATAGAATAATTTAATTAATTGTATGAAATATAGCGTTTTACTCTATTAAAATTAGAAAGATAATGGATTTGATGTATAGAGTGTTGAGGTTGTCTTTAAAAGTTGTAATAACCTTTTTACTCCATTCGCAAATGAATTATTTAGATGAATTCAAAATGTTGTTAAACCCTTGTAAATGCTGGTTATTTAGACTTATTCTAAGAATGTTTGAGGGGTATATTTAGTAACTTTACTAAGTTAAATTAAACTAACAATTCAATGGACTTCATATATCAAGAACCGTATCCAATCCTAAAGGATGATACACAGTACAAAAAGATATCTTCTGAGTATGTAAAAGTAGAGAAATTAGGAGATCGTGAAATTTTAGTAGTTGATCCTAAGGGGATTGAATTATTAGCAGAAACGGCAATGACTGACGTTTCTTTTATGTTGAGAACAGCTCACCTTGAAAAGTTAAGAGCTATTTTAGATGATCCAGAAGCGACAGATAACGATCGTTTTGTGGCTTATAACTTATTACAAAATGCAGCTGTTGCTATTGACGGGCAATTGCCTTCTTGTCAAGATACAGGTACTGCAATTGTAGTAGCTAAAAAAGGTGAAAATGTATATACAGGTTCTAATGATGCCGAGAGTTTATCGAGAGGTATCTTTGAAACTTACCAAAAGAAAAACTTGAGATATTCTCAAATTGTTCCGATTAGTATGTTTGAAGAGAAAAACTCTGGTTCAAATTTACCTGCACAAATTGATATTTATGCGACACAAGGGAATAAGTATGAATTCTTATTCTTAGCAAAAGGTGGAGGTTCTGCTAACAAAACGTTCTTGTACCAAAAAACTAAGTCTTTATTAAATGATAAAAACTTAACTGAGTTTATCAAAGAAAAAATTATGGATTTAGGTACTGCTGCTTGTCCTCCTTATCACTTAGCTTTAGTGATTGGTGGTACGTCAGCTGAGGCTAACTTAGCTGCTGTGAAAAAAGCATCTGCAGGGTACTATGACAATCTACCTACTTCTGGTAATATGGGAGGTCAAGCTTTCCGTGATTTAGAGTGGGAGAAAAAACTACAACTTATCTGTCAAGAGTCTCATATTGGAGCACAGTTTGGTGGTAAATATTTTACACACGATGTACGTGTAATCCGTTTACCTCGTCACGCTGCTTCTTGTCCTGTTGGATTAGGTGTTTCTTGTTCTGCTGATAGAAATATCAAAGCGAAAATTACTGCTGAAGGATTATTCGTTGAGCAATTAGAAACTAACCCAGCAAGATTATTACCTGCGACAGCTCCTCATTTAGAAGAGCCGGTAGTAATTGACCTTGATAAACCAATGAAAGAACAATTGGCTGAATTGACAAAACATCCAATTAAAACTCGTGTAATGTTAAATGGAACTGTGATTGTAGCACGCGACATCGCTCACGCAAAAATCCAAGAAATGTTAGACAATGGGCAAGAAATGCCTGAGTACTTTAAAAATCACCCAGTGTATTATGCTGGACCTGCAAAAACTCCAGAAGGAATGCCTTCAGGAAGTTTTGGACCGACAACTGCTGGACGTATGGACCCATACGTTGATGCTTTCCAAGCTGTAGGTGGTAGTATGATTATGCTTGCTAAAGGTAACCGTTCTCAAGCTGTTACTGATGCTTGTAAAAAACACGGTGGTTTCTATTTAGGTTCTGTTGGTGGACCAGCTGCTATCCTTGCAAAAGAGAATATCTTAAGCGTTGAGGTGGTTGACTTCCCAGAATTAGGAATGGAAGCTGTACGTAAGATTAAAGTGAAAGATTTCCCTGCGTTCATCATCACTGATGACAAAGGAAATGACTTCTTCCAAAACTTATAAGAATAAACTAACGATTCAATAAGCAAAAGAGCTAACTATTATAGTTAGCTCTTTTTTTATGGAACAATTTTAGTAGGTCATATTCTAAATGTAATAGCTGTTTATTTATGAAGTAAATACTTGATTCTTAAATAATAATATTATTATAAAACTGGTGTTAATATTAGCAAATATCAATGCTGTTTTTTTATTATTTCGTAATTTTAATATGTCCTAAAGAAGTGAATAAGGGTAGCGGGAATAGGGATGAAGATATACATAAAATACAGGGCATACTTTCTGTATGTGTTTACAAGAAAATAAGTTTACATAGTTTTGATTTATATTTGAGATTTAAAAGAGCAGGTAGTAATACCTGCTTTTTTTGTTTAAGTGTATTGCTAATTGTGCCTTTTTTGTAAGGGTGTATAAATGAATCGATTTGGGAAGATACTTTCATTTATATTTTGGAATCCAAATTAGAAGAAAATAAATTAACTTTGCAGCATGCAAACGGATAAAAAAGATATTAGAAGCTTATCGAAAGAAGAATTGAGAGACTTTTTTGTTGCTCAAGGTGATAAGGCATTTAGAGGGAACCAAGTTTACGAGTGGTTGTGGAGTAAAGGAGCTCATACTTTTGAAGATATGAGTAACTTATCTAAGACTACACGTGAAATGTTGATGGATAATTTTGTGATTAACCACGTAAAGGTGGATAATATGCAATGTAGTTCAGATGGAACTATTAAAAATGCTGTGAAACTTCACGATGGCCTTGTCGTTGAATCTGTTTTAATTCCAACTGCTACAAGAACTACTGCTTGTGTTTCGTCTCAAGTAGGATGTAGTTTGGATTGTGAATTTTGTGCTACTGCGCGTTTAAAACGTATGCGTAACTTGAATCCAGATGAGATTTATGACCAAGTATTGACGATTGACCGTCAGAGTCGTGAACATCGCAATATTCCATTGTCAAATATTGTATTTATGGGAATGGGTGAGCCATTGATGAACTACAATAATGTACAAAAAGCAATTGATAAGATTACTTCTGAAGAGGGATTAGGTATGTCGCCTAAGCGTATTACTGTGTCTACTTCTGGTATTCCAAAGATGATTACGAAATTAGCAGATGATGGCGTTAAGTTTAAACTTGCGGTGTCTTTGCACTCAGCTATTGAGGAGATTCGTAACCGTATTATGCCTTTCTCAAAAAGTTTTCCTTTAACTGATTTGCGTGATTCATTGCAATATTGGTATTCTAAGACTAAGAGTAGAGTTACTTTTGAATATGTGATTTGGAAGGGAATTAACGATGATAAAAAGTCTATTGATGCCTTAGTTAAATTCTGTAAATACGTTCCTTGTAAAGTAAACTTGATTGAGTATAATCCAATTGATGATGGGGAGTTTCAACAAGCAGATGAACAGGCAACGTTGAATTATATCAAAGCTTTAGAGGCAAATGATATTACTGTAGTGGTAAGAAGAAGTAGAGGGAAAGATATCGATGCTGCTTGTGGTCAATTAGCTAATAAATCGTAATTACTTTTGACAGAAGTAATATAGATTATTGGTTTAATGACGTTTTTTTTCAATCGATTTTAAGATTTGTTAGAAATGCTTGTTTTTTAGCTGTTTGTGATTGTGAAATCTATTAACAGGAAAGGAGCTATAGATATAAAAAAGTCGTATTTTTGGTTACAATGAATATAGTACAGCAAATAAAACAGCCCATACAGCAGGAGATGGACCTCTTTGAAAAGAAGTTCCGCAATTCAATGGCTACAAAAGTAGCCTTGCTGAATAGAATTACTTACTACATTGTAAATAGAAAGGGGAAACAAATGCGTCCAATGTTTGTTTTCTTAGTGGCTAAAATGACAGGAGAAGGACAAGTTAACGAACGCGCTTATCGCGGGGCTTCTGTTATTGAACTTATCCATACGGCTACTCTTGTACACGACGACGTTGTGGATGATAGTAATAAGCGAAGAGGGTTCTTCTCTCTAAGTGCTTTGTGGAAAAACAAAATTGCCGTTTTAGTAGGTGATTACCTTTTGTCAAAAGGATTATTGTTGTCAATAGACAATGGTGACTTTGACTTATTACGCATTATTTCTGTGGCTGTACGTGAAATGAGCGAAGGGGAGTTATTACAAATTGAAAAGGCAAGACGACTTGATATTACTGAAGATGTTTATTACGAGATTATTCGTCAAAAGACAGCTACATTAATTGCTGCGTGTTGTTCTCTTGGTGCGGCAGCTGTTCAACCAGAGAATGCTGAACTTATAGAGCGTATGCGTAAGTTTGGTGAGTTGATAGGGATGGCGTTTCAGATTAAAGACGACTTGTTTGATTATTCTGATGGGCCGATTGGTAAGCCAACGGGAATTGATATTAAGGAGCAAAAGATGACTCTTCCGTTGATTTATGCATTAAATGTTTCTGAGCCGAAAGACCGAAAATGGTTAATTAATTCTGTGAAGAACTATAATGAGGATAAGCGTCGCGTGAAGGAAGTGATTGCTTATGTAAAAGAAAAGGGAGGAATGGAGTATGCTACCAAAAAGATGGTTGAATACCAACTTGAGGCATTAGCTATTTTAAATGATTTTCCTGATTCTCCTTATAAAGAAGCGTTAACCACTATGGTTAATTACGTTATTGAAAGAAAAAAGTAGTAATCTACTTTGCTATATATACACAGAAGTTGCTTAGACTAAAATGGTTTAAGCAACTTCTTTTTTTATCTTTGTCTATTCAAAATTAAAGTGAAATGATTTCTAAAAGTACTATTGATGCCGTTTTTGACGCAGCTCGTGTAGAAGAGGTGATCGGAGATTACGTAAACCTGAAAAAATCGGGTAGTAATTTCAAAGGTCTGAGCCCTTTTGTAAACGAGAAGACTCCGTCGTTTATGGTATCTCCAGTTAAGCAGATATGGAAAGACTTTAGTTCTGGAAAAGGAGGGAATGTGATTAGTTTCTTAATGGAACACGAACATTTCTCTTATCCTGAAGCGATTCGCTACTTAGCCAAAAAATACGGTATCGAGATTGAAGAAACGCAACAGACAGATGAGGAGAAGGAGCATATGAATGAAAAGGAAAGTATGTTTGTGGTGTCTGAGTATGCCAAAAAATACTTTCACGATACAATGTATGAGACGGAAGAAGGAAAAGCAATTGGGATGTCTTATTTTAAGGAGCGTGGGTTTACACCAGAGACTATTAAAGACTTTGGGTTAGGGTATTCTCCTGATAAGTGGACTGCGTTTACTGACGATGCAATACAAAAAGGATATTCATTGGAGTATCTTGAAAAGACAGGGTTAACGATTGTTAAGGAAGATAAGAAGTTTGACCGCTTTAAAGGACGTGTGATGTTCCCTATTCAAAGTATGTCTGGTCGTGTTTTAGGATTCGGTGGACGTATTTTGACTAATGATAAAAAGGCTGCTAAATATCTGAACTCTCCTGAGAGTGATATTTACCACAAAAGTAAAGTGTTGTATGGTATTTACCACGCAAAACAAGAAATAGCAAAGAAAGATAATTGCTACTTAGTTGAGGGGTATACAGACGTTATCCAGATGCATCAAGCAGGGATTAAAAACGTGGTTGCGTCTTCGGGTACTGCCTTAACACCTGATCAGATTCGCTTAGTAAGCCGTTTGACAAAAAACATTACGATGTTGTTTGATGGTGATGCTGCAGGAGTACGTGCTTCGTTAAGAGGAGTAGATCTGATTTTGGAAGCAGGAATGAACGTTCGTGTTTGTTCATTGCCAGAAGGAGAAGACCCAGATAGTTTTGCAAGAAAACATACACAAGAACAGTTAGAGACGTATTTTGAAGGAAATGCGAAAGACTTTATCCGTTTCAAAGCAAGTTTGTTGATGGATGAAGCAAAGAATGATCCTATCAAAAAAGCTGACCTAATTAGGGATATGGTTGTGAGTATTTCTAAGATACCAGACCAAATTCAGAAAGAAATTTATGTGCAAGAATGTGCGCGTATAATGGATATTTCGGAGGAAGTATTGTTTAATTCTTTAGCACAAATCGGGCGAAAAGAATTAGCAGATGCTAATAAAAAGTTCATTGAAGAGAAGAAAAAACTTGAAGTAGTTCATTCATCTCCACAAGATAAAGAACAGATAGATCCTCAATATAATTTAGAGCGAAAGATAATAGAGATATTGCTTTTATACGGTAATGAACGTGAAGTATTTATAGAGTTACTTCTGGATGCAAATGAAGATAACGAAGTAATTGAAGTAGAAAATAAAGTAGAGCAAAAGGTGTATGAGCGCATTTTCTTGAGTTTACAAGAAGATGAGGTGCAGTTGGCTAATCCGTTATTTAAAGCTATTTACAGTGATATTATGGATTATTACAACCATAATGAGTGGAGTTTAGAAAACTATTTAAAAAGGTTAGCTCCGCAGTTTTCAAATGAAGTAACCAGTATCATTATGGAAGATGAAAAGAATTCATTGCACAAATGGGAGTCACAGAATATTATTGTGAAACAAAAATCACAAGGTATTTCTCAGTACGTTACTGAAACAATATTGACACTTCGAATGTATTTAGTAAATACAATGATAGATAAGTATAAAGCGAAATTGAAAGATGCAGAAGAGAAGCGTTCGTTGGAACTATTGTCAATCATTATGGATTATACAAGTCTGATAAATATGTTTTCAAAGCGATTAGGACAAGTAACGTCTCGTTTTAAAACAATAGATAATTAAACAAGAAAGCCACTTTAGACTCTAAAGTGGCTTTCTTGTATTTATTCGTATATGATTGTATCAACGACTACATCATCTGTTCTTAACTTTGGTACAATAGCATTGTACGTTATAAAGTCCTCATATCTTTGACGGTTATTGTAAAGTTTGACTTCTAATAAAACTTGATTAGAATAATTGCAAAATTGCGTTAGGATGGTTTCAATCTTTACATTTCTGTTTTTAATATAAACCTGTCCTATGATTAAATCATAGCGAGAAAAGTCTATTTGATTTTCAAAATAACGCGCATCTCTAACTCTATCTCTAAATTCTCTTTGAGATCTAATAACCGTGTATTCATTTCCTTTAAGTCCGCGAACGATTAAACCTCTTGGATCAATATTAGCAGAAGGCCTAAGATCATAAGTATTGACATATCCTTCATAGCATCCATAATCATCTGTTGTAGAACAAGCAGAGAAAGACAAGATTGCTATAAATAATAAAATAATTTTTTTCATTTCCTTATTTTTTGTCAAATGTAATATTTTAGCCAATAACTGACAAAAAGTATAGAATAGCGATTGCTATTTTAATTCTTGTGGTATTACACAAACTGGAATAGGCTGTATTTTGTGTTGATTGATTCGATTTAATCGGCTGTATATTTCGAAAACTTCTTTTTCTCTACCTGTAAAGTCCTCTGCTTTTGCACCTCTTTCATAAGCAAGCATTGCTACTTCTAATTCGTCATAATTAGCACCTAATTGATCCTCATCAGAACGTTCATCACCAAATAAACCATCTGTTGGTTTAGCGATTATAATGCTACTCGGAACTTTTAAGAACTCACCAATAGCTCTAACTTCAGATTTCATTAAGTCGGCAATTGGACTAACATCTACACCACCATCACCATATTTTGTAAAGAAACCAACGCCAAAGTCTTCTACTTTATTTCCTGTTCCTGCAACTAAGCTTCTGTGTAATCCAGCATAGTAGTAAAGCGTGGTCATTCTCAATCTCGCTCTTGTATTAGCAAGGGTAAGATTTAAAAGAGCTTCGTTATCAGAAGAAGGCACAGCATTTTTAAATGTTTCGAATGATGAAGTTAAATCAGCTTCTGTAGCGTGTACATTAGAAAAGTTTTGTTGTAAAAAAGCGATGTGCTCTTTTGCTCTACTAACCTGTGTAGGGTCTTGATGAATAGGCATCTCTACACAAAGAAGAGGTAATCCTGTCATAGCACATAAGGTTGAGGTAACAGCAGAGTCAATACCTCCTGAGATCCCAATTACATAACCTTGTACTTTTGCATTCTCAGCGTATTGTTTTAACCAAGTAACAATATGTTGCGTAACTGCTGGTGTATTGAAGTTTTTATTAATCATGTCTTAGAATATTTGTGATAGGTTGTGTACTATCTTAGTATATTTGTATTTGGTATAAAAATATAACAAGATGACTTTTTTCAAATTTAGTAATTTATCCCTTGTAGTTTTGCTTGCGAGTAGCCTTTTTTATGTTGGATGTGGCAATAAAGAAAGTCAGCTCGAAAAAGAAATAGGAGCTATTCCCGTTGAAATGCAAGTAGAGCGTTTTGATGAAATATTTTATGCAAGTAAAGCAGAAGAGTTACCTGCAGTAAAACAAAAGTTTCCTTATATGTTTCCTGCTCAACTTACAGATGAGTTTTGGATTGAGAAAAAGAGTGATACAATTTTTCAAGAGTTAAATGAAGAAGTAGAGAAACAATATAAAGATTTGGGTGCTTTGCCAAAGGACTTAGAATCGTTCTTTAAGCATATAAAATATTATTTTCCAGAAGAGGGGACTAAGAAGAAAGTAATAACAGCAATTTCAGAAGTTGATGTTTCTGTGAAAGCAATATATGCTGATAGTTTAGCTTTGATTGCCTTGGATACTTACTTAGGTAATGACCATCGATTTTATATGAACTTCCCTGAGTATTTAAGAGGAACGTTTGACAAAAGTCAGATATTACCAGATTTAGCAGAGAGTTTTGTGATGCAAAAGATGCGACCAAATACCGATAGAACATTTGTGGCAAATATGGTTCAACAAGGGAAGATGTTATATGCAAAAGAGCTATTGTTGCCAGGAGTTGATAAAGAAAATTTAATTGGATATACCAAAGAACAATTAGCTTGGTGTGGGGTAAATGAAGAGTATATGTGGCGTTATTTTGTGGAGAATCAATTGTTGTTTGAAACAGATTCAAAGTTAAGTACCCGTTTTATAGAGCCTGCTCCTTTTTCTAAATTCTATTTAGACATAGATGCAGATAGTCCAGGAAAAGTAGGAGCTTGGTTAGGTTGGCAAATTGTACGTTCGTATATGAAAAATAATAATGTAACTTTGCAACAACTTTTTAATACACAAGGAAAAGAAATTTTCGAACAATCAAAATACAAACCGAGAAAGTAATGAGTAAAAATCACGTTTCTGATATAAAAATTAGAGTAGAGTTAGATGAAAATCGCGTTCCAGAAAATATATCATGGACAGCAAAAGACGGTGGTGTTGAAAATGCTGCTTCAAAAGCGATGTTGTTATCTATATGGGATCACAAAGTAAAAGAAACTTTGCGTATTGATTTATGGACAAAAGATATGCCTGTTGATGAAATGAAGAAATTCTTTCACCAAACATTAGTAGCTATGGCAGATACTTTTGAAAGAGCAACAGAAGACGAAAAGATGTCTGCTACAATGAAAGACTTTTGTGATTATTTCGCAGAGAAAATGGACTTATTAGAAAAATAAAATAAGGTATAAAAAAAAGGAGCTTTTAAAGCTCCTTTTTTTTTATACTACCATAAGGTTACAACCTCGTATGTCAGAATTGTCAAATCTTCCCAGTATTTCGAAAGATCCATCTGAATATTTCTTTCCTAAATCTTGTGTTGCGATAAATGAACACGAGTTTATGTTTGCTAAATCAATTACATTCACTCCTCCAGTTTTTCCTTCTTCTACATAAGTTAAAGCATCTTCTGGATCACGAGTAAGTATATCCATCCACGGTGGGCATTCAAAAATACCATCTCCAAAAGAATATCCTTGAGACAGTAATTCTGTCATTCCATACTCCGAGTGTATTTTATTTACACCAAAACCATCACATAAGATTTTATGTAATTCCTCTCGGATCATTTCTTTTCTACGACCTTTCATTCCTCCTGTTTCCATAATAATGGTGTTTTTCAGGTCAAACTTATTCAGTTCGATTAAATCAAGAAGAGCATAAGTAACTCCAATAAGAAGAATGTTTTTTCCTTGTTGGTCTAAGTCAATTAATTTAGAAGATAATTCTTCGTAATTGTGAAGATAGAAACCACTTTCAGGATGAGCAGAAGAATTGATAAAGTCTTCAGCCATATAAATAAGAGAAGACCCTTCGCGCTCCAAATAAGAAGGCAAAAGGGCTAAGACTACATAGTCTTCAATATTTCCGTAAAAGTGCGAGAAAGCAGCTCTAAAGCTCTCCTCGTAGAAAGAAAGATCAGTTACGTGATGTTTACTTGTTACCATTCCTGTTGTACCACTACTTGTAAAAGTAGTTTTAATGGGATCTGTAGAGCTTAATACTTCTTTTGATTTAAAGAATTGAATTGGTAAAAAAGGCACGTCAACTAATGTTTTTACATTAGCAGGAGTTCTTTCTAATAAGTTACAGAATTGTTGGTATACAGGGTTATTTTCATACTGAAAGCGAAAGACTTTCATAGCTATTTTGTGAAACTCTTTCTTAGTTTGAATTTGTATGATTTCTTCTGGTTTAAACACGGTAAAAAATATTTTAAGGCAAAAGTACAAATAAAAAAAGAGCATCACTTTTATGCGATGCTCTTTTTCAGTTAAATCTAATATTTTAGAAATGCTTACTTGATAACAATCTTTCTTGTAGAAGTAGCATTGTTTTCTCTAATCTTTATAATATAAATTCCCGCATTAACGCTGTAAGGCAAACTAAGTTCTTTTGTATTCATCGTCATTGCAAATACTTTTTTACCCACTACATTATAAAGCTCAACCTCTTTCGGGTCGTTTTTCGTCGATTCTATATACAACTTTCCGCTGGCAGCAGCAGGATTAGGGGATATAGACAGCCCTTCGATATTCTGGTTCGAAAATCTTGGTTCATTGTAACGCAATCCACTTTGCGCGAATGCTGAGCTTGCGCCTAACATTGTAATGAACAATACGATAGTGTAAAAGTATTTATTTGCCATCTAAGAGAAATTATGGTATAAAAGTAGTAATAATAATTCTAATAAAAAATTAAAAAGCGTATGCTTTTTAGGGCATACGCTTTTTTTTAACATTTTTTATTTTGAAAAGTGATATATTATAGTCCCACTGTCCATCCTTTTGTCCATTCTGGAACACCAGCACCATTACCAGCACCGCTGTTATTTGCTTCACTTAGTACTTTAGTTGCATCAGAAGCATTTCCTTTTGTGTCTTTACCAGAAACTTTAGTTGTTACATCAATTAACTGTACATTTTTAACAAATAAAGAACCTTTAGATACGTTGTCAAGTGTTTCATCGTGTTCAACATCGATACCTACTTTCCATCCGCTTAATACTATATTTGAGATTTGACCTTTAGTCCCTTCACGTAATTTTAAGGCAGTACCTTCTCCTTTTTTAGCAGAGATTAAAGTAACTCCGTCAATTTTTGGATTAGAATAAGGATTTGCACTTCTGTTGTTGCTATTATTGTCTGCTTCAAATCCTCTGTCTGCAGTTCCTGATTGTTTAGAATACCAGAATTTGTTTTCTTGGCCATTCCATCCTTCAGTCCAATCGAATTGGTCGTCATCGTTGTTTGTAGATACTAAATATTGCGCACTTACAGTTCCACCAAACCACTCAAAACCATCATCTGAACCTTCGTGTGCTTGTACATATTGTATAGTAGTACCGCTACCAACACCAAACATTGAAAGACCATTAAATTCTTTTTCACTGTTGTAGTTTGCTCCAGCATATTCAATTCTTAAGTACTTGATTGAACCTGAGTTGTCGTTTGCAACATCTCCACCGTACGTTAAGTCTGATACTTCAGCAGTAGCAGATGTTCCTTTATTAATAGGTGCTTTACCACATAATACTAAACCTCCCCAGCTACCTCTTTCTTTTTCAGCAGCAGTCATAACAACTGGATTGTTTTTATTTCCTTCAACAAAGATTTGTCCTCCTTGTGCAACAGCGATATATGCGCTTGTTCCTCCTGTTCCGATAATTACAACACCTTCAGGAATAGTTAACTTAGCACCATCTCCAACGACAAGTTTACTTTTTAAGTTGTATGTTTTGTTTTTCTCAAGTTTTAAGTGTTCTCCTTTTTTAAGTTCCCCTCCAATTGTGTTTTCTGTTGTTGGTGGAGTAATTGTTCCTCCATCTCCAGGTTTACCTGTGTTGTTTGAATTGTCGTCTGATGAACAGCTTGCAAATAATACTGTTGCTAATGATAGTGTTAATCCAAGTCTAAGTAGCTTTTTCATAATTTAAAAGTGTTATAGTTTTTTTTCTATAACAAAGATGCAGTTGTAATATTACCACTGTGTTAATGAAGTGTGATGAAAATATTAATTATGAATGGGTTATGTGTCTTTTGTGTTAATATAAAGTGAGAGATACATTTAGATAATTACTTGTTTTTCAAGGAGAATATTACACAAGTGACTTTGAAAGGTTATTTTACTTCTATTTTATTGATGTACCTCTGCTGTTAAAAAGTTATTTGTAAGTGTATAAGATTAAAGGCAGTTTTTTAAAATATTTAATTCTAAGAATGGTATTGATTATGGTCAAAAAAAAACCGGTTGAATTTAAATTCAACCGGCATAAGTTCCCTCGAAAAGTTACTTATTTAAACACAACGTTAAAATGTATAATTAAAGCCTAAACTGAAATTAGAACCTACTTTATACGATTGTACTAATATGTCTTGTGTTAGATTCTCTTGTTTTCTTTCAATTTTTGGATCTAATAAGTTTTTAGCTGTAAAACTCATTCCAAAATTTTTAGAGAAGTTCATTTTAAAAGCGAAGTCTAACATTCCAAACGATTTGTCAACTAAGTTTCCTCCTTGTTCAGTACCTAAAGAATATAATTTATCAGAGAAGTGTGCATAAGAAATGGTAGTAGTCAAACTTTGGTCACCCCATTCTTTGATATACGAAAGGTCAGCATTTAATAAGAAGTCTGATGCTCCTGTAAAACTTGCATCTTCGTGTGTAAAAGAAGTACTCAGATATTTGTTTTCACGATTTACCTTTTCATTATCTAACTTTTGGTATGTTTTCATTATTGAAGCATTCACACCACCAGTAATTTTATTTGTATTCACATCATCAAAGCTGATTAAGTTTTTTCGAACCTCAATTTCCACTCCAGCTGCATAACCATAATCACCTGTGTTAGCATACGTGATATCATTTGAAGACGAAGAAGAAACAATCTCATTTATTGGATTTTCGATGTATTTACCAAAACCAGTTACAGAGAACACTTCATCATTAGTAGGGAAAAATTCCCATTTTAAGTCAAAGTTATAGTCGTCAGAAGCGTATAAGTCAGGGTTACCCACTTTAATTTCTGTTACATCTTCATAAATAAAACGCGCTCTTTCTTTGAATTGAGGCAGGGTATATGTTTTAGAAAAAGCAAATCTTAAATTGTTTTTATCATTAACTGCATATCGCAAAGACAAACTTGGTAAGAAGGCATTCTTAGAAAACTTATTCTCTGTTTTTATTACATCCAATTGCGTTTGCCAATCAACATTCTGAGATATCTTTTCAAAACGCAATCCTACAATACCTGAAAGTCTGTCTGATAATTTATATTCCACATTTGCAAAACCAGCGTTGATAAGTAAATCACCATTATAAGTCTGTGGTTTCAATGCATCAGGCGTATTTACACCACCTCTAAAAGTATACGTTTTGAAGTATCCGTTTTCAAAGTTAGTTTGATTGAAGAACTGATCTAAAGCATACGGATTAATATTATTATTGTATTCATTGTTGATTTGGAATACGAATTGAGTTGCTTCAAATTTGCGCTCTTTGCTTCTCATATTATATCCAACAGTAAGTTTACCATTGTATAAATTCTCTTCGTTTTTACCGAATTTATAATCTACAGCCAAGTTTGCTGCTATTTCATTTTCAGTAAGGTCTTCAAAGTAACGGTTGTTATCAGATCTTGAGTTTATTGAAAACTTATAAGCATCGCTATCTTTTAGTTTGTTGATTGTGTACTGTTGTCTGTCTGGAGTTTGTGCTGAAACACGGTTATATGCAACTCCCCAGTTTAAGTCAAATTGTTCTGTTAAGTTGTGAGTACCTAATAACTGATTAACAAACAACATATCTTGTTTATAGTTCTGTCTATTTAAGAAAGTATGGTCAGTATTGTCAAGTGTGATATCTCTGATGAATCCGCGGTATTCATCATTTTTTTCTTGAGAATCGTTGATGAATAATACGTTGTATTTAATACTGTTTTTAGCATTGATGTTGTAATCAGCATTAAACATTGCAGTAGTATTTGTATTGTATTCAAAAGACTCCATCTCTAAGTTCTTAGTAAAGTCGTTTTGCGCTTGTGCTGTGCGAGAAATACCCTTTTTGTGTTTGAAATTATTGCTAAAAGAAACTGTAGCAAATAAATTTAAAGACGATTCAGCTCCAAAGTAAAATGATTTACCACCATCTAAGCTAAGACCTAATCCATATGGAGTTCTCTCATTAGTCTGCGTAGTATTTGTAAAAGTATAAGCAGCTAAAGGATTAGTAGGAATGTCTTTTTTAGAAAAACCAATATAGTTTCTATTACCTGTTGTTCTAAAGCTATTTTGTTCAAAAGCATTTGAGTTAAGATTTGAACTAACTCCTAATTGTACATAACCTTCTCCACTGTGTTTTTTAGAAATAATATCAATATTACCCCCTGCAAAATCTCCATAATTACGAGTACTATACGTTTTGTCGATAGATAAATATTCAACAATATCTGTATTAAAGATGTTTAAGCTGATATTTTTCTTTTCCGGATCATTTGAAGAAAGAGGTAGCCCATTGAAAGAAGTACTATTGTAACGGTCACCTAATCCTCTTACGAAGATAGTTCCAGAGCCTTCTTGTTTAGAAACCCCTGTTGTTTTTGTCACAGCAGTCGCAACATCACTAACCCCTTTACGAGAAAGTTCTTGAGAACCGATATGCTGTTTGATTTCAGCAGAGCGTTGTTGCTCAATTAATAAAGCAGACTCTCTTGCTTTAGAGCGAGTAGCAGTAACAACTACCCCTTCTAATTCTACGTGTTCATCTTGTAAAGCTACATTAAGAGCTTTTTTTTCTTTTGCAGTAACTGTAATTTTTTGTTCTTGCTGAAGGTATCCGATATATTCAAAAATAATTATGTGTGTACCAGGATCTAAAGCTATTTGGTAGTTTCCGTCAAGATCTGTATTTACTCCAATTGATGTATTTTTAATACTAACAGTAGCATACGGTAAAGGTTCTTTGGTTGTGTTGTCTGTTATTTTTCCTTTGATTTCTGCTTTTTGGCCAAAGGCGATTGCAGTTGCCAATAAAAAAATAATTGATAAGTAGTTTTTCATAAAAATTTAAAAGTTGTGTTTATGAAGACAAATAACCTTTGTTTTTTGTGGAATAGCATTAATCTAATATTATGATTTTATAATCTAATATTAATTAATTGTTAACATATTAATTAATTGTAAAGTAAGTGTTTACTTCTATTTAATATTCTATATTTGGAAGGTAAAACATTGTTGAAATCATGAAAAACTCGAAGATTAAAATTTTGTTGGTAGATGATGACCTGGATATAATAGACGTTATTAATTACAATCTAAAAAAAGAAGGTTATAAGATTTTAGTTGCTAATAGTGGTGCGGAAGCATTAGAAATAGCAAGAAAAGTAAAGCCACATTTAATATTGCTTGACGTTATGATGCCTGAAATGGATGGTATAGAAACGTGTGAAGGGTTAAGAAAGATGAAAGGACTTTCTAATACGGTAATTGCATTTTTATCAGCAAGAGGAGAAGATTATTCTCAAGTTGCAGGATATGATGCTGGAGCAGATGATTATATAACTAAGCCTATACGACCAAAAGTTTTAATAGGTAAAGTAAAGGGATTACTTAGGCGTTTTGTAACTGATGAAGAAAATAATGGTGATTCGGTTTCTTTTGGAGACTTAGTTATTAATAGAGTGATGTATAAGGTTTTCTTGAAAGACGAAGAGATAAGACTCCCTAAAAAGGAGTTTGAATTGTTATCGCTATTGAGTTCTAATCCAGGAAAAGTATTTGATAGATATGAAATCCTTGATCTTATATGGGGAGTTGATGTTGTAGTAAACGATCGTACAATTGACGTTCACGTAAAAAAACTTCGCAGTAAGCTTGGCGAAAATATTATTAAGACTATCAAAGGAGTTGGCTATAAATTTGAAATGGAGGATTAACCAATGGCTGTTAAGTTTAAGAACTCTTATAAGTTTGCAATAAAGTCATCATCTGTGATTACTTTGATTAGCTTTATTGTATTATTTCCATTTACTTTTTTCTTTTTAGAGATTTCTGTGTGGTACCTTTTATTGTATTGTGCCTTTCTTTATACTATATCCTTTTTTATTCTACAATATAGAGTGGAGTACTTTATTTACCGTAGGATTAAAAAAATTTATGACAATGTTTCACTTTTAGAGCATAGTGAATTAAGATCGAGATCTGTAACGACGGATATTAAAACACTTACAGAAGAGATTGAAAAGTTTGCTTTAAACAAGAAAATAGAAGTAGAATCCTTAGAAGTTCGCGAAGAGTACAGACGTGAATTCTTAGGTAATATTTCACACGAATTAAAAACTCCCCTTTTTACAATCCAAAGCTATTTAGACACACTAATTGATGGTGCTGTTGATGACTTAGAAGTGCGCGATAACTATTTAGAACGTACAAGTCTCAGTGTAGAGCGATTAATCTATATTGTACAAGACTTGGATATGATTACTAAATTAGAAACAGGTCGACTTCATTTAAACCAAACTACATTTGATATTGTTGAGACTATTCAACATGCGTTTGACTTTTTAGAATATAAGGCTAAAAAACGCAATATTTCTTTGATTTTTGATATGAACTATGACAAGCCTATTTATGTAGTAGGAGATAAAGAGCGCATAGGTCAAGTTGTAACGAACTTAATTGACAACTCTATTAAATACGGTAAAGAAAAGGGAACTACTGAAGTAAGTATAGAAGACCTTGTGAAGAATAAATTAATCGTGAGAGTTACCGATAACGGAATAGGGATTAAAAAAGAGAATATCTCTCGTTTATTTGAACGTTTTTATCGCATTGATAAAAGTGGGTCACGAACAGTAGGAGGCTCAGGATTAGGACTCTCTATTGTAAAACATATTGTTGAAGCTCACGATGAACACATCTATGTAGAGAGTAGTTATGGCTATGGATCTGAATTTTCATTTACCTTAGAAAAGGCTTTAACGAGTAAGCTTGAAAAATAAAATCTGTATCTTATTGACAGATAGCGTTAAAGAAAAAAATAAAAAATTTTACTTTCGGTATAATTACTTAATTTTGCGCAAATTTTTAATTGAATAAAACGTGGGAAGTAAAAATAAATTAAAGCGATTCAGAGAGAACGAAACTTTTGACAACGTGTTTCAACCTACAAGAGAAGAAATGCTTGAAAATTTACCACAGAAAGGTAACTGGGGTAAAGAAGTATTTAAAAACGACAATCCAATTATCCTTGAGTTAGGATGTGGAAAAGGAGAGTACACTGTTGAGTTAGCAAAGCGTTTTCCTGAAAAGAACTTTATTGGAATAGACATCAAAGGAGCTCGTTTTTGGCGAGGTGCAAAAACTGCTGTTGATTCTGGAATGAATAATGTAGCTTTTTTACGTACTCAAATTGAATTGATTGAATACGCATTTGCACAAGGAGAAGTTAGTGAGATATGGATTACTTTCCCAGACCCTCAAATCAAGTACAAACGTACAAAACATCGTTTAACAAATAGTGAGTTTTTACAACGTTATAAAGGAATCTTGAAAGAAGATGGTATAATGAACTTAAAAACTGACAGTGAGTTTATGCACGGTTATACTTTAGGTTTATTACACGGAGAAGGACACGAAGTGCTTTACGCTAACCACCACGTTTACAAAAATGAAGGTGCTCCAGCTGTAGTAACAGAAATTCAAACGTTCTACGAATCTCAGTATTTAGAACAAAACAAAGCGATTACTTACATTCAATTCAGAATTAAGTAGAATGGTATTTGAGATATTTACATTACTATTATTAGGATTTTTTGCAGCAACTCTGGGAGTTTCCCTTCCCGGGTTGCTTAATATGACTGCCGTAAAAATAGCAAAGGAAGACGGAGGTAAACAAGCGTTCTTATACGTTTGTGGTGCTTTGGCTGTTATATTTATTCAAACGTATATTGCCATCTTTTTTGCAAAGTTAATTGACTCGAGTCCTGCTATAACAGAAGCATTACACGAAATAGGGCTTGTTATTTTTGGGTTGTTAACTATTTACTTTTTATTCTTTGCTAAGAAAAAAGAGAAGAAGAAAAAACAAAGTCCTTCTAAGCTTAAATCGCCTTTTCTATACGGAGGTTTATTAGCTGCTATTAATGTATTCCCAATACCTTATTACGTATTTTTAAGTGTTACTTTGGCCAGTTACAACTATCCTATTTTTGAGATGATTTATACGATTTTCTTTTCATTAGGAGTTGTTTTGGGTTCTGGGTTAATGTTTTATATCTACGTTTCTTTCTTTAAAAAGCCTTCACGTGAAGACGCTTTTATCCTCAAAAATATCAATTATGTGATTGGTTCAATCACAGGAGTAATCAGTTTAATTACCATTTACAAGCTGTTTTCGTAATGGCAGAGAAAGACAATTTCTTTGAGCGAGTTTATGCCGTTGTAAGGCAAATACCTGAAGGAAGGGTTACAACGTATGGCGCTATTGCAAAGGCGATAGGTGCTGCAAAGTCAGCCCGAATGGTTGGTTATGCGATGAATGCTTCTCATTTTGACGACACAGTGCCCGCACATCGCGTTGTAAACCGCGTTGGACTACTAAGTGGTAAGCATCATTTTGATGGAACTAACCTTATGCAACAGCTTTTAGAGAGTGAAGGGGTTGTTATTAAAGACAATAAAGTTCAAAACTTCCAAGAACTATTGTGGATACCTCCTGTATGTATAGAATAGTAATTATTCTGGGCTTTATTTATTATATCAGTTAGTTTCTTTTTTGAAAAACAAGGAGAAGAAGTAAAAAGTACCATTGTACAAAGCACCATTTTTTTGAGCTAAAAAGTTATTTAATGACTCTTTTGTAAAGCTTTTTTCTATAAAAACACTATTCAAAAGTTGTTTTTTCTTCAAATTAACCTATTTCAACCCTTTTTTTTGTAGTTAATTATAAATCTTTTTTCTTGCCCAAAAAAGGCTGTGTAAAAAAGATAAATCTCTTGTATCTCTTGCTATCAAAGAGTTTGTAAATGCTATTAGGATTGCATTCTCTTGTTAGCAGTAGGATTTATAGTATAATTTAGTCCAATTTTTAGATTAGTTATTGTCTGATATACACGCAAAATTGTCTGACAATTGTCCGAGTTTACTGGCCTGAGCATCATTTTAGTCGGACAACTGTCGGAGGATTGTCAGACAAGCCTCAGAGGAGCCTAAAAATAGAGCTTTGTCATTGTATTTTAAAAGAGTCTTTTTACTTAGTCTGTATAGGTAATTTGTCTCCGTTTAAATAATATTCAGCTTCTTTCTTTATAAGATGTAATTGGTGGTGTAGCACATCAAAAAGAAATTTTCTTTAAAGGCAAATATATTCTCAGGCAAAGTATTGTAGTTTAGGGAATTTAAAGGAATTTACAACAAGTAAACAAAGAGTAGGACATAACAATGCAGTAGTTAAATAGCCTACGAATACTCTTATAGCATTGCCAAGTGCTAAACGTTAAGTGAGATAAATGATGTCTACTATTTAGAGAGTAATCATTTTTAGGTAAGAGGGAAATTTAATGCGAATACAGTCGTTTCTTCCTTGCGACTATAAGAAAGATAACCATTGTGCATTTCTACGATATTTTTAGATAACGGCAGACCAATTCCAGCTCCTTCTTCACGGGTAGTGTAGAAAGGAATAAAAATCTTGTCCTTAATAGCCTCTTCTATACCAGGGCCATTGTCAATAACCTCAATCCACAAGCGATTGTTCTTTTCAAAAAGGTTGAGTTGTATTAACTTATTTTCTTGTTTATTAACAGCAAACATTGCGTTGGTTAATAAGTTTATGATTACTTGTTCCATTTGATGAACATCCCATTCAAGTGTCGGGTTGCTTTCAAAGTTATGCGCTAAGGTAATTTGTTTGTTTTTAAACAAAGGAGACAATGTTTCCATACTGTTTTTCAATACATCAGACACAGCTACTAATTGTTTTTTAGGACTTGGCATCATTGTCAACTTGCGGTAGTTATTGATAAACTGTTGCAAGTGATCTGTTCTATTAACAATAGTGTTTATACTCACCTTTAAGTCGTCAATATCGTCATCTGTCAGCGGAGTTTCTTCGTTTAAAATTTCTTGCGTATTATGAGCTAAAGAGTGAATAGGTGTAAGGGAATTCATAATCTCGTGAGAAATAATCTTCATTAGATTTTCCCACGTATCTCTTTCTTTTTTGTCCAATACCTTTTGAATAGAATCTAATAGAACAATGAAGTATTCTTGATTTTGGCTAACCGTCGTTGAGGTTTGTAAAATGAAGGTTTGTTTTTCATCATTTTCAATTTTAATATCAATAGGTTCTTTCGACTCCTTAAAGCCTAAGTGTTGTAAATGACTTGTCAATGCGGGTAATAAACGGTCTAAGTTTGTCCACGATTTTACCTTTGGAATATCAAACAAATGAGAGAAGTAATCGTTGATCAAAAACACTTCCCATTTGTCTTCTTTTCTTTCAAGGATAACAATTCCCGTTTCTATATTGTTTAGAATGTTGAGGTACACCAATTCTCTAACCTCATTTTCTTGTTGTTTATTTTGTAATTTTTGATATAGCAACTGCAAATTGTTCATTGTCTCATTCGCTTGTGGTTTATTTGATTTCAAAGAGAAGTCATCATAAATCATCGCTAATAATATGCGGTCAATGGTGTTGTAATACTTCTTTTGAAAAAAGTATAATTCCACAAAAAGAACAGCAATTAGCAATACTACTAATAGCAAAGAATAGTACAATCCCTGTGAATATAAATTCATAGCTAATACTCCTGAAAGAAGTATTAAAACGATGCGTATAAATGCTTTAGTGTGAAAAGACATATTGCGTATTCTATTTAGTTTTTAATGTTGTATTTCTCAAGTCTTCTATAAAGAGCAGCTCGTGATAAACCTAACTCTTCTGCCGTTTGACTAATATTGCCTTCGTGTTTTTCTAAGGCTTTTAAGATGGAAACTCGCTCCATATCTTGTAGCGTATTTTCTTCAACAGGACTATCATTTATCATTGTTGATGAAATGCCAAAGTCTGCTAACTTTAATTCAGCTTCATCTGTTAATATCAAAGCACGTTCAACGCGATTTTGCATTTCACGAATATTTCCCTTCCAATCATAAGCTTCTAAAGAAGAAATTGTTTGTTGACTTACCACAGGAACACTTCTCTCGTATTTAGAGGCGTATTCATTGATAAAGAAAGATAAAAGCGGACTAATATCTTCTTTTCGTTCTCTCAAAGGAGGAAGCTGCAGGGTTACTGTATTAATTCGATAATATAAATCTTCTCTAAATAGTTTGTTGTTTACTTCTTGTTCTATTGCAGCATTTGTAGCTGTAATAATTCGAATATCTACAGGGCGAACTTTTGATTCACCTAATCGAATAACACTTTTTGACTGAATTACCTGAAGTAGTTTTGCTTGTAAGTGTAAAGGCACATTTCCAATTTCATCTAAGAAAACAGTACCACCATTTGCTGCTTCAAAACGGCCTTCTGTATCTTGTTTAGCATCTGTAAAAGCCCCTTTAGCATACCCGAATAATTCACTTTCGAACAAGTTTTCATTCAATGAGCCTAAATCAACGTGTATAAACGGTTGGTCTTTTCTTAGGGAGTTGTCGTGAATGTACTTTGCTAATACGTATTTACCCGTACCATTTTCTCCTAAAATAAGCGCATTAACATCCGTTTTAGCAACGCGATTTGCCATTGTATATACCTTTTGAATACTTGGCGCTTCACCAATAAATACCTTATCTTGTTCAGAAGAAACAATAGGTAAGTTCCCTTTTTTACGGGCTTGTTTGACTGCTCCTTTTACAGTTTCAATCAACGCATCATTGTTCCAAGGTTTTAGAATATAATCCGTAGCTCCTAATTTAATTCCTTCAACAGCTGTTTCAATATTTCCATAAGATGTCATTAAGATGATCTGTGTATTAGGCGATAGACGTTTAATTTCTTTAAACCAGAAAATACCTTCTTTTCCGTCTTCAAAACCAACGCGATAATTCATATCCAAAATAACCACATCAACACTGTTTTCTCCTAAATATTCTATTATTTTTTTAGGGTTTGTATTCGTGTTTACTGTTTCAAAATGACGTTTTAATAACATTTTAGCCGCGATTAAAATCTCCGAATTGTCGTCTAATACTAATATGTTGGCTATAATCTTTCTCATAGTAATTTATTGCTGTTTCAAAAGCGGACAAAATAGTGTTCGTTATCGGACACTGTAAATTTGTCTTTTTTTGTAAGGTGTTGATATTTAAGGGTGTGCTATTTTATAGTCTACTGGCACATTTTTCTCATTGTAAAAGAAAAATAGCGTTAGTATGGACAGAACCCTTCCTCGTAAAAATAGAAAAAAACTTAAAGTATTAGTTACTATAGTAGGAATAATACTTTTATTGTTAGCTACTTACTTTACGTTTTTTCAGACGGTAGTCTTAAATGTACCTAAAAAAGAGATAAGAATTAGAGAAGTTACAGAAGACTTTTTTGAGGAGTATATTTCATTTCAGGCACAAGTAGAACCACTACATTCTTTGTTGGTGAATATCGTTGAGGGAGGATCTATTCAGGAGCGCTTTGTAGAAAATGGAAGTATGGTTGAAAAAGGAGAACCTTTAGTACGCATATATAATCCAACTGCGGAGTTCAGTTTTATGTCTCAAGAAGCATCGCTAATTGAACAAATGAATAATTTGAACGTGAATAAGATGAATATTCGAAGTCAAGAACTAAATTTAACAAAAGATTTAATTAGCATCGAATACGACTATAAAAATGCCGAATTGCAATATCAGTTAAACAAAAAGCTATATGACCAAGAGGTACTTTCTCAGAGTGATTGGGATAAAACAAAAGAGACATTGTCTTATCAAAAAAAGCGAAAAGCATTGATGGAAGAGAGTATCGCTAAAGAAAAGCAAAGTAATCAAGTACAGTTACAACAAATGGATCAATCACTGATTGTTTTAGCAAAAAGCTTAGAGAAGTTGAAAGAAAACAAAGGCAACTTTTTATTGAAAGCCCCTATTTCTGGAAGATTATCCTCTTTTGAAGCAGTGTTAGGGAAAACCTACCAAGCAGGTGAAAGTATTGGAAAGATAGATGTAATGGAGGGGTATAAGTTGGTCGCACAAGTTGATGAGTTTTATTTAGACAAGGTAGTTGTTGGACAAAAAGGACAGGTAGATTTAAAAGGACAAATTACAACTGTAGAAGTAACGAAGATATTGCCAGAAGTAAAAAGTGGCCGCTTTGAAGTACAGTTGAAATTTTTGACTGAAGGTGAATTAAAATTACAAGAAGGAACAAGTTTCGGGGTTAAATTATTCTTATCTGGAAAAGAAAAGAGAGTATTATTAGCCAAAGGAAACTTTTATCAAGACACAAAAGGCGAATGGGTATATGTGGTTAAAAATAACAAAGCCCAAAGGCGAAATATAGAAATAGGAAGAGAAAATCCAGCATATTATGAAGTGATATCTGGATTAGAAGTTGGAGAGCAAGTGATTGTATCGAGTTATAAAGATTATTTGAGAGTTGAACATTTAAATATAGAGGATTAGTTATGGTAATATCAATTAAAGAGATGTCTCGTGTTTTCCAAACAGAGGAAGTGGAGACAACAGCATTAAACAAAGTATCCTTAGAAGTGAGAGAAGGAGAGTTTATCTCTGTGATGGGACCTTCAGGATGTGGGAAATCAACATTGTTAAATATCATCGGGTTATTAGATGATGCGTCATCAGGAAGCTATTTGCTGTTAGATAAAGAGATGGTGGGGTTGACAGAAAGTCAACGTGCAAAGATTAGAAAAGAAAACATTGGATTTATATTTCAAAACTTCAATTTAATAGATGAGTTATCTGTTTATGACAACATTGAATTACCGTTGATTTATAATAAAGTGCCAAGTGGAGAACGCAAAAAACGCGTAATGGAAATAGCAGAACGCTTGAATATCGTTCACCGTTTAAAACATTATCCACAACAATTATCAGGGGGACAACAACAACGTGTGGCAGTAGGTCGTGCATTGATTAATAACCCTAAGATTATTTTGGCGGATGAGCCAACGGGTAACTTAGACAGTAAAAATGGTAGTGAGGTAATGGAGTTGTTGACAGATTTACATCAACAAGGGGCAACTATTATAATGGTAACCCACTCTAATCACGATGCTTCTTATTCAGAGCGTACTATTTTGATGAAAGACGGAATGATTCTTTCAGAAAAGGTAAATACCAAAATTGTAGATGTCTTTGCGGACTAAAAAAAGTAAGAATATGATACGTTTTATATTGACTTTATTGCTGATGTTGTGTACTTGGTTAATGAGTGCACAAGGAAAGCAAACAATAACAATCACAGGGGGGGCAACTCATTTATACACTTCGATGCCTATTGAAGTAACTGTGGACCCTACGAAGGATTCTAAAACAGTTGACATCGTTACAACCAAACAAGAAGGGGCTGATGCAATTAGTGTTAGACAAGTAGGAAAGAAAATTTACGTTGATTTATCAAGCGGTAATAGAAAGAGAAATTTTAAGGGCAGTATTGGTAGTATTAAAGTTTCCATTGCTCAAAAAGGAATTGTTAGTTATAACGTAAGTACAGTTTCAAAAGTAATTTTATCAGGAAGAGCAACCGGAGAAAATGTCAATATTAATTTGGATTCAAATGGGTATCTGACAGGTTCTTTTCAAGCGAATACAGTTTCTTTAAATATTGACTCAGCCAGTAAATACGAAGGAGATATTGTAGCGAAAACTATTAAAGCAAATTTGGATAGTGCAGGTAAGGCTGTAGTAACGGGAGATGTAGAAACATTAACAGTGAATATTGACAGTGCTGCGTATTTCAATGGGAAAGGCTTGGTTGCTAAAGATGTAAAAGTAGAGGCAGATTCGATGGGGAAAGCAGAAGTATATCCTACAGAAAGCCTAAATGCCTATGCAGACTCTATGGGGAGTGTGATTTACTACAACACGCCTAAAACACTTAAAAAATACACAGATTCGATGGGATCTGTTAAAGCAAAGTAAACTACGATGTTAACAAATTGGTTTAAAATATATCTAAATTATATCGGTAAGTCTAAGATGTTCTTTCTATGGAACATCCTTGGGTTAGCTATTGGTATGGCTTCCGTTTTAATGGCAGTTGTACACTTGAAAGAGGAGTACAGCTACAACAGATGGATAACAGATATAGACCAATTATATGAAGTTAATATTGAAATGGGGGAACAAGGAAACTCTGTCTTAATTCCCGCAGGTGTAGGTCCATCTTTAATGCAAGCAGGAGAAGTAGAAAGCTACTGTTATTTTGCATTAGAGTACATTGATTTTTATGGAGAAAGTCGCCAAGAACAAGGAATTGTCAATAAGATTCTCAATACGCAGAAGACTTTTTTCGACTTTTATAATTTCGATTTTATCTATGGTCAACCAGAAAGAGTTTTTAATGAAGAGTTGTCTGTGGCGATTTCTGAGCAAACGGCAAAGCGCTTTTTTGGAGAAGTAAATCCAATAGGAGATACACTCTCATTAGCACATCAAAAATATGTGGTTAATGGAGTATATCGCTTGAACCAAAAAGCAACGATAATGCCAGATGTTGTAATTGCTAATATTGAGTGGAACACTGCTGATTCGCCAAGTCTATGGCAAGAGAATACGTCTGGATTAGTGGTTAGAATTTCGAAAGAGCAGCCATTGGAAAATATCAGTAAAAAGGTTAGTACAGAATATCACGAAAAGAGAAAACAAAACAAATACGATAACGATGCGGGAGATAAAATAGCAGTTAAGTTGTCGTCGTTAAAGGAAGGTCGCTTTGATTCTAAGCAAACAGCGTTGTTAGAAGGTCGTTCAAAAATAGAAACTGTAAAGTTGATTTTTGGAAGTTCTCTATTGATATTTTTCTTAGCTATTTTAAACTATATCAGCCTTAATCAAGCCAATGTTTTGAGAAGGGTTAAGGAGTTTAAAATTAGAAGAATTATAGGAGCTTCAAAAAGACAGATAGTAGGACAGATAATTTTCGAAACGGTTTTAAATGCTGTAATCGCTTTGTGTTTAGCACTTGTATTTGTGGAGTTGAGTTTGCCTGTTTACAACAACTTTTTACATAGTGAACTTCAATTTGAAATAGGAAAACTAATAGGTGTTCTTGTGCTATTGTTGTTAGCGGTTATTTGTTTTGGAGGAGTTCTTCCTGCTTTATACGCGAATTATATTGCACTTAGAAACTTAACTAATGCCCCTTTTGTAAAGGGATATAAAGGAGCTGGTTGGCGAGGTACAATTGTAACTGTTCAAGTTGTTATTGCTTTTTTCTTTTTAATTGTTGGTTGGATAATTAACAATCAGGTAGGTTTTATGCAAAAACAACCTTTAGGTTTTGAAGGAGATAATGTTTACCAAGTGAAGTTATACACCCAACAAATCAGACGTAAGTTTTACCGAAATGAGAAGTTGGTGGAGGCTTTACAAGGGATAAAGGGAGTACAAGATGTTTCTTTATCAACTATTTCATACCGTGCAAAAGCAGTTAATCACAATTATACGGCTTATTTAGGATTGAATAAGATTACTGATTTTGTGATGGAGGGAGTAGATGATACTTATATACAGATGCTCGGTTTTGAGCACATTGCTCAAGCTAATATTGCAGTAGATAGTTTGTCAACAGTAGTTGTTAATCAACAATTTGTTGATAAAGTAGGAAAGAGAGCAGATGAAGTAGCTGGAGAGATAATTTCTTTTGATGGGAATACCTATATCGTTAAAGGGGTTATCAACAATTTTTACAGAGATGGGTTTGATGAAGTGATTAAACCGATGGTTTTGTTCAATTGGAAAGACATTGACTTTTTGCCATACAGTATAGAGTCTATTTCTATTTGTATTGACGAAGGAATAAAAGAAGAGACGCTGGAACGCATACAGGCATTTTGGTTGGTTAATGTAGATTATGAATATCCATTTGAACCTATTTTGGTGAAGGAGCAATTTGCTCAGACGTATCAAAAAGTACTATCACAACGCGATATGTTTGTGTTGTGGATTGTTGCCGTAGTGCTAATTTCTTTATTTGGGTTATACGCTGTGATATCATTTGTGGTGGAGCGCAGATTAAAGGAAATAGTTATACGCAAGGTCTTAGGTGCTGATACAGGGCAGATGCTAAGGCAGTTGTTATTGCCTTATGTGATAATGGTAATTGTTGGATATGCCATAGTAGTTTATCCAACCTATTGGTTGATGAATAGATGGCTAATGAGGTTTAGTTATCGACAAGAAATAGAACTATCGCCTTTTATATATGCCTTCTTTCTTTTGTTAGGGTTGATACTCTTGATATTGACAACAAAAGTTTTGAGAGCAACGAGAATTAATGTTTTGAAATACATCAAATATGAATAAGATGATAAAAAATTGGTTGAAAATATATTGGTATCATACAGTTAAGAACAAGATGTATTTCTTGCTGACTGTGATTGGTTTGGCAATCGGTATATCGGCAGTGATATTATCGTCTTTGTATTATTTGGAAGAGTCAAGCTATGACCAATGGAATCCGAATAAGGATGAGATTTATGTTTTGATGAATAAAGGCGAGACAATTACCTATTCAAGTCAGCCAATGCCATTAGGAAGAACGATAAAAGAGAGTTCTTCTGTAGTTGAGGATTATATGTACTATAATTCAGGTTATACGAGTGAATTAGTTGAGTATAACGGAAAAGGAGTAACTATTGAAAAGGTGTTTTTAACACAAGATAATTTCTTTTCTTTTTTTCCTTTTGAATTTGTTTATGGTAGCCCTTCAACAGTTTTTAAAAATCCCAATGATATAGCGATAGAACAAGGTGTTTCAGAACAATTATTTGGAAAGGGAGTTAATTCTATAGGGAAAGAAATTGTAATAAAAGACAAGTATTATATTGTTTCTGGAGTTTATTCAGTAGGAAAAGACAGGGGGTCTGTTAGTCCAAATATAGTTTTAATAGATCTAATGGAAGATATTTTGACCAATGATAATTGGTACACTTCTAATTTTGCTTTGTTGGTTAAAACGAAAGATTCGGGAAAAGTAACAGATGTAATCAATCAAACTTTTTTAGAGAATTATTACAAGCCTATGGCTCTTTCGAAAGGTATTAGTGTAGAAGCCTTAATAAAAGAACAACGCAATCATTTTTATACAGAGCCTGAACTGTATGTGCTAAATGGACTGAGACTTAGTGGAAATGAATATCATTTTCCTGAACGAAATGCAAACATACAGATGCTTAAAATAATGAGTGGTTTATCTATTTTGATTTTGGTGTTGTCTGTGTTCAATTATATCAATTTGACTTTATCTCAAATATTAGGTAGGGGAAAAGAAATCGGAATACGAAAAGCAATTGGGGCAAATAAAAAGGATATTGTGTTGCAAGGATTGTTTGAAGCATTGATAACAGTAGTGATAGCCTTGTTAATAAGTATTGTTTTTGTAGAGTTGATAATACCTTTTATTAACGCCTTTGTACAATCGAATATAGTATTTTCAATTGAAGATTTTCTACCCATATTAATCGGCGTTTTAATCTTTACAGTTTTTCTTGTAGGAGGTTTTCCAGCATTATATTTAGCAAACTATGAAACGCTGTCTGTTCTTAAAGGAAGCTTTTACCGCAGTAAAAAAGGGGATTTTGTTAAAAACACTTTTTTAGTTATTCAGTTTGCTATTGCTTGTTTTTTTATCATTGGTTCTCTTTTAGTAAATCAGCAAGTTAACTTTATGTTGAATAAAGATTTAGGGTTTAAAGGAGATCAGGTTATAGGGATTTCCTTTATGGATAAAGATCGTTGGGATAATGGGGAAGAACGTTTACATAAGTATTTTAACTTCAAAGAAGAGTTGCTTCAAGAATCTGGTATAGAGGGTGTAGCGATAGGTACTACTCATTTTGGTGACAAAGGAGGTTCGGGGACTTTCACTTATTATCCTTACAAAGAAGAAAATGTTTTGACAGCCCAGATCGCGATGGACTATGAGTATTTTGATTTGTATGAAATTAAAATGAAAGAAGGGAGAAATATTGCTAAAGAATTTGCTTCGGATAGTATAAGTAATGTAGTTGTGAATGAAAGTTTTGTAAAAGCAGTAAAGGAACCTTCTCCGATCGGAAAGTTTATAGAAGGTAATGGCTATAAATTTCAAATTATCGGTGTTGTTACCGATTTCAATACATCTGGATTAGAGAGTGGAGTTTCTCCAAGAATGTATATGCATTTAAACACAAGTAAACGCGTTAAAACACAGTTTCAGATAGTTTCTGTAAAACTTAAGCAAGAAAACATACCGGCTACTTTACAGGCTATTGAAAAGATTTGGAATAAGTATAATGTAGGACAGAAAGAGCCTTTTACTTATGAGTTTGTAGATAAGGAATTTGCAAAGACATTTGATAGGGTTCTCTTGGAGAGAAAAGTATTTAGTGTATTGAATTATGTAGTGTTGTTCATTGCCTTATTTGGATTGTTTGCAGTATCCTCATTTACGATTGGTACCAAGCTAAAAGAAGTGGCGATTCGCAAAGTGTTAGGGGCAGAGACCAGTAGCTTATTAAAGCGCTTGAGTATGCAATACGTGGTTTATTGTGTGATTGGTTTTGCTATTGCAGTCTTTCCGAGTTATTATTTTTTGAATAAATGGTTGAGTAATTACGCGTTCCGCATTGAAATAGGGTGGGGCGTGTTTGTAATAAGTTTTGTTGTTATTCTGTGTTTGACCTTACTCATTGTGTTGAGTAGAGCTTATGCAGCAACGAGAATAAATGTTTTGAAATATATCAAATACGAATAAGATGATAAAAAATTGGTTGAAAATATATTGGTACCACACGGTTAAGAACAAGATGTATTTCTTGCTGACTGTGATTGGCTTAGCAATAGGTATATCGGCAGTGATCTTATCGTCTTTGTACTATTTGGAGGAATCAAGCTACGACCAATGGAATCCGAATAAGGATGATGTGTTTGTGGTGGAGTCAAAAGTAGATAAAGATGTTAGTTGGATGAAGCTACCTTATCCCTTTGGCGAAAAGCTAAAAGAACTATCTCCTCAAGTCGTTGATTATAGCTATATGTTCAACTATTATGAAGAAGGAGTATTGATCATAAATGGTGAAAAGAAAGCATATAACAGATTGTTAGATGTGCAGTCTAATTTCTTTGATTTTTTTCCTTTCGAGATTGTAAAAGGAGATAAGAAGAAACCGTTTTCAGGAAAGAAAGCAGCTGTAATACGAGATAAATATGTTAAATATTTATTTGGGGACAAAGACCCTATTGGAGAAGTAATTCGCTATGAAGAGGAGAATTATGTGGTGAGTGGTGTGTTTACTTCAGGTGATAAGAGAAGCTCTGTTGCTGCTAATATCTTGGTCAATTCACAAGATGATTATGTCAAAGAGACTGATAGTTGGGGGAATTACAATGGAACTATTTGGTTAAAGTTAAACGATGTAAACAATAAGAGTCAGGTAGAGGACTTGATAGAAAAGTTATTAATTGATAATCTCTATGCTGTTCAAGCTAAGGCTGAGGGAAAGATTTTAGAAGATTATTTAATAGAAAATCCTTTTGAGAAAGGGTATGTTTTACACGATTTAAGTGGTCAGCGATTAATAAAGGAACTTAATTTGAATGGTACACCAGAAGGAGGGGCAAATGTTCGTTTGTTGTACACAATGATTGGATTATCAGTTTTAATCTTGGTCTTGTCAGTATTTAACTATATCAATATGGTTACTGCACAATCGATTAGTAGAGGTAAAGAAGTGGGAGTGCGCAAAGCAGTAGGAGCAAGCAAGCATAATTTGTGGATTCAAGGAATATTCGAATCGTTGTTAACGACACTGTTTGCTGTGCTAATTGCGATGGTAATAGTAGAGTTTGTATTGCCTTCACTAAAAGGATTTCTAAATACACGAATGGAATTTAAGTTGTTAGATTTCTTGCCGTGGTTGTTGTTGATAACTTTTGGAGTCGTGTTAATTGTTGGAACATTGCCAGCTGTATTCCTTGCTAATTTTAAAACATTAGAGGTTTTAAAAGGAGAAGTAACAAGAAGTAAAAAGGGCGTGAGGTTAAAACAAGGGATGTTGATTGTTCAGTTTGGTATAGCTTGTTTTTTTATTAGTGGGGCCTGGATTGTACAGCAGCAAATTACATATATGTTACAAAAAGACTTAGGCTTTAATGGAGAGCAAGTTGTTTCGGTTCCTTATTTCGGTAAAATTCCGTGGGAGAAAAAACGCGATGTTTATTTCAGTTTAAAAGAGGAGATGTCAAAAGTAAAAGGAGTTGAAGAAGTAAGTACGAGTTCTCTTATGTGGGGTGCAGGAGCAAGTGGAAGTTCATTAAAATATGGAAGTACAAACTCATTAGTCGAAAATGGAGGAATGGACTATAACTTCTTAGATATGCTAAATATCAAAATTAAAGAAGGAAGACAACTTTCAGCAGATTTAGCTTCTGATACAATAAGCAACATATTAGTAAACGAGAATATCGTTAGGAGATTAGGAATGACAGAGCCTATTGGTAAAAAGGTGCAGTGGAATGATTACGAATTTACAATCGTTGGCGTTGTTCAAGATTATCATTTATATGGTTTAAAAAGAGAATATAGTCCTGCTATTTATATGCACTTAAATACAGTGCCTTGGGTAGGGAATACAATCAACTATCTGTTTTTGAAAATAGATGTGAATCATATAGAAAAAACGATGAGTGAGGTTCAAAAGATATGGGAGAGAAGAGATATTTCTGATGAACCGTTTAGTTATGAATTTGTAGATAGGACGTTTGCTAAAACCTTTAACTCTACTTTAAAAGAACGCAATGTTTTCTTGATATTAAACGGTGTTGTCATTTTTATAGCACTGTTTGGACTATATAGTTTAGCCTCTTTTGACATCAATGGAAGATTAAAAGAAGTGGCAATTCGCAAGGTGTTAGGAGCATCAAGAAGAGAATTGTTGAGCCACTTGTCAAAACAGTATTTAGTGATGGGAATAATAGGATTTGTTGTATCAATTTTCCCGAGCTATTACTTTTTAAATAAGTGGTTAAGTAATTATGCATTTCGAATTGAAATATCTGCTATACCATTTATAGTAACATTTGTAGTGATTGCCTTGTTGACGCTTTTCATTGTGTTGATAAAAGCATTTAGTGCTACACGTGTCAATGTTTTGAAGTATATAAAATACGAATAATAAATAGAAACCCCCAAAAACGAATAGATATGAAAAAATTAGTAATGTTCTTCTTATTAGTAGGAAGCAGTGTTTTTGCACAAGTAAAAGAAACGCGCCAGGTAAGTGATTTTGATAACGTAAAAGCATCACAGGGAATTAGAGTTGAGTTTACCTATGGTGAGCCTAAATCAGTAGTTGTTGATGCAGAAGATCAAGAGTTATTAGATCGTGTAAAAACAGAAGTAAATGCAAATGGGCGTTTATCGGTTTACATAGAGTCAAAGGTCAGTAGAAAGCGAAATAAGGTTGTTTATATGGGAAGTAATGGGAAGTCAGTTGTTGTTACAATTCACAACCCTAAGTTAGAAGGAGTACAAGTGTCATCTTCAGCTCGTTTTAATTTGGTCAACGAAGCAAAAGCTAAGCACTTCTCAGTGACAGCATCAAGTTCAGGAAGATATGAAGGAGCCTTAGTTAAAGCGGATGACTTGACAATAGAAGGAAGTTCATCTGCTAAAATAGGAGGAAGCTTTACGGTGATGAGTAATGCAAGTTTATCTGCCAGTTCATCTTCATCAGTAGAGGTTAGTTTAACAAGTAAGAAAGCAAGTTTTGGAGTGAGTAGTTCAGGTAAAATTACTGCATCAGGAAAAGCAAATGAGGTTAATGCATCAGCATCAAGTTCTGGAAATATCAAAGCAAGAGAATTTGCTACAAAGACATTAGATGGCCGTGCAAGCTCATCAGGTTCAATGATTTTTACTGTTTCTGATGAGGTAGTAGGGAGAGCAAGTTCATCAGGGCGCGTTCAATACGTTGGTGATGTTCAAAAAGTAAATGTTTCAACTTCTTCATCAGGATCAGTGAAGAGAGTTGAGTAATCAATACAGATAAAATAAAAGTGTAAGGATTCCTATGATAGCGAATTGGTTTAAATTATATATCAAGAATTTAATGAAGAACAAGATTGTTTCTGCATTAAACATTTTAGGGTTGGCGGTTGGAATGACAGCTGTTATCCTCGTATTGTTATTTTGGAATAACGAGCATAGTTATAACCAGTGGAATCCTTATAAAAATAGAGTATATGAAGTAGAGGGAACGTCAGAGTCGTATTTTAAAAATTGGTTTCCAGCGCCTGTTACAAACAATTTAGATAAGCTATCAGATATTGTAGAAGCTTATAACTTTAGCTTTACGTTTGACGATATTTCAAGTGTTGAGGTAGAGGGACGCAAAGATTTTTTGTACGAAATAAGTGAGAAGCAAGCTAACTTTTTTGAATTTTTTCCGTTTGAAGCAATTTATGGAAGTGCAGAGGAATATAAAAAGAATTATAAAGACGCTTTAGCGATTGACATAACAGAAGCAGAGCGATTATTTGGTAAAGGGGTTAATCCAATTGGGAAGACGATTGTACTGGAAAATGGAAAGGTGTTATCTGTCCGTTTTGTTTATCGTGTTCCTGGAAATAGTTCCGTTACTTTTAAAGGCTTAACCTCTTTTGTTACTGAAGACCAAATAGCTTTTAATAGAGAAAATAATTGGGGAGATCACAATTATACTTTGTTGCTGAAGTTAAAAGAAGGAATCCAGATTAAAGATGTTCAGGAACGTATCAGAGATGTGATTTACGACGATGTTTTTCAAATGTATATGAAGAATAAGTCGCTTACTTTAGAAGAGTTAAAGAAAAATTTTAAAGATAACATTGTACTTCATTTTAATCCATTAGATACAGTTCACTTAAATCCCCTTTCAGGAGGATTGGGAGGAGGAGCAACTGCGGCAAAGGTGTTGAATATAATGATGGTTTCTGCTGTCTTATTGTTAGTGTTATCTATTATAAACGCAGTTAACTTGGCTTTAGTTAACAGTTTTAAACGCGCCAAAGAAATAGGAATCAGAAAAGCAATAGGCGTTACAAAAGGACAATTGTTTCAACAGTTTATTTTTGAATCAATTCTTACTGTAGCTGTAGCTTTGGCGATTGCTTTAGTGTTTGTTGAGGTATTACTACCGTATTTTAATTTGTTAGTTAATCGAACCATTGTGTTTAATCTATCTACTCTTGCATTGCCAATTGTTGGAATTGCTTTAGTGGTTATTTTATTGTCGGGTACATTGCCAAGTTTATTCTTGATTTCATTTGATACGTTGAAAGTGTTGAAGGGGAATTATATGCGTGGAAAAGCAGGTATTCGCATTCGAAATGTGTTTTTAATTTTACAGTTTGTCATCGCCTTTTTCTTTTTGACAACCGCTGTTTTTATTCACAAACAGGTAGATTATATTTTACAAGAGGACTTAGGCTTTAATGGCAATCAGGTTGTTAATATTAATTTTAAAATTAAGGATATTAGCAAGCGAAATACGCTTTATCAACAGATAGAATCTGACTTAAAAAAGATTGCAGGCGTAAAAGAAACGACGATGCATTCAATGCGTATTGGTGGAGGGTATAGCAGTGCTTCTGGAAATAAAATAGGAGACACTTCTGTTCAAAGTAACAATGTTTCTGTAGGTTATGATTTTTTAAAAGTGTTTGATGGAGAGTTGGTAGAAGGGCGTTTCTTTGATCGTAACCTTGCAACAGATAGTGTTAGTAAAGTTCTCGTTAATGAAACATTTAAAACAACTTTCAATTTTTCAGATGGAATACTTGGAAAGAAGATAAAGTGGAATGGAAAAGAGTTTGAGGTAATTGGTGTTGTAAAAGATATGAAGATAGAAGGGGTTAGTAAAAGCACTAATCCGTCAACCTATTTTATGCCTAATTCAGTTGATTGGTTTTATTATTTGGCGGATCATATCGCAGTAAAAATAGACGCTAAAGATACCCAAAAAACATTACAGGCATTAGAGGATTTTTGGAGTAAAAGGATAGACTCTACATATCCTATGCAATATACATTTGCAAATGAAGACTTCGCTAAGAGTTACCAAAAAACACTATATCAACGTACGTTGTTTATGTGTTTGATGGGGGTATCAGTATTTATAGCGCTGTTTGGCTTGATGGCAATTGTGTCTTTCAGTATTGAAAGCAGGTTAAAAGAAATAGCAATTCGCAGGGTATTAGGAGCTGATTCCACTAATCTGATTTTAAAGTTATCTGTGCGATTTATTGTGTATTGTCTTATTGGTTTTATCATATCAATTTACCCTGTAGTCTATGTAATGAATCTGTGGTTAGAGGACTTTGTTTATCGCATTTCAATCACTGTATTACCATTTGTTATTGCTTTTGTATGCTTGATGCTTTTCTCAATGTTATTAGTGTTTTGGAAAGCTTGGCAAGCAACGCGTATTAATGTTTTAAAGTATATTAATTATGAATAAAGTAAGTTGTTTATTGTTTGTCATAATGTTTGCGTTTAGTTCTTATGCTCAAGAACAATGGACTTTGCGTGATTGTGTTGAAAAAGGCAAAGAAAATAGCTATAAGCTGATGGTTGCCAGTTTAACGAAAAGCGTTGCAGAGAAGTCAAAGCAAAGTGTTGCTTCTTATTATTTGCCTAAAGTAAATTTAAATGGGAGTCAAGGATATAACTTTGGTTCGGCCGTAGATATGAGTACAAACTCGCGTGTTAGTTCAAATATTGCAACAACACAAGCTTCTGTAAATACCAGTTTAGAGTTGTTTAATTGGTCAAATTTTGTAGAAAATAAGCAACAGCAGTTATTGGTTGATTATGCAGAATTGAGCGAACAAGAAGTATTTTATGAATACCAATCAGAATTGTTGCAATTGTTTTTTGGGATTATTGGAACACAAGAATTTTTAAAGATTCAACAACAGCAATACGTCAATAGTGAAGAGAACTTCCACCGTGTAAGGAAAGAAGTTGAAGCAGGTGCAAAGCCACAGAGTGATTTGTATGATATAGACTTTATTTTTCACAATGAGAAAATCAATATTCAACAAACAGAGAATGATTTGAATAACCAAAAGATGAGGCTATTGCATTTGTTGAATATAGACTCGCTGTCAACAAGTCAAATTACGTTGGTTTATCAAGAGGAAGCAATGGACTTACTTACAGACTATACGTTCAATCCTACGCTTGAGAAGTTTCGTTTAAATCAGATGATTTTGGAGAAAGACAAGCAACTTTTAAGGTCATCTAATTTGCCTTATATATCAGTAAATTATTCTTTTGGATCTTTTTATTCACGTCCTTTCAATACTGCTTTAGACCTTGATATTAACGCTTTTTCAAAGCAAATGGGAGACAATAAGAGTCATTCTATTGGCTTGCAATTAACCATTCCAATATTTCAAGGAGGGAATATTATTCGTAAAGTGAAAAAGAAAGAAGAAGAATTGCGATTAAATGAAATGCGAATTAAAGAGAGTGAAACAGGATTATTGAAGCAAAATCAAGAAATAAATCAGGAGATTGAACAATTAGATTTAATAGCACAACAGCTGTCTAAGGGAATAGAGTTGTCACAGAAGTCATTCATTACAACGCAAGTTAAGTACGAGAATGGTAAAGCAGATATTTTTTCTTTCAATGCTGCTAAAAATCAAATGTTAAGTGCTCAATATGCCTTGATTAAGAATAATATAAACAGGTCTTTATTGGTAAAAAGACTTCAGTTAAATAATACTAATATGCTATAATTAAAAGTTATAGCATTATTTGTATTTAGAATATATTAACATTAAAATTTCAAATATTCCCACTATATTTGCGTTAGTCAGAATTTATATTAAATTGTTGAAAACTAATCGCATATAATGAAATTAGATAGAAAAGAAATTCTTAAAGCATTGGAAACTATTTCAATCGCTGGAGAAGGAAAGAATATGGTAGAAAGTGGAGCTGTTAGCAACGTAGTAACTTTTGGAGACGAAGTTGTTGTTGATTTAGTGTTAACTACACCAGCTTTACATATTAAAAAAAGAGCGGAAGTGGATGTAATGAAAGTTATTCACGACCAAATTTATGACAAAGCAAAAGTAAAAGTCAATATAAAAGTAGAAGCTCCAGAGAAACCTGAAATCAAAGGAAAAGCAATACCAGGTATTAAGAATATCGTTGCTGTATCTTCAGGAAAAGGAGGAGTAGGTAAATCTACTGTAACTGCAAACTTAGCAGCAAGTTTAGCAAATATGGGATTCAAAGTTGGTATTTTAGATGCTGATATTTACGGTCCTTCTATGCCAATTATGTTTGACGTAGAGAATGCTAAACCAATCTCTGTAGAAGTAGATGGTAAATCTAAGATGAAGCCAGTAACTGCATATGGAGTAGAAATTCTTTCAATCGGATTCTTCACAAAAGGAGATCAAGCGATCATTTGGAGAGGACCAATGGCAGCAAAAGCATTAAACCAGATGATTTTTGATGCAGATTGGGGAGAATTAGATTTCTTATTAGTTGACTTACCTCCAGGAACAGGAGATATTCACTTATCAATTATGCAGTCTTTACCAATTACAGGAGCAGTTGTAGTTTCTACACCTCAAGCTGTAGCATTGGCAGATGCTAAAAAAGGAGTATCTATGTTTATGTCAGAAAGTATCAACGTACCAGTATTGGGAATTGTTGAGAATATGGCGTATTTTACACCTGAAGAATTACCAGAAAACAAATATTACATTTTCGGAGAAAACGGAGCTAAAAACTTAGCAGAAGATTTACAAGTACCTTTCTTAGGAGAAGTGCCAATTGTACAAAGTATTCGTGAGGCAGGAGACTATGGTCGCCCAGCAGCGTTACAAAATGATACGATCATTTCAGAAGTTTTCAATAACGTTACAAGAAATGTAGTAGAGCAAGTTGTGTTAAGAAATGAATCTTTACCACCAACAGAAGCTATTAAAATTACTACTATGGCTGGTTGTTCATCAGCAGGTAAAAAATAATGATTAATTTATAAAGAAATATGACATCACAAACTATCAAACAGAATGTCGAAAAGGCGTTAGATGAAATCCGTCCGTTTTTACAAGCAGATGGAGGAGACATCACACTTTTAGACATTGTAGATGACAAGCACGTAAAGGTTCGCTTAGAAGGAGCTTGTACAGCTTGCAGTGTTAATCAAATGACGCTAAGTGCTGGAGTGGAAACTACTATTAAAAAGTATGCTCCAGAGATCGAATCTGTAGTTAATGTCGGCTAAAAATAACATAGTCAATTATCAATAAACAACCCGTTTGTGGTGTTATTCATTGATAGTTGACTTTTATCATTTTTAATAATTATAGCAAAGAGGAACTTTGCCCAAAAGAAACTACATCATGATTGAAACAGATATAATAATTATTGGAGCGGGCCCTACAGGTCTGTTCGCTGTATTCGAAGCAGGATTATTAAAATTAAAGTGTCATCTAATAGATGGGCTTCCTCAGCCAGGAGGTCAGTTAACTGAGTTGTATCCAAAGAAACCTATTTTTGATATTCCTGGATATCCATCAGTTGGTGCTGCAGAGTTGATCGATAATTTAATGGAACAAATTAAACAGTTCCAACCTGGATTTACATTAAACGAAGTTGCTGAAACAGTTGAAAAACTTGAAGATGGAACGTTTATCGTTACAACAAATAAAGGTACAAAACATCACGGAAAAGCAGTTGCTATTGCTGGAGGTTTAGGTTCTTTTGAACCAAGAAAACCAGAATTAGAGAACTTAGCTTTTTACGAAGATAAAGGAGTTGAATACTTTGTGAAAAAACCTGAAATGTTTGCAGGTAAGAAGATTGTTATCGCTGGTGGTGGTGACTCTGCTTTAGACTGGAGTATTTACTTAGCTGAGATTGCAGCTGAAGTTCATTTGGTTCACAGAAGAAATGAATTTAGAGGAGCTTTAGATTCAGTTGAAAAAGTACAGGTTTTAAAAGATCAAGGTAAGATTAACTTAATTACGCCTGCAGAGGTTGTTGCTTTAAAAGGGAATGACGAGAAATTAGAGGCTGTAGTGATTGAGAAAGATGGAGAGCAATCAGAAGTTGCTTGTGATTACTTTATTCCTTTATTCGGGTTAACACCTAAGTTAGGACCAATTGCTAATTGGGGATTAGAGATAGAGAAAAATGCTATTAAAGTTAATAATGCATTAGACTATCAAACTAACATTCCTGGTATTTATGCTATTGGAGACGTAAACACTTATCCTGGTAAATTAAAGTTGATTTTATGTGGTTTCCACGAAGCAACATTAATGTGTCAAAGTGTTTATAATATGATGAATCCTGGTAAGAAATTTGTATTAAAATATACAACAGTATCTGGAATTAACGGGTTTGATGGAACACGTAAAGAAGCAGAAAAAGCTGTTGTAAAAGCAATAGACTAATATGGCAGAAGATATTAAAATTACGATTGTAGACCGCGATGGCGTTGCCCATGAGGTAGATGCTCCTACAGACATGAATATGAACGTAATGGAGTTAGTACGTGCTTATGAGTTAGCACCAGAAGGAACGATTGGAATTTGTGGAGGTATGGCGATGTGTGCTTCTTGTCAATGTTACGTCTTGAATGCAGATGAAGTAGAGCTTCCTGAGATGAATCCAGATGAGGATGCTATGCTATCAGAAGCATTTAACGTAAAAGACAATAGTAGATTAGGTTGTCAGTTGCATTTAACACCTTCATTAGAAGGTTTAAAAGTTGAATTAGCGCCAGAAGGCTAATTATATAACAATACATAGTAATATAAAGGCTGTACGTTTACGTACAGCCTTTTTTTGTAACGATCATTGTAATCTTAGGTAAATTAAGGAGGATATTGATAAGTACAAAAAAAGGGATAACAATTTGTTATCCCTTTATGTATATTTTATTTTAAGCTTCTTCACTGCTTTTTTTCTTTTCAGAACCACCTTTGCTTTTCATCAATTTGATGATTACAGGAAGTGTAGTAACTAAAACCAAGAATAAAACAATGTACTCGATATAATCTTTTAAGTTGATACCGTAGCTATCCATTAACCATACTTGTAAGTAGTGACCTGCAAAGATTAATGTAGTAGCCCATAAGAAAGAACTGATTACGTTATATAACATAAAACGTTTGATATCCATTCTTACGATCCCAGCAATAATCGGAGCAAATGTTCTTACAACAGGTAAGAAACGAGCAAAGATAATAGCTCTACCACCGTGTCTTTCAAAGAATACTTTAGATTCGTATAAGTATTTCTTTTTGTAAATAAAGTTATCTTTTACGTTATACAAATAGTTACCACTTTTTGCACCAAACCAATAGCCAAAGGTGTTACCTAATATTCCGGCTAAGGCAACTAAAGTAGAAAGTAAAGCAACATTTACAAAGTCACTTTCAATTGCAAAAAGCTCTTGCATTAAAGCTGTGCTATAAATTCCAGAAAGGAATAATAAACTGTCTCCAGGTAAAAAGAATCCTGCAAACAATCCCGTTTCAGCGAATACAATGAATAGTACTACATAGATTCCGATTGAGTGACCAGCGATTTGTAGATTTATATAAAACTCAGGGTTAATTAACTGAGAAATTTGAAATTCGTCCATAATTGTTTTTATTCTATATCAAGTGTTTCATTAGTGTGTTCTTCTTTTTCCTCAAATTTATCAATTGCTGCAGTTGATAAAGCATTTCCTAATACGTTTGTCATACTTCTACCCATATCACAGAAGTGGTCAATAGGTAAGATAAATGCAATACCTTCAGGTGGAATATTAAACATTGCGCAAGTAGCAACAATAACAATTAAAGAAGCTCGAGGTACTCCTGCAACTCCTTTACTCGTAACCATTAAAACAAGAAGCATTAATATTTGATCACCTAAGGTCATAGGTACGTCGTAAATCTGGGCAATAAAGATACTGGCAAATGTAAGATACATCATACTACCATCTAAATTGAAAGAGTAACCCAAAGGTAAGGTAAATGAAACTATTTTAGAAGAACAACCGTAAGCTTTTAATTGTTCAACTAATTTAGGGAATACTGCTTCACTACTTGTTGTAGAAAAGGCAATTAGTAAAGGTTCTTTAATTGCTTTTAACAATCTCCAAACGTCTTTTCCAATAATAAGGAACCCTACCAAAATTAAAACAGCCCATAGAATCACTAATCCTAATGCGAAAGCACCTAAATATTTAGCATACGTGATAAAGATTGTTAGTCCATAAAGAGATACTGCACTCGCAATTGCTCCAAGAACTCCCAATGGGGCAGTCCACATAATATATGTAACCATTTTTAAAACTACTTCAGATATTCTGTCAAATAGTTTAATAACTGGTTTTGCTTTTTTTCCTAAAGTAGATAAGGCAATTCCAAAGAACACCGAGAATACTACAATTTGAAGAATCTCATTATGCGCAAAAGCTTCGAAAATACTCTTAGGGATTAAGTGCTCAATGAATGACTGTAAACTAAGTGCATCTGTTTTAGTCAATAAATCATTGGCAGAAGAAACATTATTTAAATCAAAGTTAGCACCAACACCAGGTTTAAACCAATTAACAAGGACTAATCCGATACCCAGAGAAACCATAGATGCTGTAATAAACCAGCCCATTGCTTTCATACCAACTCGTCCAACCATTTTCATATCTCCCATTTTAGCTATTCCGACTACAAGCGTACAGAAAACTAAAGGAGCGATAATCATTTGAACTAAACGAATAAAGATTGTTCCAAGTAATTTAATGTTGTTGGAAAAACCTTCGATATATTCAGGTAAGGTATAGTGAATAATACTTCCGAATATCACTCCGATAACAAGAGCGATAATAATTGCAATGAAAAGTTTGTTGTTCTTCATTTTTAGTTGTGATTTGAGCGTGAAAATAGTTATTTTTTTAGAAAAAAAAGTTCTTTTAGAAAAAAATAACAAATGTTTTTGTATCACTTCTATGTTTTTTGTGGAGAATTTATTAATATGAGAATTTTATAAGTGATTATTCGATTTTTATAACTATTTAAATCGATGTGAAAAAGGTTTGAGTTTTCAACAATTTTGTTTCTATCGAATTCTAAGGACGTTGTGATAGAATTCTTTATCTTTCGGCTCAAATCGAAAGAAAGTTTATATTTACACACTTTATAAAACCCTAATTATGAAAAAAATATTCTTATTTGCCTTGAGCTTAGCAAGTTTATCTTCATTTTCTCAGGAAGTTATGACCAAAGAATTGCTTTGGAAGCTGGGGAGAGTAACTCCGATTGGTGTTACTAAAGATGGTAAAAACCTTATTTACAAAGTAGGGCACGCTAATATGGAGGAAGATAAGTTTGATTCAAAGACTTATCAAATACCTTTAACAGGTGGTAATCCTGTTGAAGTAACAGATTTTAAATCGTTATTAGTTGACAAGAACATTTCTCCTGATGGAAAAATGATTTTATCTGACAAAGCAGTAAAAGTTGGAAAAGTTCTTGGAAAAGATTTATACCCAACAATGGAAAAATCGGATGCTTATGTGTTTGATGGTTTAGATTACAGACATTGGGATACTTGGAATGATGGAACACATAATCACGTTTTTTACAGTTCAGTAGAAGATGAAAAAGGTGCGATTGACATTATGGTTAATGAACCGTATGATGCTCCACAAAAGCCATTTGGAGGTGATGAGGATTATACTTGGACACCAGATGGAAAGAGTATTGTTTACGTTTCTAAAAAGAAATTCGGAACAGAATACGCTACAAGTACAAATACTGATTTGTATGAGTACAATTTAGAAACAAAGAAAACGAAGAACTTAACTGAGTCGAATTTAGGATACGATACTAATCCTACTTTCTCTCCACAAGGGCACTTAACTTGGTTGCAAATGAAACGCGACGGTTTTGAGGCTGATAAAAATGATTTAATCGTTCGTTACGATGGTAGAGATTTAAACCTTACTGCTAATTGGGATGGTACAGTTGCAGGTTACCAATGGAGTAAAGATGGTAACAAAGTTTATTTTACTGCTGCTGTAGGTGGAACAATTCAGTTATTTGAAATTAACTTCCCAGGAAGAAAGCGTATTGCTCCAGTAGTTCACCAAATCACAGACGGAATGTTTGACGTAACAGGAATTGTTGACGTGATTGGTGATAAAGCAATTGTAACGCGTACAGACTTCAATCACGCAGCAGAAGTTTTCTCTTTCGATATGAAGAAAAATGAGTGGACTCAAATTACAAAAGTAAATGACGAAGCTTATTCAAAAATTGCAATGAGTAAAAGTGAGAAGCGAATTGTAAAAACAGTTGACGGAAAAGATATGGTAACTTGGGTTGTATATCCACCAAACTTTGACCCTAATAAAGAATATCCAACTTTATTATACTGTCAAGGAGGACCACAATCTGCTTTATCACAATTCTATTCATTCCGTTGGAACTTCCAATTAATGGCGGCAGAAGGATATATTATCGTTGCTCCAAACAGAAGAGGTATGCCAGGACACGGAGTAGAATGGAATGAAGCAATCAGTAAAGATTGGGCAGGTAAACCAATGCAAGATTACTTAGCAGCTATTGATGATGTAGCACAAGAAAAATATGTTGATAAAAACAGATTAGGAGCAGTAGGAGCGAGCTACGGAGGATATTCAGTATTCTACTTAGCAGGAATCCACGAAAATCGTTTTAAATCGTTTATTTCTCACTGTGGAGTATTTGACTTAGTAAGTATGTACGGAACTACAGAAGAGGTGTTCTTCCCTAATTTTGATACAGGAGGAGCATACTGGGAGAAAGATAACAAGGATGCACAAAATGCATATGCAAACTTTAACCCAATCAACAATGTTGATAAATGGAATACTCCAATCTTAGTTATCCAAGGAGGAAAAGATTACCGTGTACCAATCGGACAAGGTCAAGAAGCTTTCCAAGCTGCACAATTAAGAGGAATAAAAAGTAGATTTTTATACTTACCAGAAGAAAATCACTGGGTTGTAAAACCACAAAATGCGCAAGTATGGCAAGGTGAATTTTTCCGTTGGTTAAAAGAAACTTTGTAATATAACATAGTATAATTTACGAAAAAGGCTGTCTTCTATAGACAGCCTTTTTTGTTTCTGTAATTTAATGAAAGAGAAATTGAATGTTTTGTAAAACGTATTTTAGTTAATTTTTTTAAGATATGTTTTGGCTAATTTTGTTAAAAATATAAATTTAAGATATGAAAAAGATTTTATTAAGTTTAGTAGTAATTGGAGGATTATTAGTGAGTTGTAGCTCAGATGACAATAGTTCAAATGAAAATGGAACTACAGTAGGTGGAATTACAGCACCTCATAAAGTGATTAGAGTTCTTGACAAGATTGAGGTTAGTTCAACTACAACTTGGCATGATGGAGAGGTAGAGACATCAAATAGTACAATTACTTATGAGTATGAAAATGGAAAGTTAGTTAAAATTGTTACTGATAGAAATGAGGTAGTAGGTGAGATAAAGTATAATAAAGGAGGAATTGAGAGTATTTCTAATATTGAGGATACTTTCTTTTTGTCTGAAATCACAGGAAAAAAGCTTGATGGGGCTAAATATGGAAAAGTGAATCAAATTCACAAAGGTAATCCTGTTGATCTTACGTTTTACTCATTTGATGAAGATGAAAAAGAAATTGAAGGAGAAATTCAAACAAAAATATCTTATGATGCAAAACCATTTTTTGCGTTCCATACTCTAAATACGACAGGGGCAATTGATTTATCTAAGAAAACACAGATTGATTTTGGTTCTCCAGTTGGTGCTGCTTTAAGTGGAATTAATGAGGCAAATAAGTTATTACCTGTGAATAATATTACTGGAATAAACCATATTTATGATGAAAAGGAATCATTTAGTGCTACTGTTACATATGAATATGACAAAGAGGGGTATCCTGTAACTGCTATTTTTGAAACAGTTGATAAATATACTTATAACGATTGGAATAGGGAAACAAGAGAGTCTTTTGAGGTTATAGCAGAAGATAAGGATAAAGGAACTGTAAAATTCTATTTCAAAGAAATAAAATAATATAAGGAGTTGAAAAGCTTGAGAGGCAAGTTATTTTAACTTAATTGTACTTTTGTTAAAGCCTAAGAGATTGTCTCTTAGGCTTTTTTGTTGTTTACTTGTTTAAGATTACTTTTAGATGTACTATAATGAAAACGAGGTAATCCTATTGTGTTTCCATACGATTTCCATAGTTTTTATGGTGCTACTGGAGAACTCTGTCTCGCCTTGCTATAGCTGTACACTTTTTTTGAGATTTTAATGTTAGCAAGGGGAAGGTAAAGAGAGGTAAAAACATTTTTTTTGTGCAAAAACTAATTTATTTTATACTTTAACTCCGTTTTTAATGTTGAAAATGTATGTTTGTTTGAAACAATTTGGAATAAACCTAAAGCTTTTTTTATCTTTACAAATCTAACAACCTAACAATATGTATAAAAATCAATTAAAAGCATGGGCATTAGCGCTTATGTTATCAGCTGGTTACTCTGTAACTTCATTTGGACAAGATAACTTAGTAAACTCACTAAGATTAAATGCAAGTGAAAAGAGTAAGGAATTATATCAATTTACAGATGTAGTTGATATTGAAGCAACTTCAGTAAAAAATCAAGGTTCATCAGGAACTTGTTGGAGTTATTCAGCAAACTCTTTTATCGAATCAGAAATGATGAGAATGGGAAGAAAACCAGTTGAGATTTCACAAATTTTCTCTGCTCGTAATGCTTATGTTGAGAAAGGAAAAATGTATGTGCGTATGCACGGAGCTGTTACTTTAGGTGATGGTGGAGCATTTCACGATGTAATGAATATGTACAAAATGTACGGAGCTGTTCCTCAATCTGTTTACACAGGATTAAATTACGGAACAGATAAAAATAAGTTTGGAGAAATGGCTGCAATACAAGAAGGAGTATTAAAAGCTATAGTTTCTAATCCAAACGGAAAGTTAACTCCAAACTGGGAGAAAGCTTATGCAGCTGTAATTGATGCTTATTTAGGAGAAGCTCCTAAAAAATTCAAATGGGAAGGAAAAGAATATACTCCTCAATCTTTTGCTAAAGAAGTTATTGGTGTAAATGCTGATGATTATGTTGAAATTGGTTCAGACTTAAATTACCCATTATATGATAAGTTTGTTTTATTAGTTCCTGATAACTGGGCTTTTAATCAAGCATACAACGTTAAAATGGATGAATTAACAGAGATTGTTGACCACGCAGTAAACAATGGTTTTACAGTAGCTTGGGCAGGAGATGTTAGCGAAAAATACTTTAGCTGGAAAAATGGTGTAGCTTTTGTACCTGAGAAGGAATATGAAGATATGACTTTGGAAGAAAGACAAGAAATGTTTAACGGACCAAAACCAGAACGTAAAGTAACGCCAGAAATGCGTCAAGAAGCTTTTGATAATTATACAACTACGGATGATCATGGTATGCATATTGTAGGAATTGCAAAAGATCAAAACGGAAGAGAGTATTATGTTATTAAAAACTCTTGGGGAATTTCAAATGACTACAAAGGATATATGTATATGAGTAAAGAATACGTTAAGTATAAAACTACTGATATTATGATTCACAAAGATGGACTTCCAAAAGGAATCGCTAAAAAATTAAAAATATAACAGATAAAAAATTGCTATGGAGAAGATTGTATTGAGTTTAGAAAACTTTTTAGAACAGATATTATTAGCCTTACCGAGATATGCTGTAGGTATATTGGTAATTATAATAGGTATCTATGTTATTAAAGGTGTTGTAGGTATTATAGGAAGAAGATTTGAGAAGAGAGACCTTGATAAATCATTAAGAGGGTTCTTGCTTAGTATGATTCGTTTCATGCTTTATATCGTTCTATTTGTTGTGGTATCGGGTATTATGGGCTTTAAGTCGATGAGTTTTACTGCCATATTTGGTGCCGCTGGTTTAACGATTGGTTTGGCTTTACAAGGAAGTTTATCAAACTTTGCAGGTGGAGTTTTAATCTTAATGTTTAAGCCGTTTAAAGTAGGTGATTATATTTCAAACACGGGTAGTACTGAAGGAACTGTAGAGCGTATAGATTTATTATATACTACGTTAACTACTGCTGCTGGATTAAAAGTTTTTAGTCCAAATGGTACATTAGCAAACTCAGTGATTACAAATTATAGTGAGATTACTGCAAGACGTTATGACTTTGTAGTTGGTATTTCTTACAGTGCTAATATTAAAGAAGCAAGAGAGGTTATTTTAGCTGCTTTAGATAAGCATGAGTCTATTCAAAAAGATCCAAAACCAATTGTTTTTGTAAATGGATTAGCGGATAGTTCAGTTAACTTAAACGTTCGTGCTTGGATGGCAAAAGAGGATTACTGGAATACAGTATTTGAAATTCAACAATTAGTAAAAGTTGCGTTGGATGAAGCAAATATCGAAATTCCATTTCCACAAACAGATTTACACATTATCTCAGATAATACAAAATAATACGAAGAGCCCTTTCAGTTTTGAAAGGGCTTTTTTATTGTCTATGCCTTTAAAGCTGTGGCTTGGTTACTAATTTAAGGCTATTGGAAAAGGAGTGTTTTAAGGTTGATTATAAGTAGGTTGAAATGTGTTATAGAGAAAGTTGCTAAAACTCTTCGCAATGAATTTTTATTGTATGTTATAAATTATAGTAGTTTTGAAATAAAAAAAGATGGAACGTAAGAATATCTACATTTACTTATTTGATGGTTACTCGGATTGGGAGGTTTCTTATATTATGCCTGAAATTCGAAAAAATGCACACTATAGACTCATCACTGTTTCTGACAAAGGAAGGGCAGTAATGTCAAGTGGAGGACTGCGAGTTTTACCGGATGTTTCTGTTGAAGAAATAAACTTAGCTAACGCAACAATGTTTATCTTACCTGGCGGTAAGTTGTGGGAAACCCAATTACCTACAGATATTAGAATAGATGCTGTTATTAATTATGCTTTGGCGCAAGGTATGATGATTGCAGGAATATGTGGGGCAACTGCTTATTTAGGTAAAAAAGGTGTTCTTGATAATCGTTTCCATACAAGCAATGATGTTTCTTATCTGAAAGCTTTAGCGCCAGCTTATACAGGTGATAAGTTGTATTTAAACAGTTTAGCAGCAAGTGATGATTTAATTATTACTGCAAGCGGAATTGGAGCTGTTGAATTTACAAGAGAAATTATGTTGCAATTGCTATTTGAAAAACAATATATAGAACAATGGTTTGAATTGTTCAAAAACGGAAATTTAGTTGCTTGATAAAGCGATGTTTTTAGAGAAGAAAAAAGCTCCTTAATTGGAGCTTTTTTTATTCTATAACGTAATCTTTGTATTCTTCCGCAATGCGATCAAATAAACTTAATAATTCAATAGGATCATCAGTTGTAACTAATTTTAAACGATGTGGTTTAAAACCGTGAATACCTTTGAAATAGTTAGTGTAATGACGTCTCATTTCAACGATACCAACACGCTCACCTTTCCATTCCATAGACCATATTAAGTGGTTTTTAGCAGCCTCTAAACGATCTTTTATTGTTGGAGGAGGAAGTAATTCACCTGTTTTAAAATAGTGTTTGATTTCATCAAAAATCCAAGGATATCCAATAGCTGCACGACCAATCATCATACCATCTAAACCGAATTTCTCTTTGTACTCTAATGCTTTTTGTGGACTATCAATATCACCATTACCAAAAATAGGCATTGTAATACGTGGATTGTTTTTAATGCGTTCAATATGTGTCCAGTCAGAATGCCCTTTATACATTTGTGCACGAGTACGCGCGTGAATAGTTAAAGCTTGTACTCCGATGTCTTGTAATCTTTCAGCTACTTCGTCAATGTTGATAGAATCATCATCCCATCCTAAACGAGTTTTAACCGTAACAGGTAAATTAGTACTGTTGATAACTGCTTTTGTTAAGCGTACCATCAAATCAATGTCTTTTAAAACACCAGCACCAGCACCTTTAGATACTACTTTTTTTACAGGACAACCAAAGTTGATGTCAACTAAGTCTGGTTGAACTGTTTCTACAATACGAGCAGACATTGCCATAGCTTCTTCATCTCCACCGAAGATTTGAATACCTACAGGTCTTTCGTAATCAAAAATGTCTAACTTCATCTTACTTTTCATCGCATCTCTAATCAACCCTTCTGAAGAAATAAATTCTGAGTACATAAGATCTGCTCCGTGTTTTTTACACAAACGACGGAATGGTGGATCACTTACGTCTTCCATAGGAGCTAAAAGAAGCGCGTGGTCAGGAAGTTCTATGTTGCCAATTTTAATCATATTCGTTTTCGAAATTTGATGCAAAAGTACAATAATTTTAGTTTTTCAAATTTTTGTAAGTAAGAAACTTGTCAATTCTACATTATACTGAGTTAATCTATAGCCCGACAAGTAGTTATTTGTTATCTTTAAGGCACTAAAGAACCCCATAATTATGCGATTAACAACTTTTGAATTTACGCCTTTTAACATTGAGTTTTCTTTTCATCGATTGATAAAAGCGATGAATGAATTTATTGTAGATCCGAACAGGAATGAGATAAAAAAGACTTATCTAAAAGATTTATTGGAGAGAATAAATGTTGTTCCTGATTTATGTACAAACATAACAGCTACAGAAGTTCTTCAAGATAATGAGGCTTTGATTCAAGAGTTGTTAGAGATTTTATTTCCAGTAGCTTTAAAAGACAATGAAATAAAAGCAGTTTCTATGCCCTTTCAACAATTGATGTTTAACTACACCAATCGTTTTAAAAAAATAATTGCCGAGAGTGGGATAAGTTATGATATAGAAATTCGTGATTTTGATCAGCATCAATATTATATTGCTTGTTGCTGTATTATTATGAATCATTATTTCAATGCTGATTTTGATTTGACTCGACCGTTGTTTATCGACTTGCCAGATGCAAAAGGAATTATACATCACTATCGCGTGTTATACAATGCTGATTTTGTTGAAATAATTCCAACTGATAAAGCTATTATGCTGACAAAGGCAGATATAGAATTGTTGCAAGATAATTTTGACAACTTAGACTTGTGGAAAGAGAAATTTCCTCAAGAAAGTTGGATTATACGTGGTTTTGGTATTGTTAGTTTGGTAGATGTTACGGTTGAAAGTGCTTTATCATTGTTGAAAGAAAACTTTTTAAAGTCGCAATTACAGCGAACACCTATTGGCGATACATTAGGACAAATATTCAGTTCTATTTTTAGAGTGCCTAATTTAAAAATTGGTTATACACCGATTGAATTAGAGACATTGGTTCAGAAAGAAACTCGTGATATAATGGGATTGAAAAGTCATTTATTGAATGATGAAAGCACAGGTATTGTTTTATCTAAAAAGGCTTATGAGGAGCTTATTTCAGAAAAAAAGTATTTCTGTATCTCTGATATTGATGAAATGATGTTAGATAAGCAGGAAGAGAAAATGTGTCTGCATCTGAGAAAACAAGGTGTTAGGAGCTGTTTGTTTAGACCTGTGGTTATATCAAGTGGTTTGGAGGGTATCTTGGAGGTTGTCTCTGAAGTACCTCGCGATTTACACACTGTAAACGCACAGAAGTTAGAAGCAATGATGCCTATTATTTCAGAAACTTTTGAGCGTGTAAAAGCAGATTTGCTTAACCAAGTTGAAGCTATTATACAGCGAGAGTTTACGACGATTCACCCAAGTGTTTATTGGAAGTTTATTGAAGAAGCAAAACGAAACTATATAGAAAGTGTTATTGATAAAGACTATATTATTAGTCCAATATCATTTCCAAAAGTATTTCCTTTGTTTGGAGAAATAGACATTAAAGGATCAAGCAAGTTGAGAAATGAAGCAATTGTTGCTGATTTGAAATCTCAATTGACTTATTTAATTAATATGTTTGATAAAAGTGCTTGTCGCAATGGGGCACTTGTTTTTGAGAAACACTGTTTGCGTTTAAATGCTTATTTACGTCAATTAGAAACTCGTTTTTATTCTGGTTTAGAACAGTTGATTCAGAACTATATTAAAGAAGAGATACACCCATTTTTAAGAAAAGAAGGGCATCTTTTTGATGAAGAAATATTAAAAGAATACCTGTCTCATATAGACGTTCAGTTTGATATTTATTACGAGCAACGCAAGGTTTTTGACAACCAAGTAGGTCGTATGAATAAGTGTTTTTCAGATATCTTAGACGAGCGTCAACAAATAGTTCAAAAAGTATTTCCACATTATTACGAAAGATTTAAAACGGACGGAATAGAACACAACATTTATATTGGGGAGTCTATATGTCCGGCGATGTCTTTTGATTTTACTTACTTACAAAACCTGCGTTTGTGGCAATTGCAAGTAATGACTGAATTGATGTGTGTTCACTACCGCAATAATATTCAGGATATGATTAAAATGGATGTTACAGTATTAATTTTTGTGTACGATACATCTTTGGGAATACAGTTTAGAATGGATGAAAAACGCTTTGATATAGATGGCTCATATAATACCCGTTATGAAGTAATTAAAAAGCGTTTAGACAAGGCGTGTATTAAAGGCACAGAAGAGCGAATTGTTCAACCACAAAAGTTGACAATTGCGTTTGCCTCTACAGAAGATTTAGAAGAATACAGACAATATCTAACGTATGGGCAACAAATAGGTGTGCTGCTTGGCGAAATTGAGCAATTTGAAATTGAAGATATGCAAAGTGTTTCAGGCCTACTTGGTCTGAGAGTAAATGTTAATTTAGACTTTGATATAGAACAATTAGATTACAATAATTTAATGCATGATTACCTTAGAAGCCAATACCTCTAAAAGCCAATACAAAAGCTAAAACAGATGCGATAATTCCAACTGTAAAGATGGTATAAGTAATGCGCAATAGTTTATATTTTTTATCAAGTACTACACCTAAATTGTACAAGTCTTTTGTCAATGCGTGGTGTAGGTACTTATTGTTTTTTAAAATAGTCATTAAAGTCTCTTCATACTCGTCAAAAGGCATTTGGTGAAATGTACCAAAGAAAAGTAAATTAACCTCGTTGTTGTCAACTTCTTCTTTTGTAAAGGTACCAGAGGTTACTTTTGGTCTTGTAGATTGTATGGCGAAAATAATCGTAGCCACGCTAAAAAACAATAAAATAAAAGTAGGGTAAATCAAGTGAGCATTGCTCGGACTATCTAATTTTGGAATTAAAGTAGAAAGACAAATAGAGATAATAATAGCATTTACAGAAAGCAATATATTCGCTTTTCTATCTGCTATAGCACTTAAAGAAGTGTGATTTCTCAAGGTCGTTCTGAACAAAGTATCAATAGTTCTACTTGATTCTGCTTTTTTCTTACGCGCCTTTCTGGTTTCTATTTTTTCTATTTTGGCAAGAATAGCCAATAAGTTTTTCTGTTTATAAGGTTGCCATTGTTGTTGGGCATACACAGTATAATATCTGTGTTTATAAAGCATAATATCTCTATTTTGCTCTAACCATTCTAAATCAGTAAAGGTTTTATTACAAAAATGTTCAACTTCTTTTCTTAGCAAGTCACTTACATCTACATAATTATCATCTGAAAAGTGAGCAAAATCAGCGTCTTTTAAAATGCATTCAAGATCATTTTCAGGAACATAGTCCAATTTTGTAGCCCTAATTAATTGCATAACAATATGTACGTCATCTACATCAACACCATTTTCAAGTAAGAAAGTTTGCGCCATTTGTGCACCACGTTCTTCGTGTTCTTCCCAAGAGTTGATATATCCAATATCGTGAAACCACGCAGCGTAACGAAGAATATTAGCTTCTTTATTTGTTACGTCAACAGTTTTTAGAATTTCTTCTAAACCATTAACAACACGTAATGTATGGTTAAAGTTGTGGTATGTATATTGATGTGATAGTGTATCTTTGTGTATCTGAAAGATATGTTCTTCAACCTTTTGTAGAATTGTCATATTCAAAACCTTTATAACCTCTAAATTATGAAATTATTTCCTCACATATCTATAAATGCTTTAAAAATAGGTTTAGCATCGCTATTTTCATTTACTGTTTTGAATTCTTGTGCCACGTATGGTACACAATATGGAAAGAAAAGTAAAGAGATAATTGCTGCTGAGGAGGCTGTTTCTAAAGCAGATATATCACATACTTATTACTTGTTAGGGAATACGGGATTTGACAAGAATAAGTCGAGAAAAAAACACTTCGATAAATTATCTTCTTTTATAGGCAAAGGTGAAAAAGAGTCAACGTTAGTTTTCTTGGGTAATAGTATCGATAGGGGAATGGCTAAAGAAGGTGCGAAAAGTAGAGGGAAAGTAGAAGAAACATTGGCCACTCAATTGGGATTGGCAAAAGATTTTAAAGGGAATACTGTTTTTATAAATGGAAACGCTGAATGGGCAAGAGGGTATGAAGGAGTTAAGCGTTTTTCAGATTATATGGCATTAAATTTAGAAGATAAGAAAGCGGTATTACCGAGAAAAGTTTGTGGTTTTGAGCGATTAAAAATCAATGATGAAACTGTATTAATTGCAGTTGATAGCGAATGGTATCTACAAGATTGGGATAAGCAACCCAATATTAATGAGGATTGTGATATCAAGACAAGAGAAGATTTTTTTGATGAACTAAGAGGAGAGATTAACAAAAATCAGAATAGAATAGTGGTGTTGGCAATGCATCACCCTGTTTACAGCAATGGAAATTATGGTGGTCATTTTTCTTTTAAAGACCATATTTACCCATTAAATTCCAATGTACCGTTGCCAATTATTGGTTCGGTTATAAACTATACAAGAGCACTTTCTGGCATTAATACACAAGATTTACAAAGTAAGAATTACAATGAGTTTAATAAGCGCATTAGAACAATGGCGCAGATGTATGACAATGTTGTAATTGCTTCAGCACATGAACAAAATTTACAATACATAGCACAAGATGGGGTAAAACAAGTTATCAGTGGAGGTATGGCTGAAACGACACCTTCAAGAGCTATTTTACCGAATGATATTTCAATCGCACAAGCTGGATTTACGACACTTGAGGTTTTGAAAGATCGCAGTGTAGTGTTGAATTTCTATGTTTTTGACGAAAAAGGTGTTCAGTTAGTTACTAAGAATAAAATATTTGAACCGAGTTCTTATGTTTATGAAGGAGATAATGAAGTAAAAGAAGGAATAACTAAAGCAAGTGTATATCCTGCAGAGTGGACAAAAAAAACAGCTTGGTATCGCTTTTTATGGGGAAAGCACTATAGAGATATATACAGCAGACCTGTTGAAGTTGAAATAGCGGATCTAACAAAGATTAAAGGGGGATTGACGCCAACTATTTCAGGAGGTGGTAACCAATCTATGTCGCTTCGTGTTGTTGATAAAGACGGAAAAGAATACGTAATGAGAGGGGTGCGTAAGAGTGTTTCTCGTTTTGTTCAAACAGCTGTTTTTAAAGATCAATATGTGATGAATTCGTTTCAAGATACTTGGGCGGAAAGATTTATTTATGATTTTTATACGACATCACATCCTTATACTCCGTTTATCATTAGTGACCTTTCTGAAGCAATAGGTATGTTTCATACAAATCCGGAGTTGTATTATATTCCGAAACAAAAAACATTGGGAAGATTTAATGAAAACTACGGAGATGAGTTGTATATGATTGAAGAGCGTCCTACCAGTGGTTTTGAAGATGAGGATAGTTTTGGAAATGCGACAAAGATAATTAGCACAACAGATGTGATTGCTAATTTGAGAAAAGACGAAAAGTATGCTATTGATCAAAAAGCATTTTTGCGTGCACGTATTTTTGATATGTTAATTGGGGACTGGGATAGACACGGAGATCAGTGGAGATGGTCTGAGTTTAAAGAAGAAGGTAAGGTAATTTATAAACCTGTACCTCGAGATAGAGATCAAGCTTTTGCTAAGATAGATGGTGCTTTGTTATCATTGATAAAAAAGCTTCCTCCCTTGAGACATATGCAAAGTTATAAAGAAGATTTTGCTAATCCTCGTTGGTTGAATAAGACGGCTTTTCCATTGGATCAGTATTTATTAAAATCAACTTCTGAAGAAGATTGGATTACAGAGGCAAAAGATATTGTGACAACACTAAGTGATGAAGTCATCGAAGAGGTCTTTGCTAAATTGCCTAAAGAAGTACAAGACAAAGAGATTGACGAAATCAAAAGAATATTGAAGGTTAGAAAGAGTAATATTGTTGCCTATTTGCCAAAGTACTATGCTAAATTGAGAGAGTATGTTATTGTAGCGGGTACGGATAAAAAAGACTTTTTCGACATAGAGCGCTTGTCAAATGGCGATGTAAAACTGACACAATATCGCGATAAGAAATCAGGAAAAGAACTTGATTTTGAAAAAGTATATTCGGCAAAGCAAACCAAAGAAATTTGGATTTACGGCTTAAATGATGAAGATGAGTATGTAGTGAGAGGAGAAGGAAAAGCAAAGATAAAATTGCGTTTAATAGGAGGTAAGAATCAAGATACATACGCGATTGAAAACCCACGTAAAACAATTGTTTATGATTATGCAGATAAGAAAAATGAAATAGCTGAAAAGAATGGTGTTGTTCGAAAATACAGTACGAATAAATATGATTTGAATAATTTCAACTATGAAAAAGTTCCTGTAAACATCAATATGTTATTGCCAAATATTGGTTTTAATCCAGAAGATGGTATTAAGTTAGGTTTTATGTATAGTTCAACTCGTATGAAGTTTTTACAAGACCCATTTACCAGTAAACACGAATTAAAAGGTTTCTATTCGTTTAATACAAAAGGCTTAGAAGCTGAATATAAAGGGTATTTTCCGAATGCTACAAATAATTGGATGTTTACTTTAGGGGCAAGAGCTACGAGTCCGAATTTTGCCAAAAACTACTATGGTATTGGAAACGAAACATATTATTCTGACAAAGAAAAAGGAGATGATTACAAACGTGTGCGTGTTGAAAGTTATTCAATAGCTCCTGGATACCGTTATGAGGGAAAACAAGGAGGCGCTTTTGAAGTAAATCTTGGATACGACGCATTAAAAGTACAAAACAAGTCTAATCGATTCATTACGAGTTCACCAGAAGTTGTCAATCAGAAAGTTTTTGATTTTCAACAATATGGTTCGTTTAATGTAGAGTATAATTATGAACAGTATAACTATCCTGCTAATCCAACAGTTGGATTTGGTTTCAATTCGAAAGCAGGATGGCGTATGAATTTAGAAGATACTAAACAGAACTTCGCTTACTTAGATATGCGAATGAACTTTATTCATTTTATAGACAGAGGAGAGCGTTTTGTATTTGCTACAAATTTCAATTATCAAACAAGGTTTAATGACAATTACGATTTTTATCACGCAGCAACAGTTGGTGGTAACGCAAATTTAAGAGGATTTAGACCAGAGCGATTTACAGGAAAGACATCATTTGTACAAACAACAGATATTCGTTTTAATGCAGGTCAGTTTACCGCTGGATTTATACCAATGAGTTACGGTTTCTATGCTGGTTTTGATTATGGAAGGGTATGGACTCCATTAGAAAGTTCAAATAAATGGCACAATGCTTATGGAGCAGGTTTTTGGATAAATGCCATAGAACAAGCAACCCTACACTGCTCTTATTTCAACAGTGTAGATGGAGGTCGCTTTGTGTTTGGATTAGGGTTTGGGTTTTAAAGCACCCAAATCCACTTTATAGATTTTACCACCTGTTTGCTTTTTAACTTCATCAGCAATGTAAACAGTATTGTTTCCATCGAAAGAAACAGATTCTTTTTGAGAAACGTGGTTTAATTTGTGTTCAGATATTTTACCATCTAAGATTGCGTTAGGATTGAATCCGTCAATAATCCACAATTTAGAATGTGATAATAAAACAAAAGTCTTTTGGTCGGGACTAATAGCAGCCCCTGTAATAGCACAGTGTTTATAAACATTACACCCTTTGAATGTTTGTACCAATTGAGCTTTGTGATGTCCTGCTACATTGGGAATTTTATAAACATTTGATCTACCGTCAAAGCCTTTACTTCTGTTTTTTGTAAAGATGTAAAAATTGTCATTATATAAAAAGAATGCCTCCGCATCATAAATCAACTCTGTGTCTTTGGGAGGAAATTGTTTTTGCTCAGGATATTCAAAAGAGATAATAGCAGAAGCATCAACTTCTTCTTTATCTAAGTTATTTTTGTCTACTTTAATAATTTTCAGGTCTTTTCTCGTGTTTTTGTTATTTCCAAAATCACCGATATACAAGTTTCCTTCAGAATCACTTGTAAGTTCTTCCCAATCTTTATTTTTTTGGTTTTTAACTTTAACGGTATGCACTATACTTCCAGTTGCATCTATTTGGTAAAGTTCATTGCTATTTCCACTGTCTTGAACGGTCCAAAATGTTTTAGAAGTTGCGTCGTAATGCAAACCAGAAACCTCTTGTAGATGATTAGGCAGTGTAATAAAATCTTCTGTAATTTCTTTTTTTTGACCACAACTAATCAATGTAAAAAAAGATAGTGTTGCGATGGATAAGAATGTTTTCATTGCGCGAATTTTTAGAAAGTATAAAGTTAGTAAAAGTGTTAATAAAAACGGGGCATTTGGCAGTTTAATCTTAGTGGTTAAAATACTTGGTCTGTAAAGGATGAAAAGTGTTGATAACTTTAGGTATAACGAAAAAAATGATTAAAAATTCAAACTTTAAAGTATATTTGCAAAATATAGGCTTATATTGTTTTAAACAGAAGAGAATAAAAGTCTTAGAATCTTGATTATATGATTATTGAAAGTTGTTTCAATACTTCTAATGGGCGTATAATCTAATTAAAACTTTGATATAACGAAGATGAAGAACATTAGAAACTTTTGTATTATTGCTCACATTGACCACGGAAAGAGTACGTTAGCAGACCGTTTATTGGATGCTACACAAACGGTAACTGCACGTGAGCAACAAAATCAGCTTTTAGATAGTATGGATTTGGAACGCGAAAGAGGGATTACAATTAAATCTCATGCGATTCAAATGGAGTATGAATATGAAGGCGAGAAATATATTTTAAATTTAATTGATACTCCAGGGCACGTAGACTTTTCTTATGAAGTTTCTAGGTCTATTGCTGCGTGTGAAGGGGCTTTGTTGATTGTAGATGCAGCACAAAGTATCCAAGCACAAACTATCTCTAACTTGTATTTAGCGTTAGAGAATGATTTGACTATTATTCCTGTATTAAATAAAGTTGACTTACCAAGTGCTAACCCAGAAGAGGTGAGTGATGATATCGTTGACTTATTAGGATGTGATTATGAAGAAATTATTCCTGCATCTGGTAAAACAGGTTTAGGAGTAGAAGATATTTTAAAGGCAATTATCGAGAGAGTTCCTGCTCCAAAAGGTAATCCTGAAGAACCATTACAAGCTTTAGTTTTTGACTCTGTTTATAACCCATTCCGCGGTATTGAAGTTATCTTCCGTGTTGTTAATGGTACTATTAAGAAAGGTCAGAAGATTAAATTTATGGCTACAGGGAAAGAGTATTTTGCAGATGAGATTGGTACACTTAAATTAAACCAAGTTCCTAAACAAGAGATTAAAACAGGTGACGTAGGTTACTTAATTTCTGGTATTAAGGAAGCTAAGGAAGTTAAAGTAGGGGATACGTTAACAGATGCAAAAGAACCAACTCAAAATATGATTGAAGGGTTTGAGAACGTTAAACCAATGGTATTCGCTGGTATTTATCCAGTAGATACAGAGGACTATGAAGAATTGCGTAACTCAATGGAGAAATTGCAATTGAATGATGCTTCTTTAGTATTTGCTGCTGAAAGTTCTGCTGCTTTAGGGTTTGGTTTCCGTTGTGGATTCTTAGGAATGTTACATATGGAGATTATTCAGGAGCGTTTAGAGCGTGAGTTTAATATGACTGTTATTACTACTGTACCTAACGTTTCTTACTTAGCTTATACTAAGAAAGAACCAGATACACCAATTGTAGTAAATAACCCATCTGATTTACCAGAACCTTCTAAATTAGAAAGAGTAGAAGAGCCATATATTAAAGCGACAATTATTACTAAAGCTGACTTCGTTGGTCAAGTAATGAGTTTGTGTATTGACAAACGTGGTATTATTACAAACCAAACTTATTTAACGGAAGACCGTGTAGAGTTGACGTTTGATATGCCATTAGCAGAGATTGTATTTGACTTCTATGATAGATTAAAAACAGTTTCTAAAGGATATGCTTCATTTGACTATTCTCCTATTGGAATGCGTACGTCTAACTTAGTGAAAGTTGACGTTATGTTGAACGCAAACGTAGTAGATGCTTTATCTGCTTTAATGCACGCAGATAATGCGTACTACATTGGTAAGAAGATGTGTGAGAAGTTAAAAGAACTTATCCCGCGTCAACAGTTTGATATTCCTATTCAAGCGGCTATTGGAGTGAAAGTAATTGCTCGTGAAACAGTAAAAGCACTTCGTAAAGACGTAACAGCTAAATGTTATGGAGGGGATATTTCACGTAAACGTAAATTACTTGAAAAACAAAAGGCAGGTAAGAAACGTATGCGTCAAGTAGGTAACGTTGAGATTCCACAAGAAGCTTTTATGGCTGTATTAAAATTGAATGACTAACAATTAGTTATATAAATAATGAAAAAAAACTATCAGTAAAACGATAGTTTTTTTTTGCTCAAAAATCACTTAAATACAAATTAACTGATGAAAAAAGTATTAATTGTCTTGGGGTTGCTAATACTAATCGGCTGTAAAGAAACTGCAGAAACAGAGTCAGAGGGTACACAAGAACTTACAGAAGAAAATAGTGTTGAACAAGAAGAAATAAAAGATGTTCATCGATTTACAGATGCTTATGGTAAAGAGGTAAAGGAGGTAATGACACTTTTATTACCCGCATATTATGATGATGATTCGACAGATACTTACTCTGCGATTAACGAAAATTGGTTGGAGTTTAGAAAGGTTGATAAAACACATTTTATTGTGAAACAAGCGGATTATAATTTGACAGATCCGATTTTGAATGAATGTACTGAAGTAAATCAAATTGGGGTATTCTCTCCTGAGGAAGAAGAGCCACTTTTTTTCTGTGCCCCTAATAAGTTACTTACTAAGGGAGATATTGTCTCTTTGCCTATTAAAAAGAAGCCATTATGACCAGGTGAAGTATATGAATACAAGTATAAAGGACATACATATGCTTTAGAAGCGGAAGGTACAGTAAAAAACACCTATATGTACACGGATGATACAGATCCAAAAGGGAAGGAATTTAGAGAGATTGAGGATTATAAATTGTATATCAGTGTAGATGGGGCACAGCAACAGATGGTTTTAAATATCCCTATTTTCAGTGATACTTTTGTCGAATTGCTTTTTGTTGGAGATTTAGATGGAGATGGTAAGCTTGATTTTGTATTTGATACATCAGCAGATTATGAACAAAAAGAAATACAAGTATATTTATCTAAAGAAGCAAAACACTATTTATATCTTGCAGGAAGTGGAGGATATGACTTTAGTTGTTAAATAAAAAAAGGTCTCAATTGAGACCTTTTTCATTAGTAATTATTCTTGTATTGCTCTATGTTAGCAAGTAAAGTTTGTTTATCCATATATCCGGATTGGCGCCATAATAACTTACCTTTTCTAAACAACATCAAAGTAGGTACACCTCTCATTTGATACTGTGTACTATATTGTGTTGTTAATGCTTGGTTTTTATCAACGTCAATCTTAATGATTGTAATATTGTCTTGTAGTGTTTGTTTTACTTCTTCCAAGACAGGTGCAAGCATCTGACAAGGACCACACCAAGTGGCAAAGAAGTCCACTAAGACTAACTGATCACTATTGATTAGTTCTTCAAATTTATTCATTTCTGTATTATTTTCCTGTTGTTGGACAAGTAGCAGTACAAGTGCTTTCTTTTAAAGCAATACCTGTATTTTTAATTGCTCCGAAACCTCCGATTACATCAATCATATTGTGGAATCCTCTTGCTTTCAAGATAGATGAAGCAATAAGTGATCTATATCCTCCAGCGCAGTGGATAAAGAAAGTTTCATCTGTTGGGAATTCAGCTAAATGATCGTTTAAGTAATCTAATGGTGTGTGGTTAACATTCTTATAGTCGATATGAGCAGAATTATATTCTCCTACTTTACGAACGTCAAAGATGTTGATATCTTCATTTTTAACTTTATTAGCTAACTCATCAGCAGTAACTTGTTGAACAGTGTCATATTCCATTCCTTCGTTCTTCCAGTTTGCAAAACCACCTTCTAAGTAACCTAATGTATTGTCATAACCAACACGAGAAAGTCTAATAATAGCTTCTTCTTCTCTTCCTTCTGGACAAACGATTAAGATAGGTTGTTTAATATCTGTAATTAAAGCACCAACCCAAGGAGCAAACTGCCCATCTAATCCAATAAAGATAGATCCAGGAATATGTCCCGCTGCAAACTCTGCACCAGGTCTAACATCTAAAATTAATGCTCCAGAATCATCAGCTAAAGCTTGGAAATCTTTAGGTGATAATTTTTTATTATTAGTGATAATCGTTTCAACGTTCTCGTATCCTTCTTTGTTCAACTTCACATTTAAAGGGAAGTAAGCAGGAGGAGGTAAAAGACCATCAGTAACTTCTTTTACGAATTCAGCTTCTGTCATATCCGCACGTAACGCATAGTTTGTTTGCTTTTGTTCACCAAGAGTACCTACAGTTTCTTTACTTAAGTTTTTACCACAAGCAGAACCAGCTCCGTGTGCAGGGTAAACAATTACGTCATCTGCTAACGGCATAATTTTCGTACGTAAGCTATTGTATAAAGTAGCTGCTAATTGCTCTTGTGTTAAATTAGCTGCTTTTTGTGCTAAATCAGGACGACCTACATCTCCTAAGAAAAGCGTATCTCCACTAAAAATAGCGTGGTCTTTACCATTTTCATCTTTTAATAAGTAAGTTGTACTCTCCATAGTATGACCAGGAGTATGTAAAGTTGTAATAGTAACTTTTCCAAGTTTAAAAACTTCTCCATCTTTAGCAATGTGTGCTTTAAATGAAGGGTTAGCATTCGGTCCATAAACGATTGGAGCGCCAGTTTTTTCAGCTAAAGTTACGTGTCCACTTACGAAGTCAGCGTGAAAGTGAGTTTCAAAAATATACTTGATCGTAGCATTATCTTTTGTTGCTTTGTCCAAATAAGGTTGAACTTCTCTCAGAGGGTCAATAATTGCCACTTCTCCTTCGCTTTCAATGTAGTATGCTCCTTGAGCAAGACAGCCGGTATAAATTTGTTCTATTTTCATATCGTAGTGTATTTCTGTTGTTATTATAAAGTAAAATTAGGAAGATGTTTTGAATTGTACAGTAACAAGAGTTACAAACTAAAGAAACACTTCTTTTATTAAAATATAGATGGCCATAATTAAAACAAAATAACCAAAGCCTTTTTTTAAGTTGTTATCTGGGACAAATTTAGTTAAGTATATCCCTATAAATATTCCGATGATTGAAATTGCACTAAAAGTTAGTAATAATGCCCAATCCATCGTTGTGTGTCCTATATCTCCTAAGAAACCGATTAGCGATTGTATAGCAACGATACATAGTGATGTACCTACTGCTTTTCGCATTGGTAAGTTTGAGAATAATACCAAAGCTGGAATAATAAGGAAACCACCTCCTGCACCAACTGTACCGGCTAATAATCCAATTAATAATCCTTGTATTACCAGTCCTCCTAAGTTAGGATTGCTTTCTTCAACTATTTGATCTTTGCGAGGTCGAATCATCTTGATCGCCGATGTAAGCATTACAATTGCAAACAGCACCATAAGTGCAATGTTTTTATCTAATTGTAAACTTCCAATAGAAATAATATCAGGAACTAAGGGGAGTAAAAATGCTCTTGTAATATAAACCGATATTAAAGAAGGAATACCGAATAAGACAACAGCTTTTGTGTCAACTTTTTTATCAATTAGGTTTTTAAAACCACCTACTAATGAGGTTGAACCTACAATAAATAGGGAATAAGCAGTTGCAACAAATGGTTCTATCTTCATTATATAAACTAAAATAGGAACAGTAAGTATTGATCCTCCACTTCCTATAAGTCCTAATGAAATACCAATTAGTAAGGCTAAAGAATAACCTATTAACGATGTGTAATCCATAGTGTTTTACTGAGATTTAAGTAACTCAATATATTTTCGATTGAGTTGTATAATTCCTTTGTTCTCAAGAGTTTTTAAGATACGAGAAATAACTACTCTCGATGTGTTAAGCTCTTCAGCCAACTCTTGATGTGTGTTGTTTATAAATCTACTATTGTAAACCTTAGCTTTATCTTGAAGTAATTTGCACAAGCGTTCTTCCATATTCATAAACGCTAAACTATCTACTGCAGAAAGTAATTCATTCATTCTGTTGTTATAGCTATTAAGTACGAAGTTTCTCCAACTTTTGTATTTCACTAACCATTCGTCCATTTTTCCAACAGGAACTAATATAACACTACCATCGCGTTCTGCAATAGAACGCACTTGACTTTTCGTTTCACCCAAACAACAAGTTAATGTCATTGCACAGGTGTCTCCTTGTTCAATGTAGTATAAGACAATCTCTCCCTCTTTTTGATCTTCTCTAATTATCTTGATAGCACCTGCTAATAGAAGAGGTATTTTTTTTATGTACTCTCCAATTTCCATCAGTCTTTCACCTTCTTTAAAATCTTTGATAGTTGAAACTTTGATAATTTCTTCTAACAATTCTTCTTCAAAGATGTAGCGGTATTTCGTTTTGATAATATGTTCCATAAAGATTGAATAAGATGGTTTTGGGTTTTAAAATTACTTTATTTAAAGCAACTTATCAATTTTATTACAATCTTAAAAGAGAATATGTGAAATAATGATAGCCGTAATTCTATGTTAATGACTGAAATAGAATAAAAAAAGACTAAAGAAGAGCGTGGTGTAATTGGACAATATCGACAGTGTTCTGGTACTTTTAACCAAAGAAATGCTTGTTTTCAAGAAGGAAGTACCAGAAATATGTCTATAAATTGTCACTTACTGCAAGTGAATATTTATGTAATGTTTTGTGTATGCAGTATTTCAAAAGCTAAGTATTGTTGATTAATGAGGCAAGTATTTTCTCACTAATCCATAAACCCAAGTACCAAGAAGTGCACCAACAATAGCGAAGATAATTGAGTAGAATCCTGCACCAAAGTTAGCAAACATAGGTCCTGGACAAGCTCCTCCAAGTGCCCATCCTAATCCAAAGATTATTCCACCAAATAAGTACCTTGGAATACTCATATCTTTTGGAGTAAATATGATTGGGTTACCAGAGAAGTCTTTAATGTTTTTCTTTTTGATAATTTGTGTTGCTATAACTGCAATTGTTAATGCTGTTCCCATAATACCATACATATGGAAACTGTCAAATTGGAACATCTCATAAATTCTAAACCAAGAAGCGGCTCCTGATTTAAACATTCCAATTCCGAATATCATTCCTACGAATAAATAAGCTAATTTTTTCATTTCGAATATAATTTAAAAGATGAATGGAAATAATAAATGAACCATAATAAGACCTCCAATGAAGAAACCAATTACAGCAATTAATGAAGGTAATTGTAGATTACTCAATCCACTAATAGCGTGTCCTGATGTACAACCACCAGCATAACGAGAACCAAAACCTACAAAGAAACCAGCTAAGATTAAAATTCCAATATTCTTTAAAGAAGAGAAAGTTTCGTTGCTGTAAAGTTCTGTTGGTACATAAGCTTTACCAGCACTCTCAATTCCTAATTCGTTTAATTTTTGAATGGTGTTTTCTCCTAAAGGAATAGCAGCTGCGTCAACACTTAAAAAGTGATATGCAATAAAACCTCCTGCAATTGTACCTACTAAGAAAAGTAAGTTCCACGTTTGTGCTTTCCAATTAAAGCAGAAGAAATCACACGATTTACCAGCTCCCATCATCGAACACATAGTTCGCAAGTTTGATGAAAAACCAAAAGATTTACCAAGAAGTAATAATAATATTAAGGTGATTGCGATAAATAATCCACCAAGATACCACGGCCAAGGCTCAAATATCCAACTCATTTTCTTATTGTTTAAAGAATTAATAATAGTACAAAGGTCTCTATTAAAAATGACACAGAATGTAACTTAGGATACACTACTGCAAAAAAGATATTTGGCAATAAGTGGTACTATTAGTGAGGTTTTTCATAGCTTTATAAAACCAAAAATTAAATCATAAATTTAAAAGAGAAGATTATGAAAGAAGCTAATCACAAAGTAGTTTTTCAATTAAACACAGATAATATAATTGAGCAAAATGCTTTGATTACGTATATCACAAATGTGAAAAATCACTGGGCAGATGATGTAGTAATTCACGTTGTTGTACACGGACCTGGAATTGGTATGGTGCGAAAAAGTAAAACGATGGTTGGAGAAGGATTGAGAATAGTTATGCAAAAGGGGATAAAGTTCTATGCGTGTCAAAATACGATGAATGCAAGAATGATATCGGAAGATGATATTATTGAAGGAGTAGCTTTTGTACCATCAGGATTAGTTGATATAATTGAAAAGCAAGAACAAGGATGGGCTTATATTAAGTGTAACCTTTAGTTGTAAATATTACGCCTTTTAAAAGTCGTTTAATTGAAACTCTCTTTACTTTTGCAAGTAGAATTTTTTGAAATAAAAAATAGTAATGAATATTGATACGAATGCTTTTTGTACGTTTTTAGGAGCAGAGGTTTTGGGAGAGAATGCCCAAGATAATTTGACTATTACAAATATCTCTGTTGATAGTAGGTCTTTGTTAAATGATGAGCATACGTTATTTTTTGCTTTGCAAGGAAAGAACCACAATGGGCACATATATATAAATGAGTTAATCACAAAAGGAGTTAAGTATTTTGTGGTATCAGAAGATAATCTACCTAATGAAACTTCTGGTGTCGTTTATTTTAAAGTAAAGAATACATTAGCTGCTTTCCAAAAAGCAGCTAATTTTCATCGCAGTCATTTTAATTTACCTGTAATTGGAATAACAGGAAGTAAAGGAAAGACTGTAGTGAAAGAATGGTTGAACTTTTTACTAAATGAAGAGTTCTCTGTTATAAAGAGTCCGAAGAGTTATAATTCTCAAACGGGAGTTCCTCTTTCTGTTTTTGGAATTGAGGAGAAACACAATCTTGGAATATTTGAAGTTGGTATTTCGACTATCGGTGAGATGGAACGATTAGAGCCAATAGTTAAACCTACAATAGGTGTGTTTACTGCTATTACTGAAGAACACAGCGAAGGGTTTGAGAGTGTAGAACAAAAAATTCAAGAAAAGATTAAGTTGTTTACAAATGTTGATAACATCGTTTGTGAAGACGATATTCGCATTACCTCTTTCTTACCAAAAGACAAGTTGTATTGTTGGAGTTTTGACAATAAAGAAGCACAAGTTTTTGCGTCTTTGCAGAATGATACGTTAATAGTTACTCCAAATGCTAAATCTGCTTTTGAAGTTAATTTACCTTTTTCAGATAATGCTTCTGTTCGCAATATTCTTACCTGTATCACTACGATGCTATTAATGAATTATTCGACTGAAATAATTAAGCATCGCATAGAATTATTATATCCAGTTGAATTGCGATTGCAGTTAAAAGACGGATTGAATAATTGTACTTTAATTGATGATGCTTATAATGCCGATTATCAGTCGTTAGTAATTGCCCTTGACTTTTTAGAGAAACACAAGATAAATAAGTCTAAAACTGTTATTCTATCAGATGTGTTTAGAAGTGGTTTTGAAGAAGCTGAATTGTATGATTTAGTTCGTTCGTTACTCCTTAATAATAATATTACACGCTTAATAGGAATTGGGAATCATATAACAGAGTACTTATATGGTATTCCAAATACTTACTTATTTAAAACAACAGAAGAGTTTCTTCAAAAAATGTCTGTTGAAGATTTTTCAGATGAGACAATTTTAATCAAGGGAGCAAGAGCATTTCGCTTTGATAAGATAGTTACTACCTTGGAAACAAAAACGCACGAGACAGTTTTAGAGGTGAACTTAAATGCCATACGACATAATTTGAACTTCTACCGTTCTAAATTAGAAAGTAAGACTAAGATTATGGTTATGGTTAAGGCGTTTGGATATGGTAATGGTAGTTTTGAGATAGCAAAATTATTAGCACACGAGAACGTTGACTATTTAGGAGTGGCATTTGCGGATGAGGGTATTGATTTACGTAAAGCAGGTGTTAATACTAAAATTATTGTAATGAACCCTGAGATAAGTGCGTTTTCTGCTATGATTGCGTATGATTTAGAACCAGAGGTTTATTCTGTCAGAGAATTGAACGCTTTTCTAAAAGTAGCTCGTGAGCGCAACTGTTATCAATATCCAATTCACATTAAGTTAGACACTGGAATGCATAGACACGGTTTTTTAACCAATGAACTTCAAGAGTTAGTAGAATTGCTAAAGACTACAAATGTTGTAGAAGTTAAGTCGATTTTCTCACATTTATCGTCAAGTGATATGCCAGAGTATCGTGAATTTACTTTGGATCAGATTAATATGTTTACCAAAAATGCAGATTACTTAACGAGTAGTCTTGATATACAACCTATACGTCATATTTTGAATACGTCTGGAGTTTATAATTTTTCAGCGTATCAAATGGAAATGGTTCGCGTTGGAATTGGCTTATATGGTGTAGGGAATGATGAAGAGGAGATGAAACAATTACATAATGTAAGCACATTGAAAACACGTATTATGCAGATAAAAGAAATTGAAGATGCAGAAAGTGTTGGGTACGGACGTCGCTTTAGAGCGGTTGGAAAAACGAAGATTGCAACAGTACCTATTGGGTATGCAGACGGCGTACATCGTTCTTGGGGAAATGGAGTAGGATATGTGTTAATTAATGGACAGCAAGCACCAATTGCTGGCTCAATATGTATGGATATGTTAATGGTTGATGTTACCGCAATTGATTGTGTAGAAGAGGATGAGGTAATTATTTTCGGACAAGATTTACCAGTTACACTAATTGCGAATAGAATTAACACTATTCCGTATGAAATATTGACAAGTGTAGCACAACGTGTGAAAAGAATTTTTTATGAAGAGTAAATTTGTACTATTTTTGCTCACTTAAACTCAATACTAAAAAAAAAGAAGACTATGGGATTTGTAAAAGAATTTAAAGAATTCGCTGTCAAGGGTAATGTAATGGACCTTGCAGTTGGGGTAATTATCGGTGGTGCATTTGGTAAAATTGTTACCAGTGCTGTAAACGATGTAATTATGCCGCTTGTATCTGCTGTAATTGGTACACCAGATTTTTCAAATATGTATACAGTGTTAAAAGGTACTGTTACAGAAGGAGCTGCATTGGCAGATGCTAAAGCTGTAGAAGGAGCTGTAGTTTTTGCTTATGGTAATTTCATTACTGAAGTGATTAGTTTCTTATTATTAGCTTTAGTTGTATTTATGCTTGTTAAAGGGATAAATAAATTAAGAGAAGCAGAAGAGAAATTAACTAAAAAGAAAGAAGAAGAAGCTGCTCCTGCTGTTGAAGAGCCAAAAGGACCGTCACAAGAGGAGTTGTTATCTGAGATCCGTGATTTGTTAAGAAATCAAAAGTAAAAGTTAACTTTCATTAGGTTAAATAAAACAATATATGTTGTTAAAGCCACGTTTAAACAAACGTGGCTTTTTTTATGCTAATTATTGATTGTGTTATTTTTATATATTTTAATGCGTTTTTTTCTGTAAAAAAGCCTAAATGATGAATAAAGTAGTAGTTATATCTTTGTTAAATAATATTTTATAAAAACTTAAATCAAGGTTGACTTTGTGGAATTTTTGTTAGTTATTTGTTAACGATAAAATAATAAATAGTTAATAAGTATGAGGAAATTTCTACTTCATTTCTTTTTGATGTTTATGACGCTTACTATAAGTGGTAGCGTATATGCTCAAAATAAAGAAATTAAAGGTAAAGTTGTAGCTGCAGATGACGGTATGTCATTACCAGGTGCGACTGTGTTTATTAAAGGCACAAAAGAAGGAGTTCAAACTGATTTAGACGGTAATTACTCTATTAAAGTTAAGAGTAATGAAACTGTATTAGTTTTTGAATTCATGGGATTCAACACTGTTGAAAAAAAGGTAGGAGCGCAATCTATTGTTAACGTATCTTTAGCTGAGGCTACAGAAATGATTGATGAAGTTGTTATTACTACAGGTTATGAAAAGCTTTCTAAAAGAACTTTCACAGGAGCGGTAAGTACTATTTCTGAAAAAGAATTGAAAGTAGATGGTGTAGCTGACGTAAGTAGAATGATTGAAGGTAAAGCTGCAGGGGTTTCAGTACAAAACGTTACTGGTACTTTTGGTTCTGCTCCTAAAATCACTGTTCGTGGTTCATCATCAATTCTTGGAGACACTAAACCATTATGGGTTATTGATGGTGTTGTTCAAGAGGATATCGTAAACGTTTCTTTCCAAGACTTAGCTTCTGGAAACTCTGAAACTTTATTAAGTTCTGCTATTGCAGGATTGAACAGTAATGATGTTGTTAGTATCGAAATCTTAAAAGATGCTTCTGCTACTTCTATCTACGGTTCTCGTGCAATGAATGGTGTTGTTGTTATTACAACTAAATCTGGTATCAAAGATTCTCCAATGAGAATTAACTATACTATGGAAAATGCTATTCGTACTGTGCCAAGTTATGCACAATATGATATTTTAAACTCTCAAGAAAATATGTCTATTTTACAAGAGATGTCAGGAAAAGGATTGTTAGAGTATCCAGATGTTGTTCAAAATAGATATGGTGGAGTTTACAACTTATTAGCTCGTTCTATGGGACAAGTTAATCCTGATGGATCATTTGTTGTAAGTAACTTTAATTCTGATAAAAATAAGTTTTTACAGCCGTATGAAATGGCTAATACAAACTGGTTCAAAGAGTTATTTAGACCAAGTATTACTCAAAACCATACTTTAAGCTTCTCTGGAGGTGGTAAAAACAATGCATACTTTACATCTATTGGATACTACACTGATCCAGGATGGACTATTGCTGACCAAGTACGTAGATTAACTATTAATACAAAAAATACTTTCTTCGTTACAGATAAATTTAATTTATCATTTGGTGTTAACTTCTCTAACCGTGATCAAAAAGCGCCAGGAAGTTACAGTAGTAAAACTGACGTAGTTAATGGTGGTACTTCAAGAGACTTTGATATCAACCCATTTAGCTATGCTTTAAATACATCAAGAACTTTACGTGCTTATGATGGAAGTGGTAACTACGAGTATTACCGTATGAACTGGGCTCCTTTTAACGTATTGAATGAGTTAGAAAATAACGAAATCGATATGAACGTTAAAGATATTAAAGCTCAAATTGATGCTGAATATAAAATTTTACCTAAGTTAACTTATAATGGTAGTGCGTCTGTACGTTATGCAATGTCAAAACGTGACCACAATATTTATGAAGGATCTAACGTGGTTGGTGCTTATAATGCAAACGAAACAACTATCGTTAACAAACAAAATATTTTCTTATATCAAGATCCAAACGATCCTGATGGAATTAAAGTTCCTGTTTTACCAGAAGGTGGTATCAGATACCGTCACAACAATAACTTATTAGCTTATAACGTAAGAAACAGTATTAGCTATAAAGATGTTTTCGCTGATAAACACGAATTAGAAGCATTTGTTGGTACTGAAATGCGTTCAGTAGATAGAAATTATGACTATTTAAGTGCTTTCGGATTACAATTTAATAAAGGATATGTTCCTTATACTGACCCTCGTCTATTAGAAAAAATTATTTCTGATGGTGGAACTTATTATGAGTTTGATGAAGAGCGTGAAAGAACTGTAGGTTTCTTTGGTAAAGCTTCTTATATCTATGATAACAGATATATCTTGTCTTTAACTGGACGTTATGATGGTTCTAACAGACAAGGAGATAGTAATGCTTCTCGTTGGTTACCAACTTGGACTGTTTCTGGAAAATGGAATGCTAAACAAGAGAAATTCTTATTGGATAATGAAACAATCAGTAACTTAAGCTTCAGAGGTTCTTACGGATTAACTGCTACTGCAGGTCCTGCTACTAACTCTTTAGCTATTTACAAAAGTATGATTACTGATAGACAATTTACTGGAGAAAGAGAGCCAGGATTAGAAATCGAAGATTTACAAAACGGTGATTTAACTTGGGAAAAACAACACGAATTAAACGTTGGATTTGACTTAGGTTTATGGAATAATAGAGTTCAATTAGTAGTTGATGCTTATCAAAGAAAAGCGTTTGACTTAATTGATGTTGTAACAACAAGTGGTATTGGTGGACAAAGATCTAAATTAGGTAATAATGCAGATATGACTACTAAAGGTATTGAGGTAGCTTTAACTACAAGAAATATTAGTACTCCTGATTTTAACTGGACTACTACTATTAATGCTTCTTACTACGATCAAGAAATTACAAGACTTCAGAATATTTCGAGAGTTATTGATTTAGTTGGTCCTACAGGAGGTAATGTAGTTGGAAGAGCAAGAAACAGTATTTATTCTTACCAATTTACAGGATTAAACGGAGAAGGTCTTCCTACTTTCGTTTTAGCTGATGGTGTTACTAATAACGTGTTTGGAGCTAACTTCCAAGATAGAAACGATATCACAGGATACTTAAAATATGAAGGATCTGTTGAGCCTAACAAATCTTTAGGTATTACAAATACTTTTAGTTACAAAAACTGGTCATTAAATGTTTTCATTGTGGCTTCAGGTGGTAACAAAATTAGATTAAACCCAGATTTCAAAGGAAATTATACAGACTTAGATGTATTCACTAAATCTTTCCAAAATAGATGGATTAATCCTGGTGATGAGCACATAACTGATATTCCTACTATTGCTTCTGCTTGGCAGATTGCTAACTACGGTAGCTCAAATATTAGTAAAGCTTATAATACGTATAACTATTCTGATGCACGTATTGTTGATGGTGGTTTCGTAAGATTAAAAGATGTTTCTTTAAGCTACGAGTTCCCTGATTTGTTAAAGAAACAATTGAAATTATCTAATTTCTCAGTTAGAGCTACAGCAAGTAACCCTTGGTTGATTTATGCTGACAAGAAATTAAATGGACAAGATCCTGAGTTCTTTAGAAGTGGTGGTGTTGCAATGCCAGTAACTACGCAATACACTTTAACTTTAAATGTAGGATTCTAAATTATAGATTATGAAAAGAGTTAAAATATTAATTGCAAGCTTAATATTAGCTGCAAGTTTTACATCATGTAGTGATTTCTTATCTGAGATTCCAGATAACAGAACTCAGTTAGACTCTTCTGTAAAAATTGGAGAGCTTTTAGTTACTGCTTATCCTCAGTATGGTTATCCTTCATTTACAGAGTTAATGTCTGATAACGTTTGGGATTGTGGAGATGAAACAATGACAATTGACTATCATTTATCAGAATTTAAATGGGAGTTAGAAGAGAGAATATCTCAAGATTCACCTTCTGCTTATTGGGATGGTTGTTATAAAGCTATTGCTGCTGCAAACGAGGCGTTAGATGCTATTGATAAGCTTGGTAATGATGACGGTAAATTAAACGCATTAAGAGGTGAAGCATTAATGGCGAGAGCTTATGCACACCATATGTTAGTTCAATTATGGTCTAAAGCTTATAATCCAGCTACAGCTGCTTCAGATGTTGGTATTCCATACGTAAATAAACCAGAGCGTAAATTAATTCAAGAGTATTCAAGAGGTACTGTTCAAGAAGTTTATGCAAATATTGAAAAGGATTTATTAGAAGGTCTTCCATTATTAACGGATAATTATAAACAACCGAAATTTCACTTTAATAGAACAGCAGGACATGCATTTGCATCTCGTTTCTATCTAACTATGGGGAATTTTGAGAAGGTTTTAGAACATTCAGAATATTTAGCTGCTAATCCAAGTGCTTTTATTAGAGATTATGCGGAATTTAATGCAATTAACTTAAATGCTAAATTCCAACAGTATAGTAGACCATCTGTTAGAACTAACTTATTGTTAACTACTGCTGTTTCTTCTTATAACCGTTATAATAGATATTCTCGCTTCTGGTTAACAGGTGCTGACGAAGAAATCATTATGGGACAAGATAAAAATCCATGGAAAAAATGGTGGTTATATGATTCTGGTTCTTTCAATGGTCAAAAAACTATGGTTTATCCTAAATTAGGAGAGTACTTTAGATTAGATGATCCATCTGCTGGAACTGGGTTACCTTTCGTTAACTTTGTATTATTGAGTAACGATGAGGTTTATCTTAATAGATTAGAAGCTTTAGTAATGACTAATAGAGTTCAAGAAGCTGTTGACGGATTGAACTTCTTTTTAGCAGCTCGTACTGAAGGATATGTTGCTTCTTCTGATAAGAAAGTTGATATTGCTAAATTGAAAGCATTATATCCTGCTGAAGAAGGTTATTTAACACCTGCCTTTGAAATGACAAATGAACAAGCTATTGTTATGAATGCTATTTTAGAAGCAAAACGTAGAGAGTTTATTCAAGAAGGACAAAGATGGTTCGATGTTAAGCGTTTCAATATTGTTGTAACACATGAATTTGTTTCAGGAGAGAAGTTAGTATTAGGAAAAGATGACCCAAGACGTCAATTACCTTTACCTCTACACGTAACAGCTGCTGGAATACCAGATAACCCAAGAAACTAATTTGACTATGAAGAAAATTGTAAGATTTGTAAGTTTATGTTGTTTAACTGCTATGTTCGGTTTAACAGCATGTTCTCAAGAAGATAGTTTAGGGGATTCAAGATTAGATACTACTCCTGAACAAAAAAATGCGTTGGATACATGGATTGATGATAACTACACTTATCCATACAATATGGCTGTTTTTTATAAATGGGATCCATATAAAGTTGACCAAGCACGTTTTTTAACTCCGATTGAAGTAAATAAAGTACAACCAGCTCTTGAAGTAATTAAGACTATTTGGTTAGATAGTTACAAAGAAATTGCTGGGGAAATGTTTGTTAAGAAAACTGCACCAAGAGAATTGGTAATGGTTGGGTCAGTAAATGCTAACACAACTAATACTGTAACTTTAGGGTTAGCTGAGCAAGGTGTAAGAATTTCTTTATTCTCAATGAATTATTTAGATACTAAGAATAAAGCAGAAGTTGAAGAATTTATTCATACTATTCAACACGAATATGTTCACATTTTAAACCAAGCTATTCCTTTTGATGAAGGAGAATATGGTAAGATTAGTGGTGCATATAGAGGTGACTGGCAAAATGGTAAATTACCAGAAGCATTTAAGTTAGGATTTATTTCTACTTACGCTCGTTCTAATGCTACTGAGGATTTTGCAGAACAAGCTTCTTGGATGTTAAAGGATATCAATGCTTATAACAAATTGGTGAAAGATAATCCATATCCAGAAGGAAAAGCTAAGATTCAACAAAAGGAGGCTTTCGTAGTTAAATATTACAAAGAAGCATTCGGAATTGATTTTTATGAGCTTTGTAACTTAACAACTGCAAATACAGAGAAAGCTGTTAACAAAAAATAAAAGTTAGAGATGAGAAAAAATATATTAAAAGCTTTTATTGCTTTTGGAGCAATAGCTATGTTTGCTTCTTGTAGTAGTGATAACTTTGAAAGTAAGTTTGATGAAAATCCAACTGAACGTTTTGAGAATAGAAAAAAAGATTTAACAAACGATCTTTTATCAAGCGAGTTCGGATGGAAAGCTACCTACTTTACGAATGATCAAAAATTCGGTGGTTATACGCACTTAATGAAATTTAAAGATGCTACTAACGTTGAAATGATTAGTGATTTTGATTATCAAAGCTATAATGGTTTGAAAGTTATAGAAAGTGAGTATAAAATCGGATGGAGTACTACTGTAAGCTTGATGTTTAATACTCCTAACCATATTCATATGTTAGGAAATAATCAAATCGCACCTGGTAAAAAAGGAAAAGGTTTTGAAGGAGACTTTGAGTTCTTGTTTAATGCTAAAAATGGACTTGATTTAGATTTCATTACAGTTAGAAGTGGTGTGAATGTTAAATTCGAAAGAGCTCAAGAGAGCGATTGGGAAGATATTAAATTCCATTACGATACTAAGAATGCATTGAATGTAAAGAGAAATTTAGTATTAGTTGAAAATGGTGAAGAAACTACATTTAGTTTCCAATTTGACAGAAATACAAGATGGGCTTGGGTTTTAAATGCTGATCAAACAGAATCTGTAAATGGTACTGGTGGTATTGGAATCGGGTTTAGAAAAGATGGAATTGTTATTAGTCCAGCTATCGAATTCGAAGATGGAACTTCAGTTTCGGAATTTGTTAAAGATGGAACTACTTATGTAGCACAAGTTGGTACTAACAGAGTTATTATCAAATAAATTTTAAAAGAGCCGCGATAGCGGCTCTTTTTTTTGTCTTGTATTGTAGTATCTTTGAATCTCATTTATTAAAGCAAAAGAATGCCATTATTAAAGGTTACAGATACAGGAAATGCTATTGTTTATCTTTGGAGGATTGAAGAATCTGTTGAAGAACTACTTGCTGGAGTAAACTTGCGAGAGGCAAGTAGTACTCGTTTAAGCAGTATGAAATCTGAGGTTCACAAACAAGGATTTTTAAGCATTAGACAATTACTTAAAGTTGCTGGATATAGCGATAGTGAGTTGCTATATGATACTAATGGCAAACCTTATCTAACAGATAAGAAGTGTATTTCTATTTCGCATTCATTTCAATATGCTACGATTATTATAAGTAATGAAAATGTAGGTATTGACATAGAAATGAAAAGAGAGAAGATTAAGCGTATTGCAGCTAAGTTTTGTAGTTTAAATGAGTTAGCAGCTGTTGAGGAAAGCGATAATGATATTCTCGAATTAACAACAATTTGGTGTGCAAAAGAGGCTATGTTTAAAATGTGTGACTCTCGTAGTTTAAGTTTTAAAGATCATATGTCTGTCGATGTTAGGCAAAGTATTTGTGAGGTGAATGCTAAAGCGTTCAATAAACAATTTAGTTTTGAAAGTGTTGACTTAGAAGATTTTTTATTAGTCTATGCTTTTGAAAAATAGAATAATAGTTTGTTTATAACTCTAAAATTGTATTTTTGGAGTGAAAATATATAGATGGATATGGAAAATAACTTTAATTACGTGGCAGTTGCTCACGAGTCAGAAGCTGTAAAAGCACAGTTTTATAAGAAGACGTATGCAAACCTTGCAATAGGTGTTTTAGCATTTATCGTTTTCGAAACAGTATTATTAAATACGCCTATTGTTGTAGAAGGAATGTTTCAATTAATGGGTATGGGTAGATTCTCTTGGCTTATTGTTTTAGGAGCTTTTATGGGGGTTACTTGGTATGCTCAAAAATTAGCTAATGAAACAGTGAACAAACCGAAACAATATGCTGGTTTTGCACTTTATGTATTGGCAGAAGCATTTATTTTTGTTCCGATTCTTTACGTTGCAATGCAAATGACTAATGACGGTTCTTTAATCGTTCAAGCAGGTATTTTAACTTTAGCGTTATTTGGTGGATTAACAGGTGTAGTATTTGGTTCTAATGCTAATTTCTCATTCTTGCGTTCTATCTTAACGATCGGTTTTTTCCTTGCATTAGGTACTATGATTGCAGGAATGATATTTGGATTTAATTTAGGTTTATGGTTCTCTTTAGCGATGGTAGCTTTAGCATCAGGATCAATTTTATATTCAACTTGGCAAATTAAAAACGAGTATGCTGCTGATCAATATGTTCCAGCTGCGTTGTCTTTATTTGCTTCTTTAATGCTTTTATTCTGGTATATCTTAAGAATATTAATGAGTAGAAATAACTAATTGTAGTTAATAAATTATACTTTTGAACCGCGTTCCTTTTGGATACGCGGTTTTTTATTAAATCATTTTCTTATGTTCGAATTTTTCTTTGGCGCTTATAAAGATGCCACTACATTGCAAATCGTATTAGAGATTATCGTTTTTTTCTTCGGAATTTTTAGTGTTTGGTATGCAGGAAAAGAAAATATACTTGTCTTTCCTACAGGATTAATAGCAACAGTTATTACCGTTTATTTATTATATAAAGCGGGGTATTTAGGAGATATGGTACTCAATGGTTACTATTCAATTATGAGTATCTATGGTTGGTATAATTGGTCGCGTGGCAAAGGGGGAGAAGATTCGCTTAAAATTAGTAGAACAAATAACAAAGAAAAGTTATACGGTTTTCTCATTTTTGTGGTTACTCTTTTCGTAATCTTCGGCGTTTATAAAGTAGCTGGAAATGAGATTATGCCAGAGAACTATATCGATATTTTTACATCAGGAGTTTTCTTTACTGGGATGTACTATATGGCACTAAAGAAAATAGAGAACTGGACTTTGTGGATTTTTGCTGATATTATATCTATTCCTTTGTATGCTTATAGAGGGTTAGGAATATTGGCAGTGCAATTCGCTATCTTTACCATATTGGCGATTATGGCTTATATATCGTGGTATAAAATTTTAAAAGCAGAAAATGAATAAAGAAATAATAGAAAGAGAATTAGATTTTAAAGCAGTGCGCAGTGGAGGTGCTGGTGGACAACACGTCAACAAAGTGTCTTCAAAGGTTGTGCTTTCTTGGAATTTCAGTGCTTCAGAAGGTCTTTCAGAAGATGAGAAAACGTTGTTTTTAGAACGTTTTAGCAATAGAATATCGAAAGATGGCTTGTTGGTTATGGATGCCGATAGTACGCGTAGTCAGATTAAAAATAAAGAGATTGTTATAGAACGTTTTTTCCTGCTTTTGGCATTGGGCTTAAAGATTGAGAAACCGAGACGTGAAACAAAAGTTCCAAGACGTGCTATCTTAAAGAGAAAAGACAATAAACAACAAATGTCGTTGAAAAAAGCACTTAGAAAGAGACCGAATTTTTAGTAAAAAGGATAGATAACTAAATCTATTTCAGTTATAACTACAATATGAGATTTATTATTACCTTTGCAAAATAAATCTCAAAGGGGTGCCGTACGGCTGAGATCATACCCATAGAACCTGGGCGGGTAATGCTGCCAAGGGAGTAAAGTAATCGTTGTTCAACGGTTGCTATGGAATAAGTGTAATTATTAATCTATTAAATAATTGCCCCTTTTATTTGTGAAAGTATTTTTTACGAATGAAAAAAAAACTAACTAATCCTTTATTAGCTCTTACCTTGTGTGTTAGTGCACAAATGTCTTCTTTAGCCCAAGAAAAACAAGTTAATGATTCAATCCACCATACTTCGTTGGATGAAATTGTTTTATCTGCTGTTAAGATTGACGACAAAACACCTATTGCATATAGCAATTTATCAAAGAAAAATTTAGCTGCTCGTAACTTAGGACAAGATATTCCGTCTATGATGGGATATATGCCTTCTGTTGTTACTACTACAGATGCAGGAAATGGTGTGGGATATTCAAGTTTTAGAGTTCGTGGTTCTGATGCTACAAGGGTAAATGTAACTTTAAACGGAATACCGTATAATGATGGTGAATCTCAAGGTTCTTTCTGGGTTAATATGCCTGACTTTACATCTTCTGTTCAAAGTTTACAATTGCAAAGAGGGGTAGGAACATCTACAAATGGTTCTGCGGCTTTTGGAGCGAGTTTAAATCTAAAAACAGATGACTATTCTCACGATGCAAATGGAGAAATTTCAAACTCTTTTGGTAGTTATAACACCAGAAAATCAACTGTGAAATTCAGCACTGGGTTGATGAATAACAAATTTGAAATCGCTGGTCGTTTATCTGATATGCATTCAGATGGATACATAGATCGTGCTGAATCAAAAATGAAATCATACTATTTACAAGGAGTTTATGTAGGTAATTCGTCTTTGGTTAAAGCAATTGTTTTCGGTGGAAAACAAAAAACTTACCAAGCGTGGAATGGTGTTGAACAGGCAGATATTGATAAATATGGTCGTCGTTATAACCCAGCTGGAAATTATAAAGACGATGAAGGTAATGTACAGTTTTACAACAATGAAACGGATAACTATATCCAAAATCATTACCAATTACATTGGAGTGAGCGTTGGTCTGATAGTTGGACTTCAAACGTGTCATTACACTATACAAAAGGGGATGGGTACTATGAAAACTATAAGAAAAAACAAAAGTTTAAAGAGTATGGCTTCAAACCTATTGTAGTTGATGGTAAAGAAGTGAATAGAACAGATCTTATTCGTAGAAAAGGATTAGATAATCATTTCTATGGTGCAGTGTTTAGTACAAACTATCACACAGATGATTTTAGCCTTTCAATGGGTGGAGGTGCTAATAAGTATGAAGGAGATCACTTTGGTCAAGTATTATGGACTAAAGAAGCTGTAGCGCATAGTTATAAGCAAGAATACTACAGAGATAGTGCTGTTAAAACGGATATGAACTTTTTTACAAAAGCTACTTGGCAGTTTACAGATAAGTTTAGCTTATTTGGGGATATGCAATATAGACGTGTAACTTATCAAACAGAGAGCCTTGAGGTAGGGGATTTGAATGAAAACTTTATTTTCTTTAATCCTAAAGCTGGTTTAACGTATCAAGCAAATGAGAATAACCAAGTTTATTTTTCTTATGCAAGAGCTAATAGGGAGCCAAACCGTACGGATTATAAAGAAAGAAAAATGGATGTGTTGCCTAAAGCAGAACGTTTAGATGACTTTGAGTTAGGGTGGAGATTTAATGGAAATGGATCTACAATTAACGTGAATGCATACTATATGAAATACAAAGATCAGTTAGTTGTAACTGGTGATTTGAACGATGTAGGAGCAGCGGTTAGAGAAAACTCTAAAGATAGTTACCGTTTAGGTATAGAAATTGATGCTAATGTAAAAGTGTTAGATAAGTTATATTGGAGTCCAAGTGTAACAATTAGCTCCAATAAAAACAAAAATTTTGAGTACTTCTGGGAAGGAGAAAGAAAGAATTTTGGAACAACAGCAATTGCTTTTTCTCCTGATTTCGTAGCGTCAAACGCATTGACTTATTTACCTATAAATGGGATGAGTGTTTCATTATTGACTAAGTTTGTTGGAGAACAGTTTATGTCTAACATTGAAACAGAGAATTCTAAGTTAGATTCTTATTTTGTAAATGATTTAAGTGCTACTTATGAGTTTCCAATTAAAGGATGGGTAAGAAGTATCGGAGTGTCTGTATTGGCTAATAATATTTTTAATGTGAAGTATATTTCTAATGGATATTATTGGACAGGGTATGATGGAACGAGTATGATGGATGGAGCAGGATATTATCCACAAGCAGAATTTAATATTTTAGCAGGACTTACAATTAAATTTTAATTTGTATCTTTTGATTAACAAATTGAAAAGTAAATTAAATAACTTACGATTACAGCAGTGATGGGTCGAAAAAGGAGCGTAAGCTCTACATTGTTGCAGAAAGCCTTTTACGAAAGTAAAAGGCTTTTTTTGTGGGTTTTATACAGTGTGTTTGTATAGTGTATGTATACTCTATGTATACCCGTTGTATACTTTCTATGTAAAAATATACAAGCATTTTACATATGATATACAAAAAGAATACAAGCAACACGCATAAAACGATTATTGTACTTGAAATACATAGTATAAGTATATGTTTTTGTAAGAAGTTACTTGAGTTTTTTTGTATAGAAATAGAGTTTTAAAAACCCAAATAAAGGTGCAAGGAGGCTATCTTTACTTAAACAGAGTAGTATCTGATATCGATTTCAAATAATTAAAATAATATTATGGAATTACCAATGTTATAGCGAGCATTATACTAATAATTTACAATTAAATAGTCTCCCCTTTTAGTAACAGGATAGGGTTTAAGCTGATAATTAATGCCAGGGGTTAGTGATTGTCCAGTTATCAAGCTAAATTGTGCTTCTTGTCCATTGTGTTGATGAATACATTTACAATTTACATAAACTCCTTTGTTGTCTTTGCGCATTAATCGAGAACACGGTCTCTCAATTGCGTGATTAGGACAGGCTAAATCATAGGCGAAAAACTGCCCACCACCATTAAAAATAGCTACTCCCATAATTCCTTCATTATAATTTATATAAACACCTCCTGGGTTTAGTACTTCTAAGGCATCAGGATTGTTTAGATATACTGAAAAATTCACCGGTTGACTTGGTAAATATGGGTTAGCGTATTTGCTATTGCTTTTACTACAAGCAACCAATATTAGGATAGAGAAAATAAATAGAAAAGCTTTTTTCATGGTATAAAGTATTTGCAAAACAAATTTAATTATTTAACTTTGACAAATAGAGTTCAAGATTTTATATATAGATTAAACGAAAAAAAATAATAAATATTTTATAGGAAGAATCCCGTTTTATGGGATTCTTTCTATTTATATAAACCAGATAATTATGAGTAAGATTTCGTATTATACTGCAGAAGGTCTTAAGAAATTAAAAGACGAGTTAGAGCAGTTAAAAAGCGTTGAGCGTCCTAAGGCATCACAAGCTATTGCTGATGCAAGGGACAAGGGGGATTTATCGGAGAATGCTGAGTATGATGCAGCTAAAGAAGCACAAGGTTTATTAGAACTTAAAATCGCTAAATTAGAAGAAGTAGCATCTAATGCAAGACTTATAGATGAATCTCAATTAGACAACTCTAAAGTGTTAGTATTGTCTAAAGTTAAGATCAAAAACCAAACAAACGGAATGCAATTAACTTACACGTTAGTAGCAGAAAGTGAAGCTGATTTAAAAGCAGGAAAAATTTCTGTAACTTCACCTATCGGAAAAGGTTTGTTAGGTAAATCTGTTGGGGATGTTGCTGAAATTAAAGTACCTAATGGAATTATGAATTTTGAAGTTTTAGAAATCTCAAGAGACTAATTAAAAAATAAGATATTATGAGTTCTATTTTTACAAAGATCATCAGTGGAGAGATACCTGCTTATAAAGTTGCAGAAGATGATAATTTTTTAGCATTTTTAGATATTAATCCTAATGCTAAAGGACATACATTGTGTATCCCTAAGAAAGAAATTAATAAGATTTTTGATATGGAAGAAGATCATTATATCGAATTAATGAAGTTCTCTCGTAAAGTTGCTATTGCCTTAGAAAAAGCAGTGCCTTGTAAACGAGTAGGTGTAGCAGTTGTAGGTCTTGAAGTACCTCACGTACACGTTCATTTAATCCCGTTACAGGAAATGGATGATATGCGCTTTACGAAAAAAGAAAAATTAGCTCCTGAGGAGTTTGAAAGTATAGCGAAAACTATTAATAGTCATTTATAGGACTAATAGAAAGATAGAAGAGAGGCTGCCCCATAGGACAGCCTTTTTATTTTTTATAAGTAATACAGAAGGTAGTTCCTTTACCTATTTCTGAGTGTAATACTTTTATTTTTCCATTTTGGAAATCTTCAACGATTCTCTTCGTTAGTGATAATCCTAATCCCCAACCTCTTTTTTTGGTGGTATAACCAGGTTCAAATATTTTGTTGAACATTTTTTTAGGAATACCTCCTCCTGTGTCGCTGATAAAGATGTTTACTTGTTTTGTATTTTCTTGAATTAAGACATCTAAGCCTCCTTTTCCTTTCATTGCATCAATTGCATTCTTAATTAAGTTCTCTATTGTCCAGCTGTGTAATTCTTTATTTAAAGGGATAAGAATTTCGTGTTGTGGACTTTCAAATGTAAAGTTGATTTGTTTAGAGTTTCTTAATCGCAAATAAGAAAATATTTTCTCTGTTTCAGCTACAATATCAATATTGGTTAATTGTGGTTTGGAACCAATCTTAGAAAAACGGTCGGCAATTATTTCTAATTTCTTGACGTCTTTTTCGATTTCTTCAATTATTTGAGGATCTACATTGTCTAACCTCATAATTTCTAACCAGCCTAATAATGACGAAAGAGGCGTACCTATTTGGTGGGCTGTTTCTTTTGCCATTCCTGTCCATAACCTGTTTTGTGTGGCTATTTTATTACTTCGATAGAAGTTGAATAATAAGATAGTGAAAAACAAAAAGATTAATACCAAAGAGATAGGATAGTACTTTAACTTGGTAAGTAAAGACGAGTTTCCGTAGTATAGGTATTGTGTGCTTTTCCCTACTTTAATTTCAATAGGAGGGTTTTGTGATTTTAGCTTTTTGAGGAAGCGTATTGTTTTTTCAGAACTGTTGATAATTTTATCATCAATATTGATCATTGATAAAATACTATCCTTATCTGTTGTTTGTATGATAGGAATTGTACTGTTTTCTGTAATGATTAATAGGGGTAATGATAAGTCAGTATCAAATTGGGTTGCATCATTTAAGGTATTAGATGCTTCTGCCCAGATGTTCATTTTTATTCGTTCTTCTTCTTTGTAAGTTTGAAAGAAGGAATAGGTATTCCACAAAATAACCAATAGGGTAACGAATGCCATTGCAATGACAGTCCAGCGAAATATTTCTTTTTTTCTAGTCAATTTTTTGTTGATTTGTAATCAGTATTTAAAAGTAAATAAAATAAATGAATTGCATACTTAGTTAAGTAGCTAATAAAAATTTTTACCTTCATAAAAGCTTTTGTAACTTTACTTTTTGCACTTAATATTAATTATTGATGAAAACAATTACACCAAAAGACATATCAACAGTTGACTTACAGCGCTATTTACAAACTGCTGTAGGGCCAAGACCTATTGCTATGGCAAGTACAGTAGATGCAGATGGACGACCAAACTTATCGCCATTTAGTTTCTTTAACTTGTTTAGTGCAAATCCACCGATCTTAGTTTTTTCGGCTTCAAGAAGGGTGAGAGATAATAGTTTAAAACACACATTGTTTAATGTACAGGCGACGATGCAAGTTGTTATAAATGTTGTAAATTATGAGATGGTACAACAAACTTCTTTGTCGAGTACAGAATATAAAGATGGGGTTAATGAGTTTGTAAAATCAGGCTTAACAATGATTCCGTCTGAGATTGTAAAGCCATTTAGAATTAAAGAGAGTCCGGTTCAATTTGAATGTGCAGTACAGGAGATAATTCCTTTAGGAAATGAAGGAGGAGCTGGAAACCTTGTAATTTGTGAGGTGTTAAAAATGCACATAAGTGAAGAGGTGTTGGATGAAAATGGAAATATTGACCAACATAAGATTGACTTAGTTGCGCGTATGGGAAGCAATTGGTACACGCGTGCAAATGAAGGAATGTTTGAGGTTGAAAAACCATTGACAACTTTAGGAGTTGGGGTAGATGCCTTGCCTAAAGAGGTTGTAGAAAGTGGGATTTTCTCTGGAAACGATTTAGGTATTTTAGGTAATATAGAACAGATACCTACAGATGAAGAGGTTGCTGAATTTGTAGCTTCAAATGGTGAAGTTCAGGAATTAGTAAAGCAGGGAAATCAAAGCGAGAAATTTAAAAAAGCAAAAATATATTTAGAAGAAAATAATGTACCTTTGGCTTGGAAAACAATTTTAGCTAAATAGTTACATTTAAATAACGAGGTAAAAAAGATCAACATGGAAGTAACAGGAAGAATCAGATTAATAGGACAAACACAAGATATCAGCTCATCTTTTAGAAAAAGAGAGGTTGTTGTAACAACAAGTGAACAATATCCTCAACATATTATGATTGAGTTTACTCAAGATAGAGTAGGTTTATTGGATTCTTATCAAGTAGGACAAGAAGTAAGAGTATCTATTAATTTGAGAGGAAGAGAGTGGCAAAGTCCACAAGGAGAAACAAGATACTTCAATACAATTCAAGGATGGAGAATTGAGCCTTTTACACAAGGACAAGAAGCAGCTCCTCAATTCCAACAACAACAATCTTACGGAGGACAACAAGGTGGTTTTAACCAAAACCAACAACAAGGTTCTCAGTTTGGACAAACAAATCAGTTTGCTCAACCAAACCAACAAGGTGGATTCAACCAAGCGCAACAGCAAGGTGGTTTTAATCAAAACCAACAACAGGGTGGTGGAATGCCTCAACAGAACTTTCAGCAAGGTGGTCAACAACAGTATAACCAATTTGCTCAAAACAATAATAATTCTGGTAATCAATTCCCTCCAGCTTCAAGTTATAATGAAGAGGAACACGATGATTTACCATTTTAATTAATAGTATAATTTAATCCCTAAGTTCTCTTACTTAGGGATTTTTTTTATTTATAACTATATGATTGCACTTTTAGACGAGAATACTTTATTTTTTCCTCCTGTTGATGAAACACACGAATCTGGTATTATTGCTATAGGGGGTGATTTGTCTGTGGAACGAATTGCTTTAGCTTATAAATCGGGTATTTTTCCTTGGTTTGAAGATGGTGAACCGATTACGTGGTGGTCGCCTGAATATAGAATGGTCTTGTTTTTAGATGAATTACGCGTTTCTAAGAGTATGCGAAATATCTTGAATAGAAATATTTTTAAGGTTACTTATAATACGTGTTTTCGAGAAGTAATTACGCATTGCCAGAATGTAAAACGCGAAGGACAATTAGGTACTTGGATTACGGATGAGATGTTAGAGTCATATTGTAAATTACACGAATTGGGGATTGCAAAGTCTGTTGAGGTTTGGCAAGAAGACCAATTGGTGGGAGGATTATATGGTATGGATTTAGGACATATATTTTGTGGTGAGAGTATGTTTTCTCTTGTGCCAAATGCCAGTAAGGTTGCCTTTATTAATTTGGTAAGAAAGTTAGCGGAAGAAGATTACGCTTTGTTAGATTGTCAAGTGTATAATGATCATTTAGACAGTTTAGGTGCTCGTGAGATACACAGAGAAGAGTTTATGGAATACCTCCATAGGAAGTAATCAGAAACTCAGTTTCTGTACTTCCCAATGTAAGGTATCTATGATAAGCAATTGATTGTTTAAGTGTGGTAAACCAATGATTACTTTTAGGGCTTCTTGTGCCATCATTGTTCCTATAACTCCTGGAAAAGTTCCTAACACACCGTTTAGGCTACAATTAGGGACATCACTTTCATTAGGTGGTTCCGGAAACAAATCTCTTAGGTTTTTACTCTTGTTGTGATTAAAGACGGCTAATTGTCCTTGAAAACCTAAAATGGTTCCGTATATAAGGGTTTTATTTAACTTCACACAATAATCGTTTACTAAATAACGAGTTTTAAAGTTGTCAGAGCCATCAATAATGTAGTCGTATAGACTGAATAACTTTTCTATATTTTCTATTGTTAGTTTTTCGTTGTAAGCAGTAAATACAATGTTTGGGTTAAGGTTGTGAATTTGCTGTTTTGCTATTGCTGTTTTGGCAACTCCTATATTTTGGGGCGTGAATAAGATTTGACGGTGAAGGTTGTGTTCCTCTATTATGTCAAAATCAACTACTGCCAAGTTGCCAACGCCACAAGTAGCTAAATAGGTTAGGATAGGAGAACCAAGTCCACCCGCGCCAATAACTAATACTTTTGCATTTTTGATAATTAGTTGTCCCTCCACTCCAATACTATCCAAAGCCATTTGTCTGCTATATCTTAAAAAATCAGCTGTGTCTATCATATTCTATTGTTTATGAGTAATACGAATGATGCCAGTCTTTCCAAACAGGGTCATAGCCTTGCGCTTTTATCATTTCGATAATTTGCTCAGTTGACCTGTTATCACATATTTCAAATTGTTCAAGTGAGTCTTCGTCAACAGCGTAACCACCAGGGTTAGTTTTAGAACCTGCGCTCATAGAGGTAGCTCCTAATTTGATGATGTTATTTCTCAATACCTCATTTTCTCTGGTAGAGATAGATATCTCTAAATCTTCATTCCACAAGCGATAAGCGCATATCAGTTGCACTAAATCTCTGTCGTCCATTATAAAGTTAGGTTCAATCATTCCTTCAGCAGGGCGTAATCTCGGAAATGAGACAGAATACTTGGTTTGCCAATACGTTTTTTGCAAGTAGTTTATGTGTAAAGCATTGAAAAAACTATCGACACGCCAATCTTCAAGTCCCAGTAATACACCTAAACCAATTTTGTGTATGCCCGCTTTTCCAATTCTATCAGGCGTATCAAGGCGGTATTCAAAGTTTGACTTTTTTCCTTTGGGGTGATACTGTTTATAGACTTCTTTGTGATAAGTTTCTTGATACACTAAAACAGCATAAATACCTAAAGTAGCTAAGGTGCTGTACTCGTCTTCAGAAAGAGGTTGTACTTCAATAGAGATAGAAGTAAAGTCTTTTTTGATTTGTTCTACTGCTTGTTTGAAATAGTTGATATTCACGGTGTAGTTAGCTTCTCCAGTTACCAATAAAATATGGTCATAACCTTGTTTCTTGATAACATCAACTTCCTGTTTAATCTCGAGAGAAGAGAGTGTTTTTCTCTTAATTTTATTGTCAAGACTAAAACCACAGTAAGTACAAATATTTTGACATTCATTGCTCAAATACATCGGTGCGTAAAGAGAGATGGTTTTACCAAACCTTTTTTGAGTAACTGTATGACTTAGTTGTGCCATTGTTTCAAGATAAGGAGCAGCGGCAGGAGAGATGAGGTTGATAAAATCCTCAAGCGTTTTTTTAGGTTGTTGTAAACTCTGTTCAACTTGATGTACGGTAGTGGCGTATATTCTTTGTTTTACGTCTTCCCAGTTATATTGGTTAAAAGTATCTAAGAAAGCCATAGTTATTCTTGTAAAAAAGTGGTGAGTGGACTTGATGCTTGTGCGTGAGAACGAATACCTCCCAGTTTGGCTTCAAAAGCTTGTCTGCCTGAGATAACAGCATTTTTAAAAGCAGTAGCCATTAATGCAGGATTACCTGCTACGGCAATGGCTGTATTAACAAGAACTGCATCAGCTCCTAATTCCATTGCTTTAGCAGCATCAGAAGGAGCGCCTATTCCCGCATCAACAATAACAGGGACATTGCTATTTTCGATAATAATTTCTAAGAAGTCGATAGTTCGCAAGCCTTTGTTAGTACCAATTGGTGCTCCTAACGGCATTACAGCTGCAGTACCCGCATCTTCTAAGCGTTTACACAAAACAGGGTCGGCGTGAATATAAGGCAGAATAACGAAGCCTAATTTAGCCAACTCCTCTGTAGCCTTTAGCGTTTCAATAGGGTCGGGTAATAAATATTTAGGGTCGGGGTGTATTTCTAATTTAAGCCAATTTGTTTCTAAAGCCTCACGTGCTAATTGTGCTGCGAATATGGCTTCTTTTGCATTCCGTGCACCAGAGGTATTGGGCAATAAATTAATATGAGGATGTTGCAGATGATTCAAGAGTAAATCAGTTTCTGTCTCTGCATCAATTCTTTTTAAAGCAACAGTTACTAACTCTGTTTCAGAGGCAAGCGTTGCAGCCTCCATCTGTGAGGGAGAACCAAACTTACCTGTTCCCAAGAATAGGCGAGAGTTAAATTGTTTGTCTGCTATGTGGAGTGGTTTCATTTTAAAATATCGTTTAGTTGTGTGAGTATTTCTGTTTTGTCTTGCGCATTGTATAGCAGGCCTGATAAAGCTATACCGTGTACGCCAGATTGAATAATCGAATGAATATCGCTGATTTCAATTCCGCCAATAGCGATAATTGGAATGTTGATATTATCCTGTTTCATCTGTGTTAATAATTGTTGATAACCCTCTAAGCCAAGAACAGGACTAAGTTTGTCTTTGGTTGTTGTAAATCGGTAAGGCCCCAGACCAATGTATGTACATTGTTCGTGCGCACGTTGTAAGATATGTTCATATGTATTAGCCGTTCCTCCAATTATTTTGTTCGGTAAGAGTAGTTTTGCTTGAACAACAGACAAGTCGGTTAATCCTAAGTGTACACCATCCGCATCTATTGCTTTTGCTAAATCTACGTGGTCATTGATAATAAGTGTAGCCTTATACGTTTCACAAAGTTTTTTCACTTTTTCGGCAGTACTCCATCGAATAGAAGATAAAGTATTTTTAAAGCGATATTGTATCCAATCTTGTCCAGCATCAAGTACTTTTTCAATGTGGTACAATTGTTCTTGTGGGGAATCCCCGTGACTGATATATTGAATTTTAGATAGCATGATATCCTAATAATGTATGGTTAGATTCTAAGTATTTTTCCATGTATCGCTTGGCGTTATACATAGCATATTCTATTGGTTCGCCCAAAGCTAAGTTGGCAGCGATAGCAGAAGAAAGCACACAACCCGAACCGTGTTTAGGGTAGTCAGATAGTTTTTTAGGAGCAAAGGTTTGTATGTTTTGTTTGTGGATGAGGTAATCAAAACCTAAAGCATTCTCATTATGCCCCCCTTTTAGAACGACCGTACAATATTGACTTAGTTCACGTGCTTTTTCTATGGCATCTTCATTTGTTTGTACCAAATCGTGTATCTCTAAGTAATTAGGAGTGATAATATCTATTTGGTTTAAAATCTGCAATAATGTCTTTTTCTCGATGTTATCCGTAAATTCAAACGCTCCAGTAGCTTTAAATACGGGGTCCCACACAATTTTTGTTGTAGGATATTTGTCTTTGATGAGGTTGATATAAAGAAGTAAATCTTTAGAATTTGGAATAATACCTATTTTAACCACATCAGGTTTATAGCGATTTAGTAAAGCAGATAATTGTTGTACGACAAACGCTTGTTTCTCCCAAGAGACAGTCAATACATTCTCTTCCGTTTGTATTGTGTTTGCCGTAATGACTGCTAATCCTAATACTCTGTGGTTTTCAAGTGTTTTAATGTCCGCCAGTGTTCCTGCGCCTCCCGTGGGGTCAAGACCAGCTATAGTTAAGACAATTGGTCGTAATGTTGACATAATTCAAATGTTTTTAAAGGGTTTTCAGATAGCCATATACTGCCAAGTAAGGCATAGTCTTCAAATCCCATTTGTTTAATAGCCGGTATATCGGTTGGCTTAATACCTCCTAATGCTACTAATGTTGTATGAGCATTGTCTTTTTTAGCTAATTCCTCTGTCCAATTCGTTGTTGATGCATATCCGGGTTTAGATATACTTGGGTAAATTGGACTTATGAACGCTCTATGATAGATTGTTGATAACTTATTATACTCACTTATACAATGAACAGATGTTGATAACTTTGGTAAGTAACTGATATATTTGTTAACAAGTGTTGTATTGATTGTTGATAAGTGTGTATAATAGCTGTCTAAATTGTTGATAACTTCTAAATACTGTTGAAAAAGGTATTCATTGTTGTTAATAACCTTGTTTGAAATGTGTATAACTAACTTTCTATGGTGCTGTTTATCTATCTTTTTTAGCCAAAGCTTTAGGTATTCAATATCACAATCAGGTTTTCTAACGTGAACAAGGGGCAAACCCTTATCAAACATTTTGTTGATAAGAGTTGCTTCTTGTTTTACCTCATTTGGCATCGTAATTAGAACCATTGTTATAGGTATATCTCTTTACCTGCCTCAATAAACTCTTCAGATTTTTCTTTCATTCCTTGTTCTGCCGAATCTCTAATCTCTTGAGATATTTTCATCGAACAGAATTTAGGTCCACACATTGAGCAGAAGTGAGCTACTTTAGCACCATCCGCAGGAAGTGTTTCATCGTGAAACTCTCTTGCTGTATCAGGGTCAAGTGAAAGGTTGAATTGGTCTTCCCATCTAAATTCAAAGCGCGCTTTGCTCAAGGCATTGTCTCTGTATTGCGAACCTGGATGTCCTTTGGCTAAGTCAGCAGCGTGAGCGGCAAGTTTGTAAGTGATAACACCATCTTTTACGTCTTTTTTGTTTGGTAAGCCTAAGTGTTCTTTAGGCGTTACATAACATAGCATTGCCGTTCCGTACCATCCGATCATTGCAGCACCAATAGCAGATGTGATGTGATCATATCCAGGAGCAATATCTGTTGTCAACGGACCTAAAGTGTAGAAAGGAGCTTCTCCACAATCGCGAAGTTGTTTCTCCATATTTTCTTTGATGAGGTGCATTGGTACGTGACCAGGACCTTCAATCATAACTTGCACATCGTGTTTCCAAGCGACTTTAGTTAACTCGCCTAATGTTTCTAATTCAGAAAATTGCGCTTTGTCATTTGCATCAGCAATAGAACCAGGGCGTAGTCCATCACCAAGAGAAAAGGCGATGTCATATTTCTTCATAATCTCACAGATATCTTCAAAATGAGTGTACAAGAAGTTTTCTTTGTGATGAAATAAGCACCACTTAGCCATAATTGACCCACCACGAGATACGATACCCGTAACGCGTTCTGCAGTTAAGTGAATATATCTTAGAAGTACACCAGCGTGTATAGTAAAATATGAAACCCCTTGTTCAGCTTGTTCTATAAGCGTATCTCTAAATATTTCCCACGTTAGATCTTCTGCAATTCCCTTCACCTTTTCCAGCGCTTGATAAATAGGTACAGTACCAATAGGCACAGGAGAATTACGAATAATCCACTCTCTTGTTTCGTGTATATTTTTACCCGTCGAAAGGTCCATTATTGTATCAGCTCCCCATCGACAAGCCCACACTGCTTTTTCTACTTCCTCCTCAATTGATGAGGTAACAGCACTATTACCAATGTTTGCGTTGATCTTTACTAAGAAGTTTCTACCAATAATCATTGGCTCACTTTCAGGGTGGTTAATGTTGTTAGGAATAATAGCACGACCAGCGGCAATTTCGTCTCTAACAAATTCGGGAGTAATATAGTTCTTAGGAGTATTAGCATTGAAACTATTACCAGGGTGTTGGTGTTTCATTGCCTTTGTAGCTTCGTTTAATTGCTCAATTTTTTGGTTTTCGCGAATAGCTACATACTCCATTTCAGGAGTAATAATACCTTTTTTAGCATAGTATAACTGCGTTACATTCGCATTATCCTTAGCCACTTTTGGTTTGTGTCTAAATTCAAATCTAAGATGGTCAAGTTTTTCGTCTTGCAATCTCGCTTGTCCGTAAGCAGAAGTGATATTATCTAAAATAGTAACATCATTTCTATCAAGAATCCATTGTTCTCTAATTCGTGGAATACCTTTTCTAATATCAATTGTGATGTTAGGGTCAGTATAAGGTCCTGATGTATCATATACAGTTACAGGTGGGTTTTTCTCTGTTCCACCACTTGCCAGTTTTGTATCACTTAATGTGATTTCACGCATTGCTACTTCAATAGGGAATAGGTTTCCTTTGATGTATACCTTTTTAGAATTAGGAAAAGGTGTTTGTGAGATTTTTTCGTGTTGTTCCATGTGTTTAGTTTTAGTTATGTTATTTTTTCAAATGGAATCAACCGCCTTGAGTGGCTGTAATAATCAAGATATTATCAGAAGGGTTTAGATAATAAGTAGCCCAATTATCTTTTGTAATCACTGTTTGATTAACAGCAATTGCAATGCCTTTTTGATGCGTTGGCTTATGAATATCAAGCATATTCTGAATGCTTAATTTATCACAGTTGAATTGTACTTTTTGATTGTTGATTTGTAATTCCATTCCATTGTTAATTTTGAGATATAACTTTAGGAATGGCTACAATAAGATACGGACGTACCTATTTATGAAGTCATCTTACTTTTCCCTACGCTGGTATTAACCAGATCAGGTTCAAAGGGTGAAGTCTCAGCCTACATAATGATGTAGACACCCCTAAAGTTGTTAGCAAATATAAACAAATTTTATTAGCATCCTATTGAATGATACTTTGTAGAGGAGTAAAAAAAGGTAGTTTATAAGCTATAAAATAGTCGTTAGGTGCTGATTTTAGGGCATAAAAAAAGGCAAGAAATTATTTCTTGCCTTTAGATATATTTGTTTTAGTAAATTAATTATGCAACCGATTTATTTGATATTTTGTTTACAATAACGGCAATTGCACCATCTCCCATTACGTTACAAGCAGTCCCAAAACTGTCCATCGCAATATAAAGAGCAATCATTAAACTTTGTTGTTCAGTATCAAATCCTAAGATTGAGTGTAACACTCCTAAAGAAGCCATAATAGCTCCACCAGGAACACCAGGAGCAGCTACCATTGCTATTCCTAACATAAAGATAAATCCTACAATTTGAAGAGGATCAATAGTGGCACCTTGTACGAGCATTAAAGCAATAGCACAAGCTACAATTTTAAGTGTACTACCACCAAGGTGAATAGTAGCACATAAAGGAATTGTAAAACCTGCAATAGTAGGGTTGACATCATTTTTTAAAGTTTGTTTTAAAGTAATTGGAATCGCCGCAGCAGAAGACTGTGTACCCAAAGCTGTAAAGTAAGCAGGTAACATATTTCTCATTAAAGTAAGCGGATTCTTTTTACTAACTACTCCAGCAATTGTATATTGGAATAGTAAAACAAAAATATGTAGAACGAAAATTACTCCGATGATCTTAACAAAAGTATCAAGAACAGCAAAGACTTGTCCGTTATAAGTCATATTTAAGAATATACCAAAAATAAAGAGCGGTAAGAAAGGAATAATAGCTCTGTTGATTAAAGACATTACTATTTTCTGAAACTCGTTAAAAACCCCTTCTAAATACGGGAAATCGTTTTTTGATATAGTTATTCCTAATAAGAAAGAAAGTATAAGAGCACTCATCACATCAAATAGAGGAGGCATACCAATTTCAAAAAAAGGAACTAAGTTTCTTGTATTTTCACTGATGTTTTCAAAAGATTCAGTAGAAAGGATACTTGGGAAAATAGAGTAACTTACCCCATAAGAAATGAATCCTGCAAAAAGTGTGGATCCATAAGCAATTGCTGTTGTTATAAGAAGTAGTTTACCCGCATTCTTTCCTATGTTTCCAATTGCTGGAACAATAAGACCAATAATAATTAAAGGAATGGAGAAGCTAAGGAAACTTCCGAAAATACTATTAAACGTACTGAAGATTCTACCTATTTGTTCAGGGAGAACGTTACCTAATATGCTACCTAAGAAAATAGCAATGATTATCTGCAAAAGCAGATGTTTTTTTAAGAATTTCATATTTTAAATCAATTGCGTAGAAGTAAATGTACGCAAAAAAACAAAAAGCCTCAGAATTTCTGAGGCTTTTTTAAATTATAATAAAAAGATTATCCTAAAGATGCTCTTTTGAATCCAGTGATTGCAACACCGAAAGCGTTAACGTAGTCTCCTACTTTTTTAGCCTCATCTTTAATAAAGTTTTGGTCTAATAAAGCTTTCTCTTGGTCTAAAGTTGTGTTATCGCTGATAAAACGTTGAATTTTTCCAGGAACGATTCTATCCCAAATAGCTTCTGGTTTACCTTCAGCTTTTAATTCAGCTTTAGCATCTTCTTCCGCTTTTTTCAATACTTCAGGAGTAATTTGAGCGTAAGAAATATATTGAGGTACATTTTTAAGAGTTTTTCCTAAACGTACTAATTCTTCATTTTCTTTTACGATAACAGCAATACGAGCTTCAGTTTCTTTAGCGATGAATTCTGCGTCAAAATCTTTGTAAGATAAAGTTTCAGCTCCCATAGAAGCAACTTGCATAGAGATATCTTTACCGATTTCTTCAGCTTTAGCAACAGCTTCAGATAAAGCAACGATAGCAGCAATTTTGTTTCCGTGTACGTAAGAACCGATGAAAGCACCATCTAATACTTCGAAAGAACCGATTTCGATTTTTTCACCGATAACTCCAGTTTGCTCGATACATTTTTCAGCAACAGTCATTGAAGCATCGTAAGGAGAAGCTAAGAATTCTTCTTTAGTATTAAAGTTGATAGCTTTTTCAGCTAATTCTTTAGCTAAAGTTTGGAAAGCTTCGTTTTTACCTACGAAGTCAGTTTCACAGTTTAATGTAATAACAACACCTCTAGTTTTATCAGCATTAACTAAAGCTACAGCAGCACCTTCGCTTGACTCACGGTCAGAACGGTTAGCAGCAACTTTTTGTCCTTTTTTACGTAAAACTTCGATTGCTTTATCGAAATCTCCTTCAGCTTCAACTAAAGCTTTTTTACAGTCCATCATTCCGGCACCTGTTTGTTGTCTTAGTTTATTTACTTCTGCAGCAGTAATATTCGCCATTTTAGTCGTATTTAAAGTTAATAATTAAAAAAAGTCGTTAGTGACAGTTGAATACAAAGGTAAACATCTATCAGCATAACGACTTTATGATATTGTTAAAAAATTATGCTTTAGCAGGAGCTTCTACTTTAGCAGCAGCTTCTTCTTTTTCAGATTTTCTTTCTGCATTACCTTCGATAATAGCAGAAGTAACTAAAGATAAAATTTTATCGATTGATTTAGAAGCATCATCGTTTGCTGGTATAACGAAATCAACTTGACGTGGGTCAGAGTTAGTATCTACCATAGCGAAGATCGGAATGTTTAATTTTTGAGCTTCTTTTATCGCAATGTGTTCAGCTTTAATATCTACTACAAATAGAGCTGCTGGTAGACGAGTCATGTCAGCAATAGAACCTAAGTTCTTCTCTAATTTAGCACGAAGACGTTCTACTTGTAAACGCTCTTTTTTAGAAAGAGTCATAAATGTACCGTCTTTTTTCATTCTATCGATTGAAGCCATTTTTTTAACAGCTTTACGAATAGTAACGAAGTTTGTTAACATACCACCTGGCCATCTTTCAGTGATGTAAGGCATGTTAGCCGCAGCTGCTTTTTCAGCTACGATGTCTTTTGCTTGCTTTTTAGTAGCAACGAAAAGAACTTTTCTTCCTGATGCAGCGATTTTTTTCAAAGCTTCATTAGCTTCTTCAATTTTAGCTGCAGTTTTATATAGATTGATAATGTGAATACCATTACGCTCCATATAGATATAAGGAGCCATGTTTGGATCCCATTTTCTAGTCATGTGTCCGAAATGAACACCTGCTTCTAGTAAATCTTTAACTTCTACTTTGTTTGCCATTTTCTAATAGTTTACGTTCTGTTACTTTAGCAATGAGTAAGTAGCGATTTCTCGGTCTTAATCATTTAGATGCTAAACTACCTCTTACAGCAATTGTAAGTGGGGCAACAAAAACCTAGATTTTTTAATAATAAATAAATATTAACGTTTAGAGAATTGGAATCTCTTACGAGCTTTCTTCTGACCGAATTTCTTACGCTCAACCATACGAGGGTCACGTGTAAGTAAACCTTCTGGTTTCAATACAGCTCTGTTTTCAACATCAATTTCACACATTGCTCTAGCGATAGCCATACGCACTGCTTCAGCTTGACCTGTTGTTCCTCCACCGTATACATTTACTTTAATATCAAAGTTCTCAGCATTTTCAGTTAATGAAAGTGGTTGTAAAACTTTGTACTGTAATGTACCAGTTGGGAAATAAATTTTAAAATCTTTTTTGTTTACTGTAATGTTTCCTGTTCCTTCTGAAACATAAACACGAGCAACAGCGGTTTTTCTTCTACCGATTTTGTGAATAACTCCCATTACTTAATTTCGTTTAAATTAACGGCTTTAGGTTGTTGAGCCTCATGCTTGTGCTCTACACCTACATTAACATTTAAATTACGGAATAATTGTGCTCCTAATTTGTTTTTAGGCAACATTCCTTTTACTGCTTTCTCAATTAATAATGCAGGGTTTTTTTCTTGCATTACTTTAGCAGTTAATGATCTTTGACCTCCTGGGTAACCAGTGTGACGGATGTAAGTTTTGTCATCCAATTTGTTACCTGTAAGGTTGATTTTCTCTGCATTGATAACGATTACGTTGTCTCCACAGTCTACGTGCGGTGTATAACTTGGTTTGTGTTTACCTCTTAAAAGTACTGCAACTTTTGAAGCAAGACGTCCCAAATTTTGACCTTCAGCGTCTACAATTAACCACTCTTTTTGAGCAGTTGCTTTGTTAGCTGATACTGTCTTGTAGCTTAAACTTTCCACAATAAATTTGTATTTAATTAAACATTCCATTCCCAATTAAGGGAGTGCAAAATTACAATTATTTATTTACTATACAAATACATAGCCGTATTTTTTGAATTAATTGGTATTCAAATGTTTGTATAGAAATTAAAATCGTTTTCACATTGCGAAGATATGTTTTTTTGTTGATGTTTTGAAAATTAGAATGTTAGGGGATTGCTAATTTGTTTTTAACCTCATTTACTGCAACTTCTGTGTAGTTAAATAGAATAAAATTGTTACGCTGTTCTGTTGTATATACGACTATGGTAAGGTGCTTTGTTTTTGTATTATTTCAATAAATAGATTTTAGCCTTTTTGTTTAAATGATGTATAAATCTGTAGCCTATTTTATTCTTTTTATCTACTTTAGTGGTGTAATTAATTATAGAATGAAGAAGTATATTTTGGTTAGTGCATTAGCTTTAAGCGGTGTATTACTTACAAGTTGTCAATCGAAAGAGAACAAAGTTGATCAAGTAGAGGAAAATGTCCAAACATCGAATGATGAGATGACGAATAAGGAGTTGGCAGATAAAGTAACGTTTAAAGCTGTTAAGGAGGTTTATGCTGAAGCACCAGATATGTTGAAAGTAAAAATGAAGAATAATTCTAACTACACATTGAATATGGGAACAGATTATTCAATAGCATTTTTAAAGGATGGGGAGTGGACTGATTTTGATATGACAGGTACTGCTTTTACATTGATGTTGCAGATTGTGCCAATTGATGAAGAGGTTACTTTTGAGATGTCTTTATTTAAAGATGTTTTTACTTACGAAAAAGGAACTTATCGTTTTACAAAAACAATAAATGGAGGAGAGCACAGTTTTCAAAAATCAGTTGAGTTTACAATTGAATAGTTAATTCTATGTATAAAATAAAAATCCCCTTGACCTTTTTAATATAGTCAAGGGGATTTTTTTATATGAGTCTTCAATAACTTATAGAAGATTATAATTTAGTAAAACTTAGGATTAAAGTTTTCCGGGTATTTTGCCATTTCTTTGCTGTAGTAAGGAGCTATTTCATCTAATACCTGTTCAAAAGTTTTATCTTCTACTTTAACAAGCTTCATAATTCCGCATTCTTTCTTTTTGTAATCAGCATAGCATAATGCAATTGGAATATCAGCTTGTTTAGCTATTTGATAAAATCCTTGTTTCCATCTGTCAGAATAACCTCTTGTTCCTTCAGGAGTATTTATCATTGCTATTTCATCTGCTTCATTAATTAATGTCACAGCATATTCGACAAGATTTTGTCTTTTTGTTCTATCGACTCCAATACAACCAAGTGCTTTAAAGAAGAAGCCAAACCACGATTTAGTATAGTAGTCTTTTATAAACATTTTGAACGGTACTCCAATAATCCAGAAACAAGCCAAACTATAGTAGAAATCCCAATTTGATGTATGAGGTACACAAATTAGAATAGACTTTTTAGCACCTTTAATAGATACATCATTCATCTGTAATTTCCACCCTGTAATACCAAGCATTATTTTGCCAAGCAGTTTTTTCATTCTGTAAAGTATTTATTTAAAGGGTAAATGTATGAATTTGGAGGATAATTATATCTATAAAAAAAAAGAAGTCTTAGTAAAAAGACTTCTTTTTTGGGAAAAGTTAGGATTAATCCTTTTGATAGCAATTTATATCAATATGTATTATGATATTATTTGCAGTCAATGATTTAGGTTATATTGCCTACAAACATAATACGTAGTGTATTTACTTTGTTTATAAAACTTGTGAAACCTTAGTTTTTTTGAGTAAAGCACTTTTATAATACTGATTTATTAAAAAGAGTACGAGTAAGTAAGAGTAAAAGTTCTTCCTCTTCCGTTATAATTGAATAAAGCAGGTAAGTTGTAAACAGAGTAAAATGTTTGTGCTCTTTTGCTCCAAATACTTTGATAGTCCGTATTTAGGATATTTTGTACACCTAAGTTTAACTTACCAACAGGTAATTTGTATTCTACCATTAAATCTGTTGTGTTGTATGCTTTGATGGTATTTTTAGCTTCATCAGTCAATTTCATATTTTGAGTAGATTGTACTCTAAATGACCAATTGTTATAAGCATAGCCTGCATAACCAATTACTTTAGATGGACTCGCTGTAGTGATATCTTGTTTATTCCATTCGTCATTTTTTTCAACTTCTGATGTAATGATTAATGTATTTGCACCAACTAAGAAACCATTTTTTGAATATGAAACTTCCGCCTCAATACCCATATTTCTCAATTTCTGATCTAACAATAATACTTGGAAGTTCTTTTTATCAACAGATAAGTTTTTGTTTGAATGGCTAATAAAACCAGATATTTGACCTTTAAATCCACTGTCAGTTTTAAATCGGTATCCTAATTCAAATTGGTTGGTTTTAATACCATTAAGAGGTTGGTCTTTTACATTTAAGCTCGACTGTAAGTCCCAATTTTGGGTAGTCGTGTTTAAGTTATATGTTCCATACCCATAGTATTTTGAAGGATCAGCAAGACTTACTCCTTGTGAGAATGTAGCCCAAGCTTGTTGATTTTGGGTTGGTTTATATAAGAATCCAAAATTTGTAGCTGTTGTATTATACGAACTTTTTCCACCTGGGATAATGTCAGCAGATTGTCCGTATCCCATATTAACTTGTGTGTTTTGAACAGATCCAACTATATCATCAATCTTGATATTTGTGTTTTGAAAACGTACACCTCCAGAAAGTTGAAATTGGTTTGTAATGTTGTACACAGCTTGTGCATAAGCTGCAAAGCTGAATGAATTGTTAGTAGGATAACGTGGAATAGTAAAAACAGTTTGGTTTACAAGACCACCACTTTGAAGTGATTTATCGTGATCAAATACATTTTGATTTCCTTCAAATTTTTCAAAGTCTAAATCTACTCCGTAAGTGAATTTTAAAAAGTTAATGTCTTTAGTCATAACTGCTTTAATCCCTGTATAGTGCGTGTTTTGTTGGGAAGCAGACATATATGTACGTTTTTCAGTAGGTAGTTTTACTGTACCAGGAAAAGGGTAGAAAGTTAGCTTTTCAGAACGGTGAGCTACTTGAACATACAAATCCTGTCCTCCTAATATATTATTTCCGTTGTAACTAAGGTTAGTCATAAAGCGCTCTGTTCCTGGCTTATGGTCAGTTCTAAAGCCTTTTCTCATACTAATCTGACTTGGATCAGCATTTGTAAAGGCACCTAAATTGTCTCCTAAGAAAGCACTTTTATCTCCTTGAAAGCTTGAGTTGTAATATTGGACCAAAGCACTAATTTTATGAGCGTCGTTAAAGTTATAACTTGCTGTACCCATTAAATCAAGAGAGCGGTTGTATTGTAAATCTGTTTGCGCTATATCCGCCATAATTTGCTCATCATTCGCATCATAAGTAGCGCCATTATCTTGAAAGGCAGCAGAAATGCGCGTTGAGAATTTATCGTTTTTGTAAGTCAATGATTGAGCTACTCGTAAATCGCGGTCTGTACTTCCAGCAAAGCCAGAACGAGCAGAAACTTCAGAATCTCCTCCCCAACCAAAGTTGTTTGCTTTTTTAGTGATGATATTTACAATACCACCCGTTGCATTTCCTCCATAAATAGAGCTTGCTCCTGATAATACTTCAATTTTTGCAATGTTAAAAGGGTCAATGGCATCTAATTGTCGGCTAATATTTCTCAAACTATTTAGAGAAACACCATCAATCATAACCAGCATTGAACGACCTCTCATATTTTGACCATAATTAGAACGCCCTTGGCTACCAATATCTAATCCTGGAACAAGAATGGCAAGCATTTCTTTTAAAGAAACACCATTTTTATATTGTTGTTGAATTTGTTGTGTGGGAATTACCCATACAGTACCGGGGATTTCAGAGATGTTAGTTGGCTTTCTCGAAGCTACAATGACAATGTCATCTAAAGAGTTAGCAATTGAGTCAAGAGTTGTTTGGTTATATTTAGGTAACTCTTGTGCTACTGATAAGGCAGCAGAGAATAGGCAAATAAGGGTTGTAATTTTAGCCTTCATATCATATTAGTTTTGAATCTGATGGCAAAAGTAATAAAGAATAAGTCTAAATAAAAAATGCTACTCATAAAAATGAGTAGCATTTCAAAAAAAATATTTAGCAATCAATTAATGAGCTTCAAGCCAATTAAGTCCAGTTCCTAAGTCTACCACTAAAGGAACCTCTAATTGGAATGCTTTTTCCATTTCTGATTTTACCATTTCTTTTAATTTATCAAGTTCGTCTTTGTATACATCAAAGACAAGCTCATCGTGTACTTGTAATAGCATTTTAGATTGCCAGTTTTCATTTGTCAATCGATTGTGAATATTAATCATTGCTATTTTGATGATATCAGCAGCACTACCTTGTATCGGTGCATTTACTGCATTTCGCTCTGCAGCACCTCTAACTACAGCATTGTGTGAATTGATATCCTTTAAATAACGTCTTCTACCTAATATTGTTTGGACATATCCGTTTTCACGTGCAAAGTCAATTTGAGAAGCGATATAGTCTTTTAACTTAGGATAAGTTGCATAGTATGTATCGATTAACTCTTTACTTTCAGCACGAGACAGATTTGTTTGATTACTCAAACCAAAAGCAGAAACACCATAGATAATTCCAAAGTTTACTGTTTTTGCATGACTTCTTTGTTCTTTAGTAACTTCTTCTAAAGGAACATTGAATACGCGAGCAGCAGTAGAACGGTGAATATCTTCTCCTTTTTTGAAAGATTCAATCATATTTGGCTCTTGACTCAACGCAGCAATGATTCTCAATTCAATCTGAGAATAATCGGCAGCAAGTAACACATAGTTTTCATCACGTGCCACAAAAGCTTTTCTTACTAATCTACCTCTTTCTGTTCTTACAGGAATATTTTGCAAGTTTGGGTTGTTTGAACTTAAACGACCCGTTGCCGCAACTGCTTGCATATATTCTGTATGTACTCTATTGGTTTTTGGGTCAACAACTTTTGGCAATGCATCTACATAGGTATTCTGCAATTTAATAAGCTGTCTCCACTCTAAAATATCACGAACAATTTCGTGTTTTGGAGCAAGGTCGCTTAAGATTTCCTCACCTGTTGCATATTGACCTGTTTTCGTCTTTTTAGGTTTTGGTCCTCCAATTTTTAATTTCTCAAATAAGATATCTCCTAATTGTTTTGGAGAAGCCAAGTTGAACTCTTCTTCAGCTTCACCATAAATGCGCTGTTCTAATTCTTTAATATCACTATCTAAAGTACCAGATAAAGATTGTAAAAAGTCAATATCTAAGCGAATTCCTTCCGCTTCCATATCGGCTAAAACTTTAACTAAAGGAACCTCAATATTCTTAAATAAATCGGCAGTTAATGTTTCAACTAATTTGGGTTGGAAAGTCTCCTTTAATTGCATTGTAATATCAGCGTCTTCACCAGCATATTCTTTTACCAGTTCAACGTCAATATCGCGCATTGTTTTTTGATTTTTACCCTTTTTACCAATAAGGTCAACAATTGGTTGTGGCGTGTACTTTAAGTACGTTTCTGCCAAAACATCCATATTGTGACGCATATCAGGGTTAATTAAATAATGAGCAATCATTGTATCAAACAAAGGTCCTTTTATTGAAATACCATATTGCTTTAATACTTTGATGTCATATTTTAGATTTTGTCCCACTTTCTCGATATCTTCTGACTCAAAGAAAGGGTTAAATTGTTGTACAAGGTTTTTGGCCTCTTCTTGGTTTTCAGGAACGGGAACATAAAAAGCGGTTCCCTTTTCAAAAGAAAAAGCAATACCAACTAACTCTGCATTTAAAGCATCAAGTCCCGTTGTTTCAGTGTCAAAACAAACGCTTTTTTGTTGCATTAAATTTTGAACTAACAAGCGAATAGCCATAGGACTATTACAAACTTGATAAACGTGTTTCGTTGTTTCAAGTGTTGCAAAGTAACTATTTGAAGTTGTGTCATCACTATCATTTGGTACTCCAAATAAAGAGAATTGTTCGTCTTGTTGAGCAACTGCTTTTACTTCAGTAACAGGAGTAGGGGTAACCTCTCTACCATCGTTGAAAATTTTGTCAAACTGTTCTTTCATTCTTCTAAACTCTAATTCATTGAATAGAGCTTCAGATTTTTCAATATCTGGTTTTTCAAGAACATAATTATCAGCGTTGAATTGTACAGGACAATCAAGCATAATCGTAGCTAATTTTTTAGACAATAGTCCTTTTTCAATATTAGCCTCAATATTTTCTTTCATTTTACCTTTCAGCTGATTTGTATTAGCTAAAAGATTTTCCATTGATCCGTATTCTTTAAGAAATTTCTTTGCCGTTTTTTCACCAACCCCTGGTAATCCAGGAATATTATCTACAGCATCTCCCATCATTCCTAAGTAATCAATTACTTGTAAAGGATGTTCTACTTCAAATTTCTCTTTTACTTTGTCTACACCCCATATCTCAATACCATTACCCATACGAGCAGGTTTGTACATAAAGATATTTTCAGAAACAAGTTGTGCGTAATCTTTATCAGGGGTTACCATATAAACTTCGTAACCTTCTTTTTCTGCTTGTTTAGAAAGAGTTCCAATTAAGTCATCTGCTTCATATCCTTTTTCCTCTACAATTGGAATATGCATAGCCGTAAGTATTTCCTTGATATAAGGAATAGCTATTTTAATAGCTTCAGGAGTTGCATCTCTGTTTGCTTTATATTCTGGAAATAAAGCCACGCGATCTCTACTTCCTCCATTGTCAAAGGCAACAGCTAAGTGGTCAGGAGATTCTCTTTTGATAACATCTAAAAGGGAATTCATGAAACCTAATATTGCTGAAGTATCAAGTCCTTTCGAGTTGATTCTTGGATTTTTGATAAATGCGTAATAGCCACGAAAGATCAAGGCATAGGCATCTAATAAGAAAAGGCGGTTTTTATTAGCCATTTTGAATATGGTTTTTATTGAATTAAATTATAATGTTTTCAAAGATAGTGATTTTGTATAAAGACAAAAGAGCGTACAATGAGTTTCTTTTTTTATAATTTCTAAGGAATATTAAAAGTTGTTAAAGATTTTTTTATACTTTAAACAAAAAGGTAAATTTGTTATTTATAGATTATTGATATGGAGACAATTCCTATTTTAGGATTAGTTCTTGTTTTGTGTGAGTTTTATACGTTTCAAGTAGTAAGGCAAATAACAAAAAGCAAGTTAATGAAAAGGCTATATGTGATTATTTCTGTATTGGTAATAGCATATATCGCTTACGGTTTATCGCAATTTGACCGTCATCACGCTAAGAATCATCAGTCGATGGTTGCTATGGCTTTAGTAGTATTGGTTTATTTACCTAAGTTGTTAATTGCACTTTTACTAATTTTTGAAGATTTAACACGAATTGTTAGAGGTGTCTTTTCTTATTTCAAAAGGTCTAAAGAAGAGAGAAGCAAACAAGAAAGTTTTTTACCAGGAAGAAGAAAGTTTGTAGCAAATATCGCTTTAGGTGTTGCTGCGATTCCATTTTTGTCTGTTTTACACGGAATAACAATAGGGCGTTATAAGTTTCAAGTGTATAAACACATTATAGAGTTTGAAGATTTACCAGAGGCTTTTGATGGATTTAAGTTTACACATTTGTCTGATATTCACTGTGGAAGTTTTGACAACAAAGAAAAAATTGAATATGCTATTGATTTGATTAATCAACAAGAATCAGATGCTTTATTGTTTACAGGAGATATCGTAAATAGTATTGCCGATGAGATGGTACCTTGGTTTGATGTTTTCAAAAAGATAAAAAAATATAAATATGGGAAGTATTCAATTTTAGGAAATCACGACTATGGAGATTATGTAAATTGGGATACTAAAGAAGAGCGTGATGCAAACTTCAAGGCAATTTGCGATATTAGTCCTGCGTTAGGCTTTAAGTTGTTGCGAAATGAAAATGTATGGTTTGAGAAAGACGGACAGCGCATTGCTTTAGTTGGAGTAGAAGATTGGGGAGTGAAGTTTATGCAGTATGGTGATTTAGACAAAGCGTCAGAAGGCGTAGAGGCAAAAGATTTTAAAATTTTAATGAGTCACGATCCATCACATTGGGATGCACAAATACGCGGACACAAGAAAAACTTTCAATTGACATTAGCAGGGCATACGCACGGGAGTCAGTTTGGAATAGAGATCCCTGGTTTTATTAAATGGAGTCCAATACAATATGTTTATAAACAGTGGGCAGGACTATATGAAAACTTAGGGAAATACATCTATGTTAATCGTGGTTTTGGGTATCACGCCTATCAAGGTAGAACGGGTATTTGGCCTGAAATAACGGTGATTGAATTAAAGAGAAAAAAGTAAGGTAATTCTATAAAAAATAATATTTTTGTAGAGTAAAAAGAGTTTAGAGTAAAATAAATTAAAGTTATATGTCAAAATTTGGAGATTTAGTAACGGCAGAAGTACCGGTGTTAATTCATTTTTTTGCAAAGTGGAATGAAGCCTGTACAACAATGAATCCAATCCTACACGATGTAGCTGCAATAATGGGGGACAAACTTAAGATTGTTAAGATTGATGTAGAGAAAAATAATGAATTAGTTGAAGCACTTAGAATTAAACAAGTTCCAACAATGATGTTGTATAAAAGAGGTACAATGATTTGGCGCCAAAGCGGTGTAATGGATGTTAATTCTTTAATCAGTGTTACTAAGACTTTATAATATTCCAAAAGAGTAACCTTCCTTGATAAGGTATTCTATTGTTTTTGGTAGTGCATATTTTAAGTTTTTTTCAGCTTTTATACTGTCGTGAAAAACAATGATACTACCAGGTTGAATAGCTGAAATAGCGTTTTGGTAACATTTTTCAGAGGAGATATTCTTATCGTAATCTTTTGAAATATGTGACCACATGATTATTTCATACCCTCGTTTTAAAAGTTCTTTCCCTTGATTTTGTTTTATTTTACCATAAGGAGGTCTGAATAATAGTTTAGGTAAAATAGTGTGTTTAGCCATCTCTTCGTGTGCAAGTAGAATGTTTTCTTCATAAGTGATTTTTTCATTCTTCCATCCATTCAAATGATTAAATGTATGGTTTCCTATGCGATGTTTATGTGCTACTATTTGTTTAAATACTTCAGGATGTTTTCGAACATTATCTCCAATACAAAAGAAAGTTGCTTTTATATTGTATTTTTCCAATAGGTGTAATACCCATTCTGTAATATCTGGAATAGGGCCATCGTCAAAAGTTAAGTAAACAACTTTTTGATCAGTGATGCGCTTCCAAGTATATTTAGGAAAGAGATACGGAAAAATATGTCTTGATAGATTCATAATTCAAAGATAAAAAAAAGAGTAGTTAACCAAATAACTACTCTTTTTTAATGAATAACAATTAACAATTAAATTATTTTATACCACCACCCACAGCTCTGTACAATTGTACAATTGAGGTAAGTTGAGATAATTCTGTATTGATATAAGCAAGTTGAGCAGCAAGTGCACTTTCTCTTGCTGTAAGAACATCAAGATAAGTAGCCATACCATTCACTAACAATTCTTCAGAGTATTCAGTTGCTTTTTCATAAGCCTCATACTCTTGTTTTTTCAATGTCAACTTGTTAGTTGAATTTTCAAAAGAATACAATGCGTCAGAAACTTCTTTAGATGCATTTAATATTGCCTTTCTGTAAGTTAAATACGCTGTTTCTTGTTTTGCTTGTGCAACTTGGTGTTGCGTTCTAATCTGTCTACCATTAAATAATGGTTGCGTAAGCCCACCAATGATATTAGCAAAGAATGAGTTTGTATCAAACAATTTAGAGAAATCAACACTTTGTAATCCACCATTTGCCGTTAAACGGATTGAAGGGTAGAAGTTACTACGAGCTACATTAGTTAATTCAAAAGCATTTACTAAACCATATTCAGCAGCTCTTACATCAGGTCTATTGCTTAATAATTGCATTGGTACCCCAACAGAAAGATCTGTGTTTAGTTTTTGGTCAAGTAAGCTACCTCTTTCAACCTTATCAGGAGTTCCACCTAATAAAATACTAAAAGCATTCTCTGTTAGTTTGATATTAGTTTCAAGGTCTATAAGCAAAGCTTTAGCGTTGAATAACTGTGCTTGTGTTTGTTTAACAGCAACTTCATTAACCTTTCCAGCTTCTTTTAACGCTTCGATAGTCTCTAAACTGTTTGTTCTATTGATAATAGTTTGTTCAGTTACTTTCTTTTGTTGGTCTAAAGCTAACAATTGGAAATAAGTTGTTGAAATAGTAGAAATAAGCTGAGTTTTCACAGCTTGATGAGCAGATACAGTTTGTAAGTACCCAGCAGCAAAAGCTCTTTTATTACTACGAATTTTCCCCCATACATCAAGCTCCCAAGAGAATGAACCTGTAACATCATACAAGTCGTTTTTTACTCTTGTATAACCGATCATTTGCCCTGTAATAGAGTTTTTAGATTGGTTTGAGTGTGTATAGTTAGCACCAAGGTTTAATGTAGGAGCATATCCCCATTTCCCTTGTTGCATATATGCTTGAGCAGCATTAATATTTTGTAATGCTATTCTAATATCTAAGTTGTTTTCTAATCCTTTCTCGATATAATCAACTAAAATAGGGTCAGAGAATAACTCTTTCCATGACATATTTGCCATAGAAAGAGTGTCTTGAGTTATTTTATCAGAACGGTATTGTTGCTCATCAATTACTTCCGGTCTATCATACGTTTTTGCAACGAAACAAGACTGCATAGTAAGTGCTAAAAGCGCAACCGGTAATACTCTATATAATGTTTGTTTTTTCATATTATCCTTGCTTAATCTCTTCAAATTTGATTGGTTTAATTTTCTCTTGAAGATATTGGAATATTGCATATAAAACAGGAATAACGAATACCCCAATGATAGTACCAATTAATAAACCAAATGCAGCTCCAGTACCAATAGATCTGTTTCCTACATCACCAACACCTTTTGCAAATACCAATGGCATTAATCCTAAGATGAAGGCAAATGATGTCATTAAAATTGGTCTTAAACGCGCTTTCGCACCGTTGATAGCTGATTCAGCAATTGATTCACCATGTTTACGTCTTTGAACCGCAAACTCAACGATAAGAATGGCGTTCTTCGCAAGAAGACCAACCAGCATGACCAGGGCAATTTGGAAGTAAATATTGTTTTCTAATCCTGCAAATTTCTGAGCAATGAAAGCTCCCATAATACCTGTAGGTAAAGAGAAAATTACAGCAAAAGGCAATAAATAACTTTCGTATTGAGCAGCCAATAAGAAGTAAACGAATACCACACATAAGAAGAAAATAATGATAGTTTGTGAACCAGCGTTAATCTCTTCACGAGTAAGACCTGTAAAGTCAATACTGTAGTTTGATGATAAAGTTTGTTCTGCAACTTCTTGGATTGCTTTAATAGCATCTCCTGAACTGTAACCAGGTTTTGGAGCACCAGCTACGTTTGAAGATGTAAATAAGTTGTAACGGTTAATAGACTGTGGTCCGTACACTTTTTTCAAATTAACGAACTGTGTAATTGGAGTCATTTCACCTGTTGCTGTTCTTACATAAATATCACTTAAGCTATTTACGTCTGAACGATATTCTGGTAATGATTGAACCATTACACGGTATTGTTTACCAAAACGTGTAAAGTCAGCCGCATAAATACCTCCAATATATCCTTGTAATGCAGAGAAGATATCATTTACTAATACACCAGATTCTTTTGCTCTTGGAATATTAAGATCTAATTCATACTGTGCATAGTTCGTATTGAAAGAAGATTGTGCATATAAAATCTCAGGACGTTGCATTAAAGCACCTAAGTATTCTTTTGATTTTTCGTCAAAGTGCGTTAAGTCACCTCCAGATTTATCTAATAATTTCATTTCAAAACCAGAAGACATACCAAAACCAGGGATACTTGGTGGTTGGAAGAAAATCATTCTCGCATCTTGGAACTGCGTAGCAGCGATACCAAATAATTTACCAATTACAACATCAGTAGCTAATTCTGGTGTAGTTCTTTTTTCGAAAGGCAATAGTTTAATCATCGCCATACCGTAGTTAGAACCTTGTCCGTTAATGAAAGAGAATCCAGATACAACGGTTACCCCATCAACTCCTGGAATATTTTCAACGATTTTAGAGAACTCTTGTTGTAAACTTACTACACGGTCTTGAGATGCACCTGCAGGTAGTTCAATGTTCCCCATAATAAACCCTCTATCCTCATTAGGAACGAATCCTGAAGGCATTGTTTTAGACGCATAGAATGTAAGTCCAATACAAGCAAAAAGGATTAAGAAAGTTACCCATTTATGTTTTAATAAGAACTTGAATGAGTTACCATATTTTTGTGTTAGACGGTTAAATCCTACGTTGAAAGCATCAAAGAAACGTTGAATAAAGTTTCTCTTTTTACCTTCTTTACTTCCGTGTTGTTTTAAGAAAACCGCACATAAAGCAGGACTCAATGTCAAGGCATTTACTGCAGAAATAATAATAGCCACAATTAAGGTAATACCAAATTGTTTGTAGAATACTCCTGTAGGACCTGAGATAAATGTTACAGGAATAAATACCGCCGACATTACTAAAGTAATCGAGATAATTGCTCCAGAAATCTCACCCATTGTATTGATACTCGCGTCTAAAGCTTCTTGGCCTGTTTCTTCCATTTTCGCGTGAACGGCCTCGACAACAACGATGGCATCATCCACCACAATACCAATGGCCAGTACAAGTGCGAAAAGCGTAAGTAAGTTCAATGAGAATCCAAATACATTCAAGAAGAAGAATGTACCTACAATTGCCACAGGAACTGCAATAAGAGGAATTAATGTAGATCTAATATCTTGTAAGAAGATGTAAACTACCACGAATACTAAGATAAATGCTTCAATTAAGGTATGAACCACTTTACTAATCGATGCATCTAAGAATTCGTTTGTATCCATCAATACTTTGTACTCTAAACCGTCAGGTAAGTTTTTACCTAATCGCTCTAATTGTACGTGTAAGTCTTGAATAATTTCCTGTGCGTTAGAACCAGGCGTTTGGTAAATTGCCATAGCAACAGCAGGATGTCCATCAAGAGCAGAACTACCTACATAAGATTGAGCTCCTAATTCAATATTAGCAACATCTTTTAATCTTAAGATTTGTCCGTTGTTTAATGACTTAACAACAATATTTTCATATTGTTCTTGTGTTTTATATCTACCACTATATTTGATAACATATTGGAAAGCCTCTCCGTTATTTTCACCTAACTGTCCAGCTGTAGCCTCCAAACTTTGTTCGTTTAATACACGTACAACATCAGAAGGGACTAAGTTATAAGCCTTCATTTTTACAGGGTCAATCCAGATACGCATCGAGTAGTTTCTCGATCCAAATGCTTGTGCATCTCCAACACCACTAACACGTTTTAACTCAGGAATAACGTTAATATTCATGTAGTTTTGAATGTAGATAGCATCGTAATTTGGACTTGTAGAATAGAAAGACAAGAACATTAAAGCACTGGTTTGCTGTTTCTGAGTAGTTACCCCAGAACGAGTTACCTCTGCTGGTAATAAAGGTGTAGCACGAGCCACACGGTTTTGTACGTTTACCGCAGCAATATCAGGATCAACCCCTTGCTTAAATACAACTTGAATACTTGCACTACCATCATTACTTGCAGTAGATGTGATATAGTCCATGTTTTCAACCCCATTCACTTGTTCTTCGATTGGGATAATCACAGATTGCATCACCGTTTCAGCATTCGCTCCAGGATAAGCTGCAGCAATCTGAACTGTCGGTGGTGCAATATCAGGATATTGCGTCACAGGAAGTGCTGATAGTCCCAGCACCCCTAAGATTACTATTAAGATAGAAATTACTGTAGATAATACAGGTCTTTCAATAAAAGTTTTTAACATAGTTTAAAACGTTGTGTGAATGTTTTCATTAATAGACTCAAATTTCACTGGCTGTGGTGTGATAGCAGTTCCAGGTCTTAATGTACCTAAACCAGCACCAACAATTTTGTCTCCTTGTTTTAGTCCTTCTTTAACAACAGCAAGTTTGTTTACACGATCAATAACTTCGATTTTAGCTGCTTTAGCAGTATCGTTAACCACTGCAAACACATATACTTGTCCTTGTTGCTCGAATGTAGCAGATTCAGGAACAACCACAACATCTTTATGTTCTTGAGGAACTAATAATTTACCGCTGTTTCCGTTGCTTAAAATATGCCCACTATTTGGGAAAAGAGCACGTACTTGAACAGTACCAGTAGCAGTGTTTATTTGCCCTGTAATTGTTTCAATTTTACCAGGTGTTTCATACGTTTGTCCGTTTGCAAGCACAAGTTTAACTTCAGGTAAATTAGCTACTTTTTCTTTCAATGATTTTCCAGGAATATTTTCCAAGAAGTTGAAATAATCTTTTTCATTCATTGAGAAGTAGGCAAACATTTCGCTATCGTCAGAAACAATAGTTAATGGATTTGGATCACTTGGGCTAACAAGAGAACCAACACGGTAATTGATAGCTCCAACGATTCCGTCAATAGGACTTTTAATGATAGAGTAATCAATATTTGCAACAATGCTTTGGTGTTGTGCTTTAGCAGCAGCTAATTGACTTTTTGCACTTGCTAAGTTTGCCTCAGCAGTTTTTAATTCAATAGCACTGATAATTCCCTTTTGCACAAGAGGTGTTAATTTATCAACATTAACTTGAGCAACGCTTACTTGAGCTTCAGCAGTTCTGACAGAAGCTTTAGCAGCATCAGCACTTTCATTAAGCATATTTGTTTCAAGTCTGAAAAGAGGTTGTCCTTTTTTCACGATAGAACCTTCGTCAACATATAATTCCTGAATATATCCAGCAATTTTAGCTCTAACACTACTTGTAGTTTTACCTTGAATTGTTGTTGGAAAAGTATTGTAACCTATAACATTCTGTGTAGGTACTTCAATTACTTTGTATGGCATTGGGCCATGTGCAGGAGCTTGCTGATCTTTTTTTCCACAAGATGTAACGCTTATTGCAAGCGCTGCAAGAACTGTAGTATAGAAATAACGTTTCATATAATAACTTAATTTGTACTTTTTAGTTTTTCAATTGTTTTTGTGAGTTGTGATATACTTTCTTCTAAGTGTTCAATGTATAAATTCATCTTCCCTTGACAGTTGTTAGAATTAATCATTCCTTCTTCTAAGTAGTTTTTTATTTTCAAACTTAGAATTTGTTCTCTGTCTAGTAAGTCTTTAATTAATTGTAGTCTTATCGTTATATAATTAGGGTTTAACCTAAAAAAACGTTTGCGTTCGTCAATCTTATTAAAATGTTCAATTTGATTGTTTGATATCAATAGATTCAAACTTGTAGAAACAGAACTTTTACTTGCGTTTAGTTTTTCAACTAATTCATCAAAAGTCACACCATCTCTATTGTTATTAAACATAATATAAGTATAAATCTGTGCTGTCAATGGAGAAAAGTGGTATACTAACTCGTGATGGGCACAGTAATCTTGAAATAAATCAACTAATCTTTGATCGTATTGCATCTTATATATTACATAATTAAGGTGCAAATATAGTGTTAGTTTTGTAATTACCGAACTAAACAAACTAAAAGATATATTAAAATATCTAATAATAGATTTTGATTCTATTTTAAAGCATTTGAGCTGTATATGTTGTAAAAGTAATTATAATTGATTGATTAATATATGTTTATATCTTAAGTGAAAGTTAAATTTTTAAGATAAGTTTATTTGTACTTAATGAAGTAAAAGGAAGTAATTTGCTGTTCTTAGTGCTAAACTTCAAGTAAGATAAACGCGATTAATAGTAGATTTCTTTGTGTCTTTGTTCGGATCTTGTTCGGGAATCATTTGTGAGAGCTTCGGAAAAATGGTGCTTTTCTCGAAGAAATCCCTAAGAATACTTAACTTAAATTCGAGTTGTAACACAATATATGAAGGAGGGAAGTGACTTTTTTAAAATATTATTTCAGAGTAAAATAATTTAAAATCAAAAAAAAATGTCTTTTTATAAAGTAAAAGCTTGTTGAAAAGATATACTACAAAGATAATGATATAATTTTTAATTTATTATCTATTATATTGTTAATTAGGTTTTTAAGAGTGTTTTAAGAATGACTTGTTTTTTTGATTTTTTTATTTGCTCTTAATATTCTGTAAATAAAGTGAAACTTAGAAAGAGGTGTCTGTTTCTTTGTTGGAATGAAAATCTGATTCATTAGAAAAAAAATATTGAAAAATGCTTGCAAGAAGTTTGAAAATAGCCTTATATTTGCATCCACAAAAGCGGAAGTAGCTCAGTTGGTAGAGCTCCAGCCTTCCAAGCTGGTTGTCGCGAGTT
>NZ_JBBPHM010000008.1:0-124404 GCF_038039755.1 Myroides sp. C1519
AGTCTAATGTTGAAGTGTTTCCCTTCTCATCTTTATAGTTCAACGCATTAGTTGACTTGTCATATCCTAACACAGTTAGTGTTTCATTTGCTGAAACAATATCTTTCAATACCTCATTTTTCTCATTACCCCAAGTAACGTTTCCGTTCTTGTCTGTAATTAAAACAGTACCCTTATCTCCAGCTTGAACTTTATCTGTTGTTACAGCTCCTTTAGCAATCTTAGCCGTTGTAACAGCATCAGCTGCTAACTTATCTGTTGTAATAGCACCATCCTCTATAGACAACGCCATATTCTTTAACACAGAATCAACTAAACTTGCTTTGCCATTAATTAAGATACCTGTACCGCTCAATTCTCCTTTCGTACTTTCAACCGCACCTATTTTCTCTAATAACTTCTCAATTGCTCCTTGTACATTCGTACTTCCCAATTGCGTTTTAATATCATTGAAAATAATTGAACTCGCATTTGTATCAATAACAGCTAATGGCTCTTTAGTCGACTTATCTGTGAATGTATATACACCATCTTTCACTGAAATTGTCAATGTATTGGCATCAAAAGTCAATCCTTTCGCATTTGCTTTTAATTCGCCGTTCAAATCAAAATCAGCTTCATTGTAATAAGTGAATGATCCATTATTATGATCAACAATCTTAGTAACCGTTTGGTTCTTTTGAACCATCTCTTTGATTAAATCGCTTTCTGGTTTTGCCCAACTAACGTTTCCATCTTTATCTGTTACTAAAACTTCTCCTTTATTTCCTTTTTTGATTTGAGTTAATTGTAACTCTCCTCCTATTTTAGCTAAATCAAACTTCCCTTGGTTCACTGTTAATGTTACATCTTTCAATACAACTCCAGCTCCATCAGATACAGTTAATAACTCATTAGCAGAATCTAATGTTTTTCCATCTACATTAGAAGCAGCAATGTTTTCATATTTCACTGTTCCGTCTGCTTGTACCACAGGAACTTTTCCTTTTTCAGCAGCAGTAGCTCCTAATTTATCGGCTGTAACAGCTCCTTTTTGAAGCATCTCAGTAGACAATTTGTCTTTTAAGCTTTGTGTTACCTCTATGCCGTTTACAGTAGAAACTAAATCAGAACCTGTTAATACTAATGTATTTGTAGTAATTGCCTCTTTTGCAGACCATACTACATTACCTTTTGCATCTACAACTAATACATCACCTGCATTACCTTTATGTAATTGTGACAGATTAAGCAAACCTCCTAAATTCTCAAGGCTTATTGCCTTTTCATTTACTGCTAATTTTGTTTCTTTTAAAACAGCACCTTTACCATCAGTAACAACAATAATATTGTCGCCACTCAAATTCTTACCATTTAATGCAGTTTCTAAATTCACACTAAGGTTCCCATTAGCATCAACGTCTAATCCGCTACCAGCTTTTACAACCCCAGCAACATCTTTAGTTGCAGTTGGAACATCTAATGTATAAGTAATCGTATTTCCATCGATAACTTTAGCTACATTGATATTAGCGCCACCGCGAACTACAGAAACAAATTGGTTATTTTTCACTAATGCATCTACATCAATCTCGTGCTCTTTATCATCTTCATCACTAAACACCAATTTCTTAGTTGATGCGTTGTACACTAATTGTGTCAATGTTTCCTCAACATCTACAAATGTTTTTAACACATTGTACAAGTCTTGGTCAGTTTTAGCTTTGATTACCTCAGTAACATCACCTACAACAGTAATATTAGATGTAGCTCCAGCTTCATTAGTATAAACATACTTACCAGCTTTCTCACGTACTAAAGTTGTAATAGTTTCTTTTCCTTTTACTAATTGTTCAAGGCTAACATTGTGTTTCTTTCCGCTATTATCAACGTATTGAAACTTATCTCCGTCATAGTAAACGTTACCTCCTACATATGTATCTCCTAAAACAGTAACCAACTCTTTTAAAACATCACCGTTATTCACGATTTTGTTGAATTGATTAATTACATCAGCAGGCACATTGATTGTAGTTTGTGTATTATTTTCAGACGTGTATAAATAAGTACCATTCTTGTTATCCACAAGAGTAGTCACTGTCTCGTATTTTTTTACAAGGTCTTTAATCTTAACAGTAGCATTTACATTACCAGCTGCATCTTTAAAAGTAATCGTTCCTTTATCCTCATCTGTGATGATACTATTAACAGTTTCAAAAGACTTAACAGCCCCTTTGATATCAACAGTAACGATAGCTTTTTTCTCATCAGAATAAGTCAAAGCACCAGTAACTTTATCGTAAGCTAAAACAGTCAATGTTTCATTTGCTTTAACAATATCGCCAAGTTTGATTTCAACCTTTTTACCACCCTCTGTTATGTGGTATAATTTATCTCCTTCATACACTACATTTCCCGTAGTATTATTCACGATATTCTTAATCAGATTTTTCACCTTGTCTCCTTCCAGATTCAAGATATTTTCAAATTGATTTACAACAAGCGCAGGAATTTCAGAGTCCGCTGTTAGGCGTTTCCAAACTTGACGTTTAGCATCCCAATAGTGGTATCCTGGAATAATATCCTCTTGCTTTACAGTTGCGTAAACAAGTAAACTTTCAACATTACCATTTGTGATTGTACTCTTATCTGCAGTGTTCTTTAATGGCACTTGTGGTATCAATAAACCTCTATTTGTTGAAGCTACAGTAAGCTCAGCAGATTTGTTTGGTGTTGATGTACCAACCCCTACTTGCGCATTGATTGCAAGAGATGACATTAGCAAGCCAGCAGAAATTAATCTTTTGTTCATAAGGTGTAGTATTGTATAGTTTTACAATTTATCTGTACTTCGCGATTTTGAAACATAAGTTCATATCGCGCGCACAAATTATTTATGCAAAGATTGCACTATTCACTTTTATATATGTTTCATTTTGTAAAAAAGATGTACTTCCCAATAAAATGAAACGCAGTGCACGCTTTGATTTATAACGGTTTACAAAAAAATCTCATTTTTAGTAATGAAACTTCTAAATATTTTTACATTCAATGTAAAAACACCATTTTAAAATTTCATTCGTACAAATAGTACTTTTTTTAATCTTTAAAAGAAGAAAAATAATCCGTTATTCTTATTTTTCTCTTTACTATTTTAATACCTAATACCAATTGCTTTCCCATAAATTGGTATCTGTATTCAATAGAGCTCTACTCTTTTATATGTCGATAATTACAAAGTAAATAAGACATTCTATTTCTATTTTTTCACCCTTAAGACACACAATTCTCATTGAGTCACAATTTAAATTATGTAAAATCACATTTTATGAATAATTAACAATATCACTTATATAAGACCTGCACAACAGAACCTTTCTACAAGAGGCATTTTATATTTAAATATTACCAATAAAACATCTATTTAACTAAGAATTCGATAATTCCATAAAAACACAACTCATTGGAAATTATTTTATTAACCCAATTTTACAATAGCACATATTGCGTTCTAAAAATGCCTGCAAATATAATAAATACATAGCTTTATAACCATATCCTAAAATAAATTTCACAGTAAAAAAGATAGATTATTCAATTAAAAAACACATACTTAACCAAAAACAAGGTTTGAACTTTTCTTACCACTTACTGTTTTTTGTTAAAAAAAACTCATTTATTGTTAAACACTCCTTATATGACTCTTTACTTACACGAATAAATCACAAAAAACATCTTGTTATTGGATACATAAATCTTATTCTAATTGAATATTAAGGAAGAGAATTGGATTATGTATTAAGTCAACCTACCCATTTTTTTTGGTAACTTGCAATACTTAATTTCAATTCATCTTACTTTGAAAAACGCAGATTCAAATACAAATAATCCCTTCTTAGAAGTAGCAGTAAATGACGAGAAAACTATCTTTGATATTGTTCCTATTGGTCACCCTTATCGCCCTATTCGATCGTCGATTTTATTTGTAAAAAAGGGTCGTCTATTATTCAAAGAACAGATTACAGAAATTGAAGCAACGGCAAATACAATCATTCTTTTTGACAAGAAATACGTGTACGAAACCATTGAAATGAGTGATGATATAGAGCTAAGATTAGTAAGCTACAACTTGGAGTTTATCCAAAAAATAGCACTTAAACTCAACAAGCTTAAAGTATATGACAACTTAAAAAGACAGCTAAAAAGAAGCTTTACTACAACTCCTGGAGAATTGGAATTGTTCTGGCAAAACATTCGTATGCTTAACTATTATATCAAAAACTTCAACAATATCGAGTATGCAAGAGAGATTGTAGAAAACTACTTTAATATTGTTTTATATCACCTTGTTAGTATTACCTCTCCTAAACAACACGACAGTTTAAGTCAGATGACAACCCAACAAGCTATAGCTTATAACTTCCTTATTTTGGTGTCCGAAAACTATTTACGCGATAAAACAGTGCAGTTCTACGCAGATCAACTCCGTATATCTATACGTCATTTAAGCACTGTCGTTAAAGAGATTACAAATAAAACTCCAAACGAGATTATAGGCGAGTTTATTCTAAACGAGGCTAAAGCACAATTGTCAAGCACAACAAATCCAATCAGAGAAATTGCTGAATTACTCAAATTTAGCGATCAATACGCTTTTGCTCACTTCTTTAAAAGACATCTTAACATTAGCCCGACTCAATATCGCGCGCAGTTCAAATAAACAAAATAATACTTTCAAACATCTTTATCCGTTTTTTAATCATTTTACAAAGTATAGCTACGACCTAACTTTGCATTCTTAAAATGATTAGAGAAAATGAAATATTCCCTGCGTAAATGCTTCTATGGAATAAGTGCTCTTTTATTATCGTCTGGTATTTCTTATGCCCAAAACGGAGTAAAAGAACTTACTATTGAGGAAGTTATACAACTTGCTCTTGAAAATCACCAACAACTAAAAGTTAACGAAAAGAATAAAGAATTTGCTACTCAGCAAACGAAGGTTGTTAGACAACAACGCCTTCCAAACCTTACAGCATCTGCTACTGCTGCCTATATTGGTGATGTACAGATATTAGACAAGGACTTCAGTAAGGTTATGACAAAAGATATGCCACATTTTGGAAATTCTTATGCTATACAGGCTTCGGAGCTATTATACAAAGGTGGTTTGATTAACAAGTCTATCGAAATGTCTGAAATGCGTGAGCAACTGACGAATCTCGACTTCGAAAAGGACCAGCAAGCTATTAAGTTTCTTGTAATATCTAACTACTTGGATATATACAAATTGGTAAATCAAGAACAGGTTTACCAAAACAATAAAAGACTGGCTAATATTCGCTTAGAAAATGTTACTCGCTTTTACAAAGAAGGTATGATGACCAGAAACGAGGTTATCCGTGGTGAATTGGCTTTGCAAAACATTGACCAAGCATTATTAGTAGTAAATAACAATACCGCTATTCTAAACTACAACTTAGCGTTTGCATTAGGATTACAACCGAATACAGCCTTTATCCCAGTGAGTGATGTAAACAATAAAGCATTAGAAGGTGACTTTTCTTACTATCTGCAATTGGCTTATGAAAACCACCCTATGTTGGCTATGGCACAGAAAAGCGTAGAGTTGGCACAAAAGAAAATTGAAGTGGCTAAAACAGATAAATACCCAGCACTTGCCGCAGTTGGTGGATATAATATGACAAGACCTATAACAACGGTAAACCCTGTAATGGATATGTATTCTAATGCTTGGCAGGTTGGTGTTTCTCTTAGTTATAGCTTAGACAACCTATACAAGACAAAAGGAAAAGTGAAACTGGAAGAAATACACAAATCTCAAGCAGACGAGTCACTTATCTTATTGTTACAAAACATAGAAATGGGTGTGAATGCTGCTTATACCAAATATCAAGAGGCTGTTCAAAACGCTAATCTATTGAAAAAGAGCCAACACTTAGCTCAAGAAAACTACCGCATTATTGAAGCTAAATATTTAAACCAGTTAGCAATTCAAGCCGAGATGACTGATGCTACAAATGCTAAGTTAGAAGCGGAATTACAATATGCTAATGCACAGATAAACGTATTGTTTCAATACTACAATTTAATCAAATCAACAGGAACACTTTAATTAATGTTTGCAATTACAAATGGAAAATAAAGACAACATAGAAACTCCAGAAGTACAGGAAACTCAAAAACCAGCTGCTGCTTCTTCCAATACAGGGATTAACCACAAACAAGAGATCGGTAAGAAATCGAAGATCATTATCATTAATGTAACTACTTTTCTGATTATCGCCTTGGCATTTTATTGGTTATTGACCAAGTACTTCCATATTGGCGACAAAGATTATACTGAATCTGCACAGGTTGAAGAATTTATAAACCCGATTAACACAAGGGTATCTGCATATATTAAAGAGATTAGATTCATTGAACACCAAAATGTAAAGAAAGGTGATACACTGGTTATTCTTGACAATCGCGAAATATTAACGCAAGTAGGACAAGCAGAAGCTGCATACGCAAGTGCATTGGCGGCAAAGCAAGTTACCTCATCTGCTATTCAAACGGTTTCTAACAATATTGCTGTTTTTGACTCTAATATAGAAGGAGCTAAAGCGAGATTGTGGAATGCGGAGCAAAATAGTAACCGATTTAAAAACTTACTGGAGGCTGAAGCTGTAACACAACAACAGTATGACCAAGTAAAAACAGAATACCAAGCGGCTAAAGCAGGATACGAGGCCTTGACAAAACAAAAAAGTACAACGCAACTTTCTGTTTCTGAAGTTCAAACGCGTTTAGCCTTAAATGACGCAGATATTCAACGTACTAAAGCAATGCTTGATATGGCTAAGTTGAATCTTTCTTACACTGTTATTACTGCTCCTTATGATGGTACAATGGGGAGAAGATTAATCAACGAAGGCCAATTGCTTAACCCAAGTCAGCAAATCGGAACAATCGTTTTAAACAACAACAAATGGGTTACTGCTAACTTCTTAGAGTCACAAATGCCAGATATTCAAATTGGAACTAAAATTAATATGAGTGCTGATGCGCTTAGAGGACAAAGTTTTGAAGGGGTTGTTACAGCTATTTCAGCAGCAACTGGAGCAAGATATTCAAGTATGCCTACAGATAACTCAACGGGGAATTTCGTTAAAGTTCAACAGCGTATTCCTGTGCGTATTGAGTTTACAGATGCTAATAAAAAAGAAGATGTAGAAAGACTAAGAGCAGGGATGAATATGAATATCCAAGTAAAAGGATAATCCCCTCGCCTTTTTGGTTTTTAATTAAAAATATAAAGTAAATGTATAATCAAGGATTATTTCACAATTGGGTTCCTAAACCTGTTATGCTCTTACTGATTATCCTGATTGCCTTAGTGTTCTTTTCTTTAAGCGGAATTTACACTACTAATATCACCTACTTAGTGGGTAGTACGGGGGCAATGTCAGAATACTATATGTGGGCAAACTATGCTAACGTAGTAGGAATGGGAACTGTAATGCCCTTGGTGATTCGTATAAAAGCAAGATTCAGAACTAAAGAGATACTTATCACTTCTTTGGTGAGCATCGCTTTTCTGTTTACCATAATGGGTACAACCCACCAACCACAGGTTATTATTGGAGCTTCGTTCTTAGTGGGTATGTTTAAAATGCTGGGGATGATGGAGGTATTACTTCCTTTAATGTTCCTCTTGAGTAAAGGAGGAAATAGAGGTTTGTTTTACAGCATTTTTTACTCTGGAGTACTAGTGGTTACCCAGCTATCAGGTTATCATATCGCTAAAGTTTCATACTACCTCAACTGGCAGTTTGGATATTTACAATACGCTGCTATGTGTTTAATTACTGCTTTAATCTGCGTAATCTTCCAACATAACCAACGCTTTATGAAAAAGGTACCCCTTTATTATATCGACTGGTTAAGTGTATTGTTGTACAATAGTTCGTTTATCATCTTAGGGTATATCCTATCCTTTGGAAAACAACAAGCTTGGTTCAATTCTGATAAAATAAAGTATGCCACAGCTACCTTTATCGTTTTAGCATTCTTGTTCTTTTTGAGACAACAACTATTAAAAAGACCATTCTTATCACTTAAAGCATTTAAGAAAAATAACGTAAGACACGCTATCTTGATGTTGTTCTTTTTAGGAATGTACTTAGCTACAACCAATATACAAAACATCTTTGCAGTGGGAGTTTTGGGATACAACCCCTTGACAAACGCCTCACTAAACGTAATGATGGTTCCTGGTTTACTCGTTGGTGCAATAGTATGCTACAAGTGGTTTAGCCGTCAGATACCTATCCGTATGCTTGCGTTCTCTGGATTTGCCTCGTTTATGATGTACACAGTAATTATGTACTTCTCAATGGTTCCTGAGTTCAACTATGAAAGCTGGCTATTGCCAATGTTCTTAAAAGGCTATGGTATGGGAGTATTGTTTATCGTAATCTGGTATTACGCTTTAGATAAATTAGATATTCCAAGCTTGTTGAGCTTGATTGGTTTCATCCTTTTATGGAGAACCTTCATCTCTTTAGGTATTTGTTCTTCTTTATTCAATTGGGTACTATACCAGCTACAATTACAAAGTTTAACCAACTTGGCTGTGTATTTTGACGACGCCTTACTGTTTAGACCTAATAATGGCATCAGTTTAAAAGCAGTGCAAGTAAACGCTGTATTAGCTGCAAACAAAACCTTATTTGGTTATATAAACATCGCGGGAGTGGGTATTTTACTCTATATTTTATTTCACCACTTTGGGCGTACAAGAGATATCTATATGCGCTTTGGTTTAGATAAAATGGGTCGATTATTTATGAGTAAGAAAGACCAAGATTTAATAGAAAATCAACTTCCTATGGAAGACTAAAAATAACTTTTTTGTACTTTAGAAAAGCCCTGATCACTACGGTGTCAGGGCTTTTCGCTTTATATTAAAAGAATAACTCGTGGGAGTTAAAACTCAAATACTTCATAACCAAATCTACAAATGGCAACGAACATAATAAACAAGAAGATATAACGTACCCATTGTTGTCCTTTCAAAATAGCCAACTTAGCACCACAGTATCCTCCTACTCCATTACATATCGCCATTGGAATTGCTATTTCCCATATAATCTGTCCTTTCAACATAAATAAACAAATACTTCCAAAATTGGTAGCAAGGTTAATCATCTTAGCATAAGCAGAGGCTTTAAAGAAATCAAAGCCAACTAAAAAGATGAACCCCATAATAAAGAATGTTCCTGTAGCCGGACCAATGAAACCATCGTAAAAGCCCACAAATAAAGCTATTATTATTCCGTATTTATACTTGTTCTTGTCTGTTACAGCACTTATACTTTTTCTTGCAAAGTCTTTTCGCACATACGTAAACACCCATAGTAACAACAGTATGCCAAACAAGAGCGGTTTCATAAAGTCATTATTGACGATTGTCAAAGTATAAGAACCAAGAAACGCACTCCCAAAGGATATAGCTGCTAATATTCCGAAGTACTTCCAGTTTATCTTAGCCTTTTTCAAATACTGCCTTACCGCCATTGCTGTTCCTGAGAAAGCCGGAATCTTCAATGACCCGATTACAGTCGATACTGGATAAGTGGGTAGTAATGCCAATCCTAACGGGGTTTGTATTAACCCACCTCCTCCTGCAATGGCATCTATAAAACCAGCACAGAAAGCTACAATACACAAGTAGAATAATATGTCTATTTCCATTTTTTTATCAAAACGCAAAGGTATATCGAAATGTTTATTCTACTCTTTTTTTATTCGTTTATTTCTTTTTCTGACTACGAGCAGTTGTGATGTATAGTGTCCTTATGTTTCCTCCTACTCCTTGATTTTAGTTAACAACAAGAATAATTAAGCAACTCAACCTGTTTGATATAGCTAACAAACCTCTATGTCCTACATCAATAATAATTGATTAAAAACAATACCTAAGTATTTGATGTATCAGTTTTATTTCTATATTTGCCATACATAAGAATCTTAAGTATGAAAAAACAACAACAATTATACAAAGGAAGCCTCAGCGCAATTATAATGAAGTTATTGGAGCAAAATGGGCGAATGTACGGTTATGAGATTACGCAAAAAGTAAAAGAAGTTACCGCAGGTGAAATGAGTTTAACAGAAGGAGCACTATATCCTGCGCTACACAAATTGGAAGCAGATGGTTTCTTAGATGTTGAAATGGAACGCGTAGATGGCCGTGTGCGTAAATATTATAAGCTTACGGAGTCTGGGGTGAAGGAAACAGATAATAAAATGGAGGAACTGGAAAGTTTTATCCGAAATATGCAGAATATCGTCAACCTAAAATTGACATAATATATTAAAAACCAACATTGCTATTAATTATGATACAACTAACAAATAGACAAATAGACTATATACGTAAAGTAGTTCAAAGTAATGGTGCTTACTATTATGAGGTAACAGAGGAATTAACTGATCACCTAATTAGTAGTATTGAAGAACTTTGGAATGAAGAGCCTCTATTATCATTTGAGCAAGTATTTCAAATTCAGTTCAATAATTTTGGTAAGGACAACTTCTTAAAAATAAAGAAAGAAAATGAGAAAATGCACTTCAGTATTTATAAGACAATGTTTTTAAAGGAAATACAATCTTTCTTTAGATTACCACAAATTACAATAACCATCGCTTTCTTATTAACTGCCTTTGCTTTTCTTACTAAAATAAACAATCTTTTTTTTACGTTACTATTCTTAGTATTAGCATTAGGTTCACCTTATTTCTTAAACATAACACTACAAACTAATAACAATAAGAATCCAGTAATCAATGAAAGATTAAATATTAAGCAACGTTTTTTAATCGACGAAACATTTAGACGTGTAGTTTCCTCTATAAATGCTACAAGCGGATTTATATATTTAATTATTAGTATAATTCCTCGTTATCAGCAATTTACTTACTTAATTGATACATTAGCTTATAACATCGTATTTGCTTTTTGTTTTACGTTACTAGCACTAACTAACTATATATGCTGGTTTGTACTTTATCCTCGATACAAAAAAGAAAAAGAAAATATATTAAAAATCACATAACACCTCAGCTTATGACACAACTAACAGAACAGCAAGTACAGCAGATTCACCTTTTTGTGAAAAAGCACTATGTTGAACACTATGACGTAGAATTGGAGTTAGTAGATCACTTGGCTAATGGCATTGAGCAACAGTGGGCTATTGACAACAATATCACTTTTGACAATGCTCTACAAATAGAGTTCAAGAAGTTTGGCGTGTATGGCTTCTCTGATGTAGTTGAGTTAAAAGCACAATCTTTAACATTGCAATACATAAAGAATCTCTTAAAGGATATTAAATGCTATTTCAAATGGCATAGAATAGTTGTATCAATGGCATTGTATAGTGTTATCTATGCTTTACTAAAGTATACAGCAACTTTTATACACACGCGAGATATAGCAGATATATTTATTCTATCAACACTTGTATTTAATATTATATGGGCAAGCATTGATGTCATTAAAACCAAACGAAGAAATAAAAGTGAAGGTAGAAAGTGGATATTAGACAAAGTAAAGTTTCAATTTATTGCTTTCCCTACCATTATCTTTTTCGTTTACTTTAGAATGGTTATCTCGATATTCCATCGTCAAACCTGGTTAGTTGCTTCAGCAATGCTATTTATTATACTATGGTATTTTATTAGTGTTTCTGTAATTTATCCAACGATTAACAACGAAAGAGAAGTCTTAAAAAAGAAATTAACTGCCTAACACCTCAGCTTATGACACAACTAACAGAAAAACAAGTACAGCAGATTCACCTTTTTGTGAAAAAGCACTATGTTGAACACTATGACGTAGAATTGGAGTTAGTGGATCACTTGGCAAATGGTATTGAGCAACAGTGGACTATTGACAACAATATCACTTTTGATAATGCCTTACAAATTGAGTTCAAGAAGTTTGGCGTGTATGGCTTCTCTGATATTATAGAAGAAAAGACAAAACGACTAACGGGGAGTTATATAAAGCTGCTATTTAAAACATTACTTGGCTTTTTTACCTTTCCGAGAATTGTATTGACCACTGCCTTATTTTTACTGTTATGCTTAATAGGTAAAGTATTTCCTAACAGTGCTACTGAAATATATAGCAGTTTACTGATAATAACCTTTCTACTATATGTACTCCTTGGGATACAGTGGCATTACGCTATCCGTAAATTGTGTAAAATCACAAACAAGAAGTTCCTTATTTCTTCTATTGCGATACAAGGATTCGGTCTCCCTATTATAGGAGGAATGTTTACACCTTTTTTGACTGAATTATATCGCACTACAGAAAATAGTTCATTGCTTTTTCAAACTATTTTATACAGTTTTTTAATATTGGTTTTCGCACTATGCACCTTTATTACTACCTTTACAATCAGACCATTAATACGGAAAAACATAGAAGATACTATTCATAAATATAAACTAACCTAAAACTACTATTATGATTACTTTATTAACTGCTGTAATCAGGTATATGATCACATTAATCATGTCCCTTTTTTAGGATTAAAAAAAAGCGCCAACAGTATTGTTAGCGCTTTCTTTTTACTTATCTATTTCAAACGAATAACTCGTCATATCCATATCGTGGTAAAACAATACAATCCATTGTTCTTCCTTTGCACGTACTTTCCAATCTTGGCGTAACTGCATAGCTCGTTTACCATCGTAATCACTCTTAAATGCAATATCAAAGTCTAAGTAATTTCGCTTTGGCAAATTATCTGCACCGTAAAAGTACGTATGCTTACCATCCTTCATCCAAAACACTTGCATATAAGGAGAATGTCCTCCAACAACCTCATAGGTGATATAATCATCTAAACGGCCTTGATCATCATCCATCCACACTATATTAGGTAAATCTAATACTTCCTCTAAAATATCGTAATCAAAAGAAATATCATCTTGTTGTCTTATAGCAAACTCTGCTTCGCGGCGTTGAATATAAATATCCGCATTAGGATAGCGACATTCATATCCCGCATCAGTTTCTACTAACAAACCATTAATATGATCTTTGTGTAAATGTGATAAGTAAATGCGGTCTATAGTTAGAGGAGTTAGTCCTTCTTTTGCTAAAATAGCATCTATGATATACTCTCCGTTCTCATTATATCCAAGACCAACATCTAACAAGACGTTATACTCCTCTGTCATTACCAAAAACGGTTGCACTGCTAACTGAATCTCCGTCGTTAGTTGCTTGCCATTAATCAATAAAAAGTCCTTTATCTCATCTTCATAGAAGTCTCCTTCTTTACAGGGAATAATTCTCATAACACTATCTAATATTTGCTTTTACTGTCAAAGTTTACAAAGGTAATCTGCATAATGGAAATAACGTATATATTCACTTAATTTTATAAAAAAGTGCTTACGATAAAAATCTGTAGAATAAAACAAATCAAATATTTATGTCATTATAAATCTCATCCTTTTTAAATCTCATTTTACCACAAAAAACAAACAAAACACTCATTTACAGTTGTTTAAAATGAAATATCAGAACAGTTAGTACCATTTAATGACTAATTGATTAATATTTGTAAATATGAATAATAGGCAAAAAAACAATACTAAAGAACGCCATTTTTAAATTATTTTATTACATTCACAGCATCAAACAATATATAATTCAATCTTAATTATGAAAAAACTTATCATATCATCTATATTACTGACTGCATTTTTATCACTTACAAGTTGTAAGAAAGAAGCAGAAGTAGAAAAAACGGAAACGGAAACAACTACAACAGCAGTTGATAGTACTGAAGCTAAGCAGCAACAGGTAAATGAAGAGAAAGAACAACTTGCAAAGCCTTATAACGAAGAGGAAGATGCACAAGCAAAAATCAATGAATTAGTAGCTAAAGCAAAGGTTGAAGGTAAGAATGTATTTGTACAAGCTGGAGGAAACTGGTGTATTTGGTGTTTGCGATTTAACGACTTCGTTCAAAAAAATGAGGAGTTGAAGGCTGTTGTAGATGCAAATTACTTATACTACCACTTAAATTACTCTACAAAGAACAAGAACACAGAGGTATTTGAGAAATACGCTCCAAATGGTAAGAAATTAGGCTATCCGTTCTTCTTTGTTATCAATGGAGAGGGAGAAGTAACAAAAATCATCGGTTCTGGTGAGTTAGAATCAGAAAAGAGCTATGACTTACAAAAAGTAAAGCAAATGTTTTTAAATAACGTTGCTAAGAAATAACAAAACAGCCACTCGATTGAGTGGCTGTTTTTGTTTTGTGGGTTATGTATTGTAATTAAGAGATGTATTTTCTTAATTAAAGGTAGGCGTTAACCGATTCTTAGTTTTAAAACCTCTTTCCACATATAATTAGGGATAGGCTCCTCTAACTTCCAAGTAATAGACATAGGTTTAGATCCATAGTAATCTTTAAAGTTCACAAGTCCTAAAAATACATAACCTTGCGTATTTTTATACATATCATTCTTCCCTTCTCTAACAAATAATGCAATCTTTTTTTCTTTCTGTATTTGTTCTATATAAGAAACTCCCTTTGGAGAAGTATCAGCTGTATTGTTTTGAGACTGCCAATGAAATAAGCTTTCATTAATTGCATAATCATCATACATTGTAGTTGGCGAGAAGTCCTCTTCACTCTTTTGTAGATTTACAAATAGTAACTCTGTATTTAATTCCTTATTTTCAGCGACACCTTCTCTACTCGAACTCTTTTTATCAATTGTACTTAACCTAAAAGCGGCTAATATCTGATCCCTTGTATAACGTGCGTGTATTTTAAGAGGCAGTGTATAAGTTAATCCTACAACAGGTTTCTCCTCAAAACTAATATTAGATATTTTATACTCTAAATAAGCCGCCATTTCATTAAGCATCATCTTATTCTGACCGATTATATTCATAGATTCCTGAATACTAAAAGACACTTTATTATCTCGCCAGAAATCATAATGAAGCATTAGAGCCATGTAATAATTTTCATCCGTTTGAGGTAGCGCATTATAATTAAAATCAACAGCAATCAATCTCATAATAAATGAAAAGTACGAGAAAGATTCTGTTACGTTCCATTTATTTTTAAACATACTTCTATATCTATCTAAATTAAGCTCTTCTATTTCACCTCCAATAGCTTCTTTACATAACACAGAAAAAAGATCTGTCTTATATAACATTTTTAATTCAATATTATAAAACTCCAGAAAGTTAGTAAGAGTTAATGGTTTATTTGTATGTTCACCAAACTGTCTAATTTTTTGCAATAGCTTTCTTCTATTTAAGTTTATCGCCTGGCTAATATTATTTAGAATATATTCTTTTGCTTGCTTCTCTAAAATAATAGAGCATCCCAGAGGTAAATGAGGAAACTCTTGTTCTATTTCTTGTAATACTGTAGTATTTGTCTTGCCTACTAATGCTCTAAATTTATTCTCAAAATCATATTCTGATCGGGCATTCCCAACAAAATCAAGTACAGATAAAACTTCTTTATTTTCATTCAATCTTAAACCTCTTCCTAACTGCTGTAAGAAAATTGTCAAGCTTTCTGTTGGCCTTAAAAAAAGAACGGTATCTATCTCAGGTACATCAATACCTTCATTGAATATATCAACTACGAATAAATAATTTATCTCTTTTCTTCTTAACTTTTCTATTAATTCTTCTCTTTGACTACTATTATCTGATGTCAAATATGCAGATTTAATTCCCTTTGCCTGAAATTTATTATGCATAAACTCTGCATGTGCTTTGCTTACACAAAATCCAAGAGCTGTAACTGATTTTACACCTTGTGTATATTTATCTATATTAGATAAAATCTCTCCAACACGGATATCATTTGCAGTATAAATATTAGTCAACTCTGCGATATCATACTTACCATTTTTCCAAACAACATTTGTTAAATCAATACTATCAGATATAGCAAAATACTGAAAAGGACAAAGTAATTTATTATTTAAAGCATCTGGTAAGCGAATCTCTGCTGCTATTCGGAAATTAAAATCTTCTAAAATATTACCTCCATCCATACGTTCAGGAGTTGCCGTTAATCCCAATAATATAGTAGGTGTCAAATATTTTATTACAGATTGATATGTGCTTGCTTTTGCATGATGTACCTCATCAAAAACAACATAATCATAGTAGTTTGAAGCTATTTCTCCTTTTTCAATACTATTATAAAGTGTTTGAATAGTAGCAAAAACAAAACGTTTATTTTGAACAGTATATCCATCACCTAATAATTCACCAAAATTTTGGTCTCTTAATACTTGTCTAAAAGTTGTACGTGCTTGCTTTAAAATATCTATTCTATGAGCTATAAATAACATCTTAGTATTTGGATTCTCACTGTAATAACTTTTAAAATCAAATGCAGCAATCATAGTTTTACCGGTGCCTGTGGCAGCAACAACTAAATTCTTATAAGATTGATGCGTAGAGCGTTCTACACGTAGTTTTTCCAAAATATCCTTTTGGTAATAATAAGGTTTGATGTCAAAAAAGGCAATGTTTTCTTGTTGATCACTTTTGCCTATTTTACTACGCTTTAAAGCACTATCTACCTTCTCATAATCTTCATCTCCTTTATAGACTTCAAATTCTTCATTATTCCAATAAGTATCAAAAGTTTTCTGAAATTTGTCAATGATGTGAGGTATTTCAGTCGTTGTAACTTTTACATTCCACTCCAATCCATCAGTCAAAGCAGTTCGTGAAAAGTTAGAAGAACCTATATATGCAGTATGAAATCCAGTCTTTCTATAAAACAAATATGCCTTAGCATGCAAACGTTCGTTACCTGTATTAAAAGACACCTTTACTGTTGTATTAGGCAATTCAGCTAATTCCTTAATAGCTTTAGCATCCGTAGCGCCCATATAAGTAGTAGTAATAACTCGCAATTGCCCACCATTACGAGTAAATTCCTCTAATGCTGGTCTTAATAAAACAATAGCTTTCCACTTGATAAATGAAACTAACAGGTCAACACGATCTGAGGAAAGAATTTCTTTTTTCAACTCACCATCCAACGATAAGCCAAGATTACCTCCAGTAAATAATTCACTCTGTGTTAATCTTGAAACTGGAGTAATTTGCTTTAATCGTAGAGACAAATCTGAATAATCGGTATTTATCTTATCTAATACTCCTGTCAATATACTTCCTTCTGCTGTTAGTATATCTTCTGTAAAATCATACGTTTCTATTTCCTTATGCAAATAAGTCAATAGCTTGTTTACAATTTCAATTTGATGAGAAAGTAATGACTCCTTTTTAATTCCTTTAATTACATCAAAAGCATTCTCCATAGCTTTAGAGAAGTGTTGCGTTAAATAGAAAGTTGCCTCTTCTAAATCTAATTGCTTACTCGCTATATAATATTTATCTTGATTTAATTGTTGTAGCTTGTTTGCTAATGCTTGTGTAATCAAGCCTTCATATATTCCTTGTTGCATTACTTTCTGATGGGATGTTAAGGTCATAAATATTCCTTCTATTGGAATAGCTTACTAAATTAAGGTAAATGATTTTAATAATAAATTAAAAAACCGATAGTGTTTTACTATCGGTTCTCTCTTTCTGTATATATTATAATCTTCCTAATAATTTATTAGCTTTTTCTTTAACATCAGCATTAGCTTTACTATCTCTGATTATTTTTAAAGCTTCATACTCTAATCCATTCTCAAAAATCCTTTTACTCACACTTATATGCGTTTTTTTACTTGAACCTTTAAATACTTTTCCATTTTCTTGTGAATATTTTTCACCATATTTTAATTCCACATCTTCAATTGAAGCATTTTTATTTTCAGTAAAGACTTCAAACATAAAAAATGTAAATGTTCGCAACCCTACAGACTTCAAATTATCTTCTAATACTTCGTTTCTTCCATCACTAATATTATCTATATCTTCTATCACCATATCAATATTCTTTGTATTCTGTTTAGTTAATAATTTAACGCTTTTTTCTACTATTTTCTTCGATTTTTCATATTTCCCATTTTTCCATTCGATTTCTGCTATGTCACTTTTTTCACCCCTCTCAAGTTCAGATACCATTGCTAACTTACAAAATTCACCATATTCTACTGGAAACATATTTTTTACTAAATTTTGAACCTTGTATAATAATTCATCTTCTTCTCCAAAATTTTTCCCTTCATACAATAATTGTGTTCTTTTAGGAACTAAAAAAGAATTTAAAGGATGTACTAATCGTAAAAAATGTGCTTTTAATAGCTCTAATTCACTTGCTGGAATTGAACTTTTAACTTGACGAACTTTCGAATCACTATTCCATTCTTTTCTGTCAGGATTTATGAAAACTTCTTTTAATTTAGATTTTTCTTTAAGCGAACTATAACTTTTCCCAACAGGATTTAAATGAGCTAAATACCAACCTCTTGAATTTAAATCAACTTTTGGCGCATTCTTATTATCATAAAAAATTAATTCCCTTTCCTTAGTTGTAACTCCAAACGAACAAATTAATTCTTTTCCAGAAAACAACTTATTTAAGTCCTCTACAGTATAAGCTTTATTACTCAACTTTGCTCCTGTAAATAACATAGAAAATGTATTGTCACAAAAAACCATCTTATTACCGCATGCATATTCACTTAAAAAACCTCTACGAAGCAAATCATATTTATCTTTAGTAAATGCCCCATAAAGCCTTAAAAAATAAGTACTACTTGCTTGTTCCACATATTTCATGAGCGTTTTATGAATTTCAATAATTGTATCCTTGCTTTCTTCAAACTGATTTTTTACGATTTTTTCAATAAATTCATCTACATTTTTTGCTTTACCTTTTGAAACAGTATCAAAATTATAATTAGCTATTTCTTTAAATATCATCTTTAAATTATTTAATTAGTTACTTACCAAATACCAACAATGTATGTCCGTATATATAGAATTCTATTTGAATATACTCATTTATATCCTTTCACTCATCAAAAATTACTCCAAACACCACATTCTCTGAGTAAACTACCCCCTCTCCACATAAACCTTTCCAACAAACCACTCCTCTAACGGATTAAGCATAAACTCATCCCATTGCTTACTAATCACAAACCATCTATCCGCTAATAACTCAATTGGCTCTGTAAAGAAGTCAGCCGACAAAGCAATAATATCCGCCTCCTGTAAACCCGTTACTTCCTTAAGCGCTAAAGTATCATTCCACAAAACATCAGCACAAAATGTAGCACTACTCAACTCAGAAATATCTTGTTCTTTAAGCACCTTTTCGTTTGCTAAATCAGCAAAAATATACTTCGCAACCTCTGGCACGGGCAAATCTCTAAACAACAATAATTTCTTTAAAAGAACAATATCCTCCGGGCGATGCTCCTCTTGTTCTGCTTCACCTGTATCAAAATAACCAATGTATAAATCTGGAAAACTTGCACATACTATAACATCGTACAAATCGTCAAAAAGTCCACTCTGAATTTCATTAAAAGTCTCCTCACGCTCAATCTGTTGATTCAAATCCTTACAATAAACCGCAATATCCTCCGCTGTTAGGGTATTAGCTGAAAACTCGCCACTACTCAAATAGGGATTACAGATAAAATAGGTGCCCACTAAATTGGTTGTCTTTACAAAATCATCCATTAATGCATCGTCAGTAACAATCCCTTTGATCTGATAAACCTTGTGCCCACTCTTCGTGTATTCTACAAACTCAAAATCGTAGCCATACCAAGGAGAATCAGCATTCATCCCATAAAACCCCATAAAAAGAGCTACAGTCCAATTACTGGCAATTATAACTTTAGGTTTAATAACCTCCTCGATTAACTTTTGGGTAACATTTAATTGATCTATCAAAAAGATACGACCATCTAAATCATCTAACAATACTTGCAACAAGTCTAAGCTATTGTTTTCACGATGATAAAACAGGTCGGTATAAGCGATGTGAGGTGCAAAATCAAGCTGAGAATCTGCTGACTGCAACATATCAGTAACCCTTGTGAAGTAAGGATTGTATTTATATTCTGTGGTTGGATTCTTGCGATAAGTAAACTTAACAGGTCCAGGAATTGAAGAATCATTGTAAGTTGGATTTAACCCCAACACCAATATATCTTTTTGTTTGTCGTTAGCACAAAAACAGTACTTGCGCTGCTTCACAACTTCCGGAATACCTAATATTTCGCTATTCTGCCACACATGGCTAACTAATCGTTGAATATCCATAACAACTATCTTTTGGGTTATAGAACAAAGATAATTTAGGCAATGTTGCTAAGTGCAACACGAAGAAAAGGAAGAAGATATTTTTATTATTTCCATCCTTTTTTCTTATATTTACACTATATCATACTCACACACAGTGTGATAATTATAAAAAACTATTATAAGTGCTTAAATTCAACTCTAAGAATTAATTCACTATTTGCGACTAAAAACAGGGTCGTATTTCTACTTTTTTTCAAAAATTTTACTGGTTTTCAAAACACAAAATAGTGTTCAATCCGAGGATTAATCAAGGATTAAAATACCATTGTTCGGAAAAGCCCCCCTTTTTCCGAAGCTCACTCGAACAATTCCCGAACAACACCCGAACAAATGCTTTTCCAATATCCTGAATCCCTTATCCAGTAAGGGTTTGAACTGCATTACCTTACTTTGAAACACTAAAAAAGTGGTACTTTTTATCTTTTTACGGTATTTTTTACAAACTATGGTTCATCGTATTGTTTTTTTTATAACGCTGTTTCTTATTTTCGTAAATAGCATATTATGCGATTGTTATTTTTATTAAATCACTGTAATTCATTTATTTAAACAAACTCACATACTACATCTTTCTATGTACTTAAAAACACAAAATTATTCTACAACGAAACCATTAGGCACAAAAAAAGCACTGCTATAAACAGTGCTTCTATATATCTTTTATAATTAAGATTGATTACATCTCAAAACTTGTTGGCAATACGCCATAGTCAACTAAATTAAACTCCGGAAATTTAGCTTCTAACGCTGTAGTCCATTGTTTGATTTGACCTTGTTTTTTAACGCTGTCTAAACTTTCTTTATAGTCAATAAAATACGTTGGTGTACTTCCTGAACCGTAAGTTAAGCGACTCATCTCAATTGCTTCTCCATTTAAAACGGCTTGTGCAATGTATTCGTCTACTCCTGCTTCTGATTGTTCTGACAATGTCCATTTACTTGTCAACTTTAACGGCAACACTTGGTATAACGCTTCTTCGTCTTTTGTTGTAATAGCAAATTGTACACACCAACTTTTTTCTGAATTGTCTAATGACACTACATCTTCGTCTTCTAATTGTTGTAAAGCGTACGTAATTAACTCTTCAAATGTGAAATCTGTTTTCTCAATCTCATCGTCAACCCAATTGAATATACGCTGACTATTCACCTTCTCCGTACGTAAAATCCAATAATCCTCTCCTCCATTATCACCAATCATCAAATAATTTGGCACAGCTTCTTGTAAGTACGAATTTTGTTCTAAGAAATCGCTAACGTCTGTAAATAACCCTTGAACGAAATCTTGTTGCATTCCGAAAGTCAACAAAAAGTCACGGTAATATGCTGGAAATGCAATTCCTACTTCTTGTTCTAAATTCGCAACCTCTGCTTCTGTCATTGGAATGTAAAAAACTTTGTCGCCAACAGCTTTTACTCTTTCCATTATATCTTGATAATTAATCATATCTATGTGAATTAATTTTACTTTTCTATTAATAGGCAAAGTTACAACAGATATCAAGGGTTTTAAGCTTTTGAAGGGAGTTTATTTACAGCAACTACTGAATTTCAACACGTAATTAGTGGGTTTCCTGTTCTCCTATATAAGCTTTTATATACCCTATATAGGCTTCAAAACGCTCTAATTGATGGTTATCGTCAACATAAACCACAACGGTATTTGGTTGATTATAAATATCATATTGGGTGAAGTCAAGTACTTCATCGTTTTTAGCTAACAATAGCAAGGCATCGCTAACTTGTGGAATAACAACCAATGCATTTTGTAAATTATCGGTAATTGGAACGGGGACGCGAAGTTGGTTTGTATAGTTCAAAAGCGGACTCGTTAAGACTAATATCGTCTTTAAACCGTGTGTTTGACGCATTTCTCTCAACTGATAAGCAAAGTTTGCTCCTGCTGAATCTCCTACAACGATTACCTCTTGTGTGTTGGCAACGGCTGCAAAAGCAATGTTCATATAGTCTTTAAAATTGGTATCGGGAGTCCACTCAAAGGCAATCATTTCAACCTCTTTCATTGCTGATTGAAGGTTTAGAAATTTACGCGATTGTCTGTTTGAACCATACCCGTGAAAATAAACTAAGGTTTTTTGTATGTGCAATTCTTTTCTTTTAATGTGTTTTTCTATGCTTACTCCAACGCTATATAGTAAGTTTTGTCTTCATTTTCGTATAAAAATACAATTGCTTGCGCATCTGGATTGTGTGGCACGTCTAAAGCAGTGTAAAACGTCATTCTATCTACTAAAATAGCTTTAGGTGATTTACTATTGCTGAACTCAAGTGTAGAATGCAAGGCTTTTATTTTTTTCAAAAATGCCGCAAGATCAACACTCCCAACGCTTATCGCTCCGTTCTCTACATTCTTTTGCACAACATCACAACAACTTTCAAACGCTTGCTTTGTTGCAAAGTATTTACTCTCTACTATTGTTTTTGTACGTTTCTGGTTTAATGCTGTATTACTCATAATTAACTGCTTCAATTGTTTATAATTTCCATTGAGAAAACAACTCCGTTTCTCTCATATTTCTAAAATAACACAGTCAATGTTGTAAAGCGAAACATCTATAACTAAACGTATCTATTCAAGGCTTTTTGCAGTTTATTTTTAATGTTGGTGCGCAACTCTACAGGTTCTAACACTTCAATCGCGCTTCCGTACGAAATGAGTAAACTTTCTAATTCGTGATTTAACCTAACTGTAATAGAGAATATCATGTAGTCAGCGGTTATTTCTTCCTCTTTGAACGAGTCGTGCCAAGGCAAAGTGCGTATGTAGTTAATTGCACTTTGATCACACTTCAAGCGCACATAGCTAATTTCTCCGCGTTGGTCAATACCAATCGTATTGTCAAACATCGCAAAGCTATCTACTTCTGTCAGCGTAAACTCCTTTTGAGTAATCTCTAAGTCGTGAATGCGGTCTAAAGCAAAAATATTGTGATCACGATTGGCTAACGTTCTTGTAATAATGTACCAACGATTGAGATATTCCTTGACAAATAATGGTTCTATAATATAAGTAGTCGGTTTGTCATCTTTAAACGATTCGTAGACAATTTGCAATTTTCGCTTGGTCAAAATTGCCTCCAAACAAAGGGGCAAATAGGCATAACCTTTCCCTCTAACGCGATGTCCAAACTGTACATAGCGAAATAAAATAGGATCGTCTAACACCTTTTGGCTAAATTGTTCCAAACTAATGATGTTCTTTATATTTTGGTAGTTCAACAGCATTTCTTCTTGGTTGTCATCTGTATCTAACTGATAACATCCTTCAAGATGACTATGTACGATATTGATTCCTAAATCGCGGGTTTTACTCAGTACTTTAGTGATAAAACTTGGTTTAAAAGGTAATCCTTTATCCTCTAAAGCGTCAGCAAATGAAGTGCGTGAATACTTCTTAGGGCTTAAGAATAGATTGTCCAAAAGCAGAATAATTGCCTGAAATTGGTCTGTTGTCATTTATTTATATTTTGTAAGGTTGTTATGCTAAATCACTACTATCCAAAGTGGCATTGGAAAACTACCATCTACAGTGTATAAAATATCACTCATATTCGTATATCTTCCTTTATAGAGGTGTTTCCCATCAAAAGTATAGAGAATATCACTCATATTGTTATAGCGCCCTTTATAAATATGCTTTCCATCAAAAGTGTACAAAATATCACTCATATTGGTATATCTTCCTTTATAAAGATGCTTTCCGTCATACGTATAGAGTACATCACTCATATTGGTATAACGCCCTTTGTAAATATGCTTCCCATCAAACAAAAAAAGCTGATCGCTCATATTGTTATAACGGCCTTTATAGAGGTTTTTTCCATCAAATGTACAGATGATATCACTATTGTTAGTATATCGCCCTTTGTGAATAGTAGTAGGCATAAGTAGTCTATTGGTGTAATTCTAAAATTACCCAATTTATTTCAATAGCAGTCGATAAATGGTAAGAATATTAAGAAACGACTTGTAATCTCTAAAAAGCACCGTGCTCTACGATAAACATATACTTTTCTGTTCCTCCTTGTTCGAGTGAGCCTATTTCTCTGTAAATCAACTCTTCTAAAGAACCAGCAACAACCGTACGTTCCCACGCTTCGTTTTGTAGTTCAACTATTTGTCCGTAATCGCCTTTGTCAGACGGATCAGTGTCTATTAAAAGAAAATCACCATTACGACCTTCTGCAAACGGAATCCACTTAGGATTAGCATATCCTGTGGCTTTAACTTTATCGGAGTATTTAGCTAATAGGTCTACATCTACATCCTCATCGCCTAATAGTCCGTTCACATTTTCCCATGCATCACCAATACGGTCAAACGGCAGTAAGTCGTAATCCCATCCATTTGCATGTAGGCTAAACGCCGAAGTAACAGCATTCCACTTTACATTATTCGCTTTGTAAAAGTTCACTAAAACCGCAGGTAACACAACTCCTTCCAGTTCTTCGCTTACTTGGTCAAACTGCTCTTTTGTAATCCCATGTGTCAGGTTGTAGTATTTATTATCACTCTTCACCACCTTGCTGATCCCCGTCAACCAATCGCTCCAAACTGCTTGTAAATACTCATATCCCTCATCCATTGGCAATAACTCAACTACTGGCACTTCTTGTTTCACGTATTGTTGAATACTTAATGCATACAAATATCCATCGCGCAAGCTGTACCAAACTGAAGTATCATTAAATACAAAAGCACCTGAAGTGTCGGTGTCCCACAATTTAACGCGCTCTGCTGTGTGTTCGTTATAGTATTTTACGGGGTCTGCCTCACCTTTCATACTCAATTGTCCTGTAAATGTAGATTGAATAGCTCCTTCGTAGTCATCTATTTGGCAAGTTAATTCTAATGCATCTACCAATTGGTCAACTTTTGAAAAGGCGCGAATACCCAAAAAATTCCATATATATACATCGTTGTACTCCCCAGTAAACAATTCGGAGTTTCCTAATAATGCGTGTAATTCGTCAATGTGAAAAGGAAAAGATAATTCTTTACCACAAAAGGTAAAACCTAAATCTGAGAAGTCTGCTGTAATCATATATATCGTTTTCGCGAATATAGGAAAAAGGAAGGTTTTGAAAAGAAATGTATTATTAAAATGTTTTGGAGATGTTGTATTTATATGAATATAAAATTCAGATTATATAATCGATATATGTAATGGCGTATGCAGTGCAACGCCATATAAACTTGAAAAAAGAGAACCTTGATAAGAAATACGATACACTACAACGTTGTAGAGTTTCATAAAACAAAAAAAGGGCGAATTACTTCGCCCTTTTTTACTGCTAAAAAATGTTTATTCTGAAATCTACTCTAACAAGTATTGCTTTAATTCATTGTATGTGTTGATGACAACTGATTGTTTTTCTTTTGTCATTAACGGTTTTAGAGCCTCTGGTACAGGAATTTCAATACCCAATGTTTGCTCAATGCTTTCAGGGAATTTTACAGGATGGGCAGTTTCTAAAAACACCCCTGTATATCCTTTGTGTTGCGCCATAAACTGTGTTAGTCCTAAATACCCTACAGCTCCGTGAGGATCTAATAAATACCCTCGCTCTTCATATACCTTTTTCAACGTAGCTTTTGTCTGCATATCATCAAAAGAATATGAAGAGAAAACGTTAGATAGGCTTCCATATTGCCTTTCAAACAACTCAAATATTCTAATAAAGTTGCTCGGATTACTTACATCCATTGCATTTGAAATTGTTTCTTGTGTTTTATTAGGCTTGTAATCCTGCGTTTTCATAAAACGAGGCACTGTATCATTTATATTTGTAGCCGCCACAAAATGTGCTATTGGCAAGCCCATTCGCTGTGCTAACATTCCCGCACAGATATTACCAAAATTACCACTTGGCACAGTAACCACTATCGGTTTTCCTTTGCCTTTCAATGCTTTATAGGCAAAGAAATAGTAAAACATCTGTGGCAACCAACGCGCCACGTTAATCGAATTGGCAGAAGTTAAATTACAATCTTTCAACTCTTGGTCTAAGAAAGCTGTTTTAACCATCTCCTGACAATCGTCAAAACTACCATTAACCTCCACAGCGCGGATATTTCCTCCTAATGTAGTCAACTGTTTTTCTTGAATACTACTCACCTTTCCAGAAGGATAAAGGATAACAACCTCAACCCCATTCACTCCGTAAAAACCATTAGCTACTGCCCCTCCTGTATCACCAGAAGTTGCCACTAATACTGTAATATTCTTATTTTCTTCTTTCGTAAAGGCTTGTAAACAACGCGACATAAAACGAGCTCCAACATCTTTAAATGCTAAAGTTGGACCATGGTATAACTCTAAACTTGCAACATCTTCTTCTACTTCAACAATTGGGAAGTCGAAACACAACGTTTCTGCTACCAATTGCTTCAGTGCTTCATCACTCATCTCATCTCCCATAAAAGGCTTGATAACTTTGTAAGCTATTTCGTGATTACTATAATTTTCTATAGTGTCGATAAATTCCTTGTCTAACTTTGGAATCTCTATTGAGAAATACAATCCTCTATCAGGAGCTATTCCACTGATTGCCGCTTCTTTAAAAGACGCTTGCAACTCTGGATTTGTTATGCTGTAATATCTCATTTCAATTCTTTTATACCCATTGGATTAATAGCCGAAATATGTATTTCATTCTCATAATCAGCATTAGCAACTACTTCTTTCATCGCCGCCGCCACTCGCTCTGCAGCTTCTCTACCTCTTGACAAGGCAAACATTGATGGTCCGGCACCTGAAATACCACCTCCTAAAGCACCATTGTCATAAGCTGCTTGTTTCAACTTGTCAAAATTTGGAATAAGCAATGAACGCATTGGTTCTACAAACTCATCGTGTAAAGAACGACCAATAAGCTCATAATCCTTTAAAAACAACCCGCTGACAAGTCCCCCAAGGTTTCACATTGTACCACTGCTTTTCTCAAAGGCACAGTTTGCTTTAACACAGATCGAGAATCTTTTGTCTTTAACTCAATTTGCGGGTGAATCACAGTAGCATACAACTCCTCAGGAGCTTCAATTGCAATGATATCTAATGGTTCGTAACTGCGGATGAATGCAAAACCACCTAACAAAGCAGGGGCAACATTATCTGCGTGTGCCGCACCACTTGCCAATGCTTCTCCTTGCATTGCATATTCAATCAATTCAAGGTTAGTCAACGGATAACCACACAAAGCGTTTATTCCGTAAACCGCACCAGCAGCACTTGCAGCACTACTTCCGATACCACTTCCTGCCTTTATATTTTTATAGATTGTGATGTCAAAACCAAAGTCAGGTTGCAACTTTTCCAACAAAGCTAATCCTGCTACACCAGCTACGTTTTCCTCAACTGCCAAGGGTAAATCTGCTCCGATTATTTCTTTAATTCTAATTCCTTTTTCTGCGCGTTTTTCAATAATCATTTCATCTCCAACGCTGTCCAAGCATACTCCTAACACATCAAATCCACAAGATAAGTTGGCGATTGTAGCCGGACAAAATATTTTTATAACTTCCATAACTAATTCAATTTATTTCCAATTCGTATTACATCTGCAAAAATTCCTGAAGCAGTAACTGCTGCCCCTGCTCCGGCCCCTTTGATTAACAGTGGTTGCTCTTGATAACGGTCTGTAAAGAACAACACAATATTGTCTTTCCCTTCCAAATTGTAGAAAGGGTGTTCTTTATCGATAAATTGCAAACCTACTTTGGCACTTCCGTCTTTATACGTAGCCACAAACTTCAAACGCGCTTCTTGTTCTTGTGCCTTGTTGTACAATGCCTCAAAGTGAGCTGCGTTGTCTTTCATAGATTGGTAAAACTCCTCTACTGTTTCTGCTTTCAAACACGCTTCTGGCAAGAACGAATCAACAGCAATGTCTTTTTCCTCTACGACATAACCACTCTCTCTCATCAAAATAAGCAACTTGCGCAATACGTCAATTCCACTTAAATCAATCTTTGGATTGGGCTCAGTGTATCCTTCCACTTGTGCTTGATGAACAATTTGGTCAAAAGGCAACTTCCCATCGAAATTGTTAAAGATGAAGTTCAAACTACCACTTAATACAGCTTGAATTTCTTTCACTCTATCTCCTGATGCCACTAAATTTTTCAGTGTATCTATAATTGGTAATCCCGCACCCACGTTTGTTTCATATAAGAAAGGAGCGTTGTATTTACGAGATAAGTCTCTTAGTAATTTGTAGTACGCATAGTCAGAAGAACACGCCACTTTATTACAAGTAACCACTGCAATACTATTTCTCAAATAAGACGCATAAGTCATTGCTACCTCAGCATTTGCTGTATTGTCAACAAAAACACTATTACGCATATTCAACACTTTGATTTGTTCTAAGAACGCCTCTTGGCTTGCAGGTACTCCATTTGCTAAATCATCTTTATAGTCTGTCAGGTCAATCCCCTCTTCATTGAAAAGCATCTTCTTAGAATTTGCCATCCCAACCACGCGAACATTAATCTTCAAGTTATTTTTCAGATAAGCGTACTGATGTTCAATTTGCTCTAAGAACTTACCACCTACGTTTCCAACACCCATTACGAATAAGTTCAACTGAACTACCGCCTCTTCAAAGAACGCTTCGTGTAGTGTATTCAATGCTTTCTTTACATCTTTATGAGAAATAACAACTGAAATATTACGCTCAGACGCCCCTTGTGCAATTGCACAGATATTGACGTTATTACGTCCTAATACACTTAACATCTTACCACTTAATCCTTGATGACCTTTTATTTTATCACCAACAATAGCCACAATAGATAAATCAAACTCTACTGCTATTGGCTTAACTTTTCCTTGTTGGATTTCAAACTGGAAAACCTCGTTAATTAAACGTTCTGCTACCATTGCTTCTCCCTCTGCAATTGCAAAACAAATAGAGTGTTCTGACGAGGCTTGTGTAATGAAGATTACATTTATTTCGTTGTGAGATAGTACTTCAAACAGCCTTCTTGCAATACCAACAACTCCAACCATTCCTGGTCCTTCTAATGTTAGCAAGGCAATTTTATCAATATTACTAATTCCGCGAATTGGATTACATCCCTCATCATGTGCTTTGTTGCTTACTACACTTCCTTTGGCTTCAGGGTCAAAAGTATTTTTGATAAGCATGGTAATATTCTTAGGTAAAATAGGTTCCAATGCCGATGGATACAATACTTTAGCTCCAAAGTGAGAAAGTTCCATTGCCTCTTGGAAGTTGATATTCTCAATTACTTGCGCCTGCTTCACCATCTTTGGATTAGCTGTGTAAATTCCACTTACATCCGTCCAAATCTCCACTTCTTCCAAGTCTAAAGCAGCCGCGATAATAGCCGCTGTATAGTCAGAACCACCACGTCCTAAAGTTGTAATAAACTTATCTTCTGACTCTGCTACAAAACCAGGAACGATGTAATAATCACAATTATTTTTAGCGAAATACTGTCTGATTATTGTGTTTGTTACATCAAAATTAACAGCTGCCTTACCAAAGCGGTTGTTAGTTTTGATCAACTCACGACAGTTGACAGAACAACAATTTTCTCCTTGTGCAATTAACACTTCTCCGATTAAGAAAGACGATAAACGCTCTCCAAAAGACAAGATCACATCCTTCGTTTGCAATGATAATTCTCCTAAGTAAAACACTCCTTGTAGCAGTGTTTCAAGCTCATTTAATTTGCGTAAAACGTTACTTAAAATACCCGCTTGTTGGTTTACAGGAATCAACTCACGGACAATATCCAGGTGACGATGAGCGATAACCTCATAGTTTTCGTGATAAGCATCTTCTTTTTTTGACGCCTGATTAGCAGCTAATTGCAGTAAATCTGTTACGCCACCCAAGGCAGAAACGACAACAATTACAGGTGATTTTTTATTCTTAACGATGTTTATACATCTCAATATATTGGCGGCATTGGCCACAGAAGACCCACCGAATTTTACTATTTTCATAATAAATATTATTTTGTGTTGTGTTGAATTAGGATAAAAGATATGCCGGCTGCTTACAAATATGCAAACAACCACCAAATGGGCGATATGTTAATTGATACCCCTTTACGGGGTAGAAGTTGACGATGACGACGATGTAGATGTCGTTAATGATGTAGATACAATAGCAATGCCGCCAACGAAGATTGTTGGTGTAGAAATTGAATTATATGTATTGCCTTGCTTTAACATCTGAAACAAATGTAGAAAACATTTTTTACAATACGCTAATAAATTTTCACTTTTATTTAACGAATAGCACGAATTATGCTTCAAAAACCAATAAATATTCAATAAAAAAAGACACTACTGAACTACACCCTAACCCCTATTTTAACAAGTAGTTAGGAGTTTTTTTGAACAACCAAAAAGCAAGGAGAATTTCAAAGGCAAAAAAAGTTTTAAAATTTGTATTTTTACAACACTAAAAACACAGAATAATGCCACAAAACAAGGTTATCAAAGTTCAAATGTTTGACAAAAACATTCCCATTGAGCTTTATTCTATAGAGGATACAACTGAATTATTCGACTTTGATTACCACTATCAATACAACTTTTATCAGATTTTCTGGTTTACTGAAGTAGAGAATAGTCAGCAACAAATAGACTTTCAATCGTACCCAATCAAACCACAGGAGATATGGATTATCTACCCTGGACAAGTACAATTCTTTGACCCAACTGGGATTAAAGGGTATTACTTGGCGATTGATAAAGACTACTTTAACCGCATTATTCACCATCAACTTAAAGAAAACACTTTCAAACTCCCTCCTCCGTTACACTTTCACGTCTCGGAAGACAAAGTCTCTCTTTTTAAATCACTTTTGAACTTAGTGGCTTTAGAGTGGAACGGACAAAAGCGTACAGAAGTGTTAGAAAAGTACCTTGAGCTTTCACTTATTCACATTCAGGATTTAGAGCGACTATCTGACGCATATTCTCCTAAAGATACACGCGTTTTTCAGTTGCTTGAAATGATTGAGAACAACTACACCAAAGAGCGTAGCAACGACTTTTATGCGCAAAAAATCGCATTATCTGTCAAACGTATGAATGAGATATTAGTGAATGCCACTAATGCCACATTGAGTCAGCACTTACAATACCGCTTACTCCTTGAAGCTAAGCGTTTAATAGGGTATTCTGACTTAAACATATCCGAAATTTCAGCAGACTTAGGGTTCAGTGAAGTCAACTATTTCAATCGTTTTTTCAAAAAAAACACAGGCTTCACCCCTATCGAATTTCGTACAAATGTGAAAAAAGTCCAAGTTGAGTTCCATTTATCGTAAGGAGTAGGTTGATGTAAGGGAGTACATTTGCCGACTTTAAACATCAACATGAAGAATTTAACAAGAACTCAACTTGTGGTGGTTATTATACTATCACTTCTTTCTGCGTTAGAGCCATTCAGTATCGACTTATACTTACCTGGTTTTCTAAAAATTGCAGAAACATTTAAGACTGATATGAAATCAGTACAAATGTCTATTTCTACCTTCTTAGGAGGTTTTGCTGCGGGACAGCTATTTTGGGGAATTATCTCTGATAAGTATGGTCGTAAGATGCCGACTATTATTTCCCTTGTGATTTTTATCCTTGCCACAGTTGCTTGTATTTATTCACAAACGATAGAGCAATTCCTTATTGCCCGTTTCTTTCAAGCATTCGCTGGATGTGCAGGTGTTGTAATTGCAAGAGCAGTTGTTAATGAGTACTTTGACACGGATAGAAGTATGCAAATCTTCTCATTATTAGCAATTATTGCTGGTATTGCACCTATCATAGGCCCTGTGTTTGGTAACTTCCTTATTCGTCATTTTGAATGGCAATCAGCTTTTGTTACCTTATTCATCATTGGTATGATATGTTTACTTGCTGTTATTTTCTTTATGCCAGAAACGATGGTTAAAACAGAAAAGAAAGCTACAAATATTATGGCTGACTTTAAAGAGATTATGCAAAATAACGTATTCGTTAAATACACATTAATCGGTAGTTTAACTTACAGTATTTTGATGATTTACTTAGCTAATGCTCCTTCTATTATCATGGATTACGGTGGATTATCATCAAGTATGTTCAGTACAATTTTCGCATTTAACGCCATTGGTTTAGTAGCTGGTGCGTGGTTAGCAAACTCTGTATTAGCAAGATGGTGGACTGTTGAGCAAATTGTGAAATACACTATTTTCTTTGGGATTGTAGTAAGTGCTATATTCTTAGTCTTGTGTATTATGCAAATGCCAATTGTAGAGTTATTAATTCCATTGTTCTTCATTGTATTAACATTAGGAGTGTTATTCCCTACTACAACTAAATTAGCTTTAGCACCATTCACTACGAATAGTGGTTCTGCCTCTGCTCTTTTAGGTTCATTACAATTATTGCTTACATTTATTATATCAGCAATTACCAATTTAATTCCAATTGATATTATGGTATTAACTGGTTATGCCTTATTAGGTTGTCACCTTTTATACTTGTTATGTTACTTGAAAAAGGAACATCCAGTAAAAGCATAAAGCACAAAAGCCACTCGATTGAGTGGCTTTTTTTTATCTATATTCTTGGTAATACTTTTCTTTCAGCATCCGAAAATTGCCTGTTTGAGAAACTTGGTCTGTGGTCATTCCATTAATCAAAGGTGTTTCACAATCCCATTCCATAAAATACACCGTATCTTTTTTATGTATTTCCGTTACCCTTGAATTTTTATGCTTTACAATTGAGTCGCCTTTATCCCAATAAAAGACAAAAGAATCATGCCAACGATAATGGTATAACTTCAATATAGTATCTCTCTGTGTGCTTACTTCTTTTCCTTTTACTACATAGTGAAACACCAAATTTGTAGAAGTATTATAAGGCTTCTCACTTAATATAATTTGGTAGTCATCTTCATCCGTAAACTTATTTACCTTCTCGCAGTATTCTTTATCTAAAAAACAAGAAGTAAATAGAAGTATAATTCCCCCTGCTATAACTTTATTTCTCATACTAATTATACTCCACATCATTAATAAGATAATTTATTTCAACCTTGTGATTTGACACCTAACTAAAAGCCTACTTTTTCAAGTATTTATACGTAACTAATTTCTTAGCAAGATACACTTTTATATATCGCTGTTATAAATTTATGCTATCAATAAAAAAAGGAGATGCTCAAATGAGTCATCTCCTAATGAATTATAGAATTACGATAATAATTGTTTACCTAATTGTGATTAGATTGAGTAGCTGTTAGCTCAGTGTAAGATTGTAATAATCCTTTATACACTCCAGCTTGTTTTTTGTACCCTTCTACGTACAAATCCTCTGCAGTAGTTGTTGTAGCCATTACTTGGCATCGAACATCCATACCCGCCTCAATCATTTTACCGATGTTGGCTGTCAACACTTGATCTGCTTCTTTGGATAAGTCAGTAATCAATTCCATCGTCTTTAGTTTTTCATCAAAAACTAATTCACTAAACGTTGCCATATCATCTATGTTTAAAAATTTAATACATCTAAAGTACGCATTTAAAAAACGAGATGATTGATATTTAGCATTTATATAACATTTAGTAATACTGCAAGTTACGACCTAAAAGAACGGAACATTCCAACGCATACCTACTGCAATTTGGTGCTCATGTTTGTCAGATGGACGAACTTCGTGTTTTTGGTAATTGTAGTTTAAGTAGTTGTAAGCTGCGTATAAACGGATTGTTTTAAACGGAGCTTTCTCAAATGGGTAGTATTCCAAAGCAGTAGAAATACCTGTTAAAGAATAAGCAACATTGTTGTCTAAATCCTCGCGGTAGTTATACATTGCTTTCACATAAGGAGTAAACTTTTTGAAGTGATATTTAGCAGAGAATACAGTTGCATTGTCTTTTACATAAGCAACCTTTGTATCAGCACTAAACGGTGTTAATTCCTTATCAGCTAAATTATGGAAACCGTACATCCAGTCTAATTCTAAAACAACTTTATCAAAATTAACTTGGTTACCTAAAGTTACCCAGCTGTAATATCTTTTAGAATCGTGTTGAAAAATCTCATAACCATATCTCGTTTTGAAGTGGTCATTAAACAAAGCACCTTCCCATAAGAATAGTCCTGCATAAGCTTTGTTTCTATAGTTCTCAGCAGTAAACTGCTCCCCTTGAGAAATAACTTGTAATTTGAATGCTTGTCCCGCTGTTTTATATGTTGCAGCTGCCCCTAAGCTGAATAACTCTAAAGAGCTAAACTCATTACTAAACATATAATATTCAGACGCATTGTATAACAAATCCCAAGACCCCCATGCTGTGAATTGCTTACCTACAGTAACTGTCCATTTATCATTGATATCATAATCAAAATACGCTAATTCCAACGCATTTTTAGCCACAGACTCGTTTAGTCTATAACGCAAATAATATCTCAACTTGTTTTTGTAGTTACCTTCTAAGTAAACCCTTGCTTGAGCAATTTGGAAACCACTCTCATTCGGTTCTTTACTGTTGATAATTGTTTTGTTTTCAAATTTAGAGTCCAAAAACACATTGATGTTGTTTGGTTTCTCTTCTTTTTCTACCTTTTGAGTTGGTAAAATCACATCAAAAAGTGTTTCATCTGCTTTTGGAGCTTCTTCCACTTTTAACGTTTCAACGCTTTTTAGCGTTTCTCCATTTTTAGGAGTTTCTTGTGCATACAGCATCATAGTGCTAATTAACATTGCACCTAATAAGTACTTTTTCTTCATTGTTAGTTTATGTTTCCTATGTTTCACACCCTATTAGCTGTTTGTCAACTAAAGGAGTATTACCTTAAATACAAAACACGCATACAGCTCTATTTGACATGGTACTACACAAGAGATACTACTGGGGAGTAGTTTTTTATTTACCAACTAACTATTCAAATATAGGACCCACTTCGCCTAACAAAAACAAAAGACCGTATTCCTGGGGGAGGAAAACCACCTTTTACTATTGCTATAAAGGCAAAAAAATAAAACCTAACTATAGTAGTGATAAAGACGTTGCTCTTTGACCACATAAAACGGATACTGCACTTGTAGTAAATGATTGATCACTTGGGGGAACCAATCAGATTTGCAAATAAAGTATGCAAATTTAAAAAATAAGTTGCCGAAAAAAATCATGTTTTGTCACAAAAGAAAAGGAGCAAAAAGCATAAAGTTTTCTAAAAAAATTTAATACTTTATCATAACAAAACCCCCTGTAAACACTGACTTTCTATCAATCAACAACTTAGCTTCCCTCCTTCTTTTTGCCTTGTCTTAATGAGATAAAAACATCACAAAACGAACAACTAATTCATAACACTCAAGTACACTTTGTTTTACTTTCCCAAATCAACTATACTACTTATTTTAGAGCAAAAACCTCAACCTGATTCCCCCTTGTCTGGCGAAAAACTCAGTAAAGCTACTTACCCATCTTTCAACTGTACTCCCTTATGTTAATCCCTAATATTTTCAAAAAAATATTTCATTGCAATTCAAAACAATGTACATTTGCAACACTGACGTTTTATTTATCAGTCTATTAAGTTCAATGAAGAAATACGCTTCCATATTATTCTTATTCCTATCCGTACTTGTTATGGCTAATCCGGTTATTGACTGGAGCTGTACTGAGAGCGTGATGACTTGTGGAATGGATATGAGTGGAGATAGCGATATGTCTTGCTGTTCTATGGATATGGAAAAAGCAAGCAACGACATGACAAACATGATGTGTTGTCCCGCTCCAATGCGCGTTGTTTCACCAACCATTGACCTTACTATTGAAGTAACACAAACTGTTGATATTGCGAAAGAGAAAAAGGCAAATATCAAAGCTAAGTGGTTTAACTCAAACTACTTGTCAGATTGGAGAACTGTTGATCTTACTTCCGTTACTCTTACCTCTATAGCCTCTGATGGCTTCAAATTTAAAGATGATAATCGCCTCGATTACATCTGTACCTATCGTATTTGATTTAGTTTACAGTAAACAGCTAACCGTTTACCGCTACCCCTATTGTGGTTACTGAATAGCGCATTCTACTTGATTTAGAGGCGAATTACTATTCATTAATACAGTCTATCCACAACAACGTCTTTCGTTTTACGTCTTTCGTATCACGCATATATTGATGTCTTTCATAATCAATGAACGACAAGGGGAATCTACATCGTATAGTATACCCACAGTGGTGTATTACGCTTCACATACAAGCTGTAAACAGTTAACCAACAACCGTTAACCAAAACAACCCAATCGTCTTTTCATAAAAAATCAAATACTATGCTTAATAAAATCATTAAGTACTTTGTAAACAATAGACTAATCACCTTATTGCTACTTTGTGTAGTTATTATTTGGGGATTAGTAACCGCACCCTTTAATTGGCATCAAAATATATTGCCAAGTAATCCCGTGCCTGTAGATGCTATTCCTGACCTTGGTGAAAACCAACAGATCGTTGCTACAGAATGGATGGGGCGCTCTCCTAAAGATATACAAGAGCAAATTACATATCCTCTTACCACATCTCTTTTAGGAGTACCTGGAGTAAAAACTGTACGTAGTAGTTCTATGTTTGGAATGTCATTTATCTACATCATTTTTGATGAGGATGTTGAATTCTACTGGAGCCGCTCACGCATTTTAGAAAAACTAAACTCTCTACCAGCAGGAACATTACCTGAAGGTGTAATTCCTACCTTAGGACCTGATGCTACCGCATTGGGACAAGTATTTTGGTACACATTAGAGGGGCGCAATCCACAAACAGGAGAACCTACGGGTGGTTGGGATCCTGATGAGTTGCGCACTGTACAGGACTTTTATGCTAAATATAGTTTAGCAGCGGCATCTGGTGTGTCTGAAGTTGCCTCTATTGGAGGGTATATCAAAGAATATCAAGTTGAAGTTAATCCAGATGCAATGCGTGCTTATAACGTATCTGTCATGGATGTTATGACTGCTATTCAAAAGAGCAACTTAGACATAGGTGCAGAAACTATTGAGATCAACAAAGCGGAGTATCTTGTACGTGGATTAGGGTATATCAAGAACGTAAGCGATCTTGAAAATGCCGTAGTAACGGTGAGAAATAACGTTCCTGTAAAAGTTAAAGATGTAGCCTTTGTAAACCTTGGTCCTGCTACCCGTCGTGGTGGATTGGACAAAGAGGGTATTGAGGCTGTTGGAGGGGTTGTAGTTGCTCGATATGGTGCTAACCCAATGGAGGTAATCACCAATGTAAAGGCAAAAATCAAAGAGATGGAGGCTGGATTACCACAGAAAACATTAGCTGATGGTACGGTATCCAAAGTAACTGTAGTGCCTTTTTACGACCGTTCTGGCTTAATCAAAGAAACAATAGGTACCTTAGAAAGTGCATTAGCACACGAGATACTAATCTGTATTATTGTTGTTATTGTCTTGGTTATCAACCTACGTGCTTCTATCATTATATCCAGTATTCTTCCTATTGGTGTATTAGCGACCTTCATCATTATGAAATATATGGGCATAGACGCAAATATCGTTGCCCTATCGGGTATTGCTATTGCTATTGGAGTTATGGTTGATGTGGGAGTCGTCTTTGTAGAAAGTATTATTCGACATATAGAAGAAGAACGAAAACAAGGCATTGAAAGCAAGGGACAAGCATTTGTAAACCTGATTACGAATGCGGTGTCTGAAGTATCAGGAGCTTTATCAACTGCTATGCTTACAACAATCATCAGTTTCCTTCCCGTTTTTGCGATGGAGGCACAAGAAGGTAAACTGTTTAAACCATTGGCATATACTAAAACCTTTGCTTTAACCTCAGCTTTCTTATTGGGAATTGTGGTACTACCTACCCTTGCATACTATATCTATTCTATTCGTTTAGACAGTAAAAAGCTGCGCAAATATGCTAATTACGCTTTAGTTTTTTTGGGATTTGCTTTAATTATATTCACAGGCGAATTGCCTGCAATTGCCTTGTCTTTAGTGGGACTAAACAACCTATCTACTCCGAAGTGGAAAGGAGAACAAATCGCTAATTACGCCAATGTAGCTATTGCCTTAATTGTAGCGCTATACTACTTAACCGTAGAATGGTTGCCTTTAGGTACACAACAAAGCACTGGTCTTAACTTCGCCTTTGTGTTTTTTGCAATTGGACTTATTTTAGGGGCTTTATGGTTATTAGTTATCTACTATGAAAACATCTTAAGATGGGCATTAAACAACCGCTGGAAGTTTATGAGTATTCCAATTATCACCGTGTTATTCGGAGTTTTAGTATGGCTTGGGTTTGACAAGACGTTTGGAGTAATTGCTAACGGTTTTGAAGCCGTAGGTTGGAAGAATATCCGCCAAACAGCAATGTGGCAAAAACCAAGTGAGCGATTTCCTGGTATTGGTGAGGAGTTTATGCCAAGCTTAAACGAGGGGTCGTATTTACTTATGCCAACGAGTATGCCTCACACGGGAATTGAGCAAAACTTGCAATTCATCGAGACATTAGATAAGCGTATTACTAATATTCCTGAAGTAGAAATAGCAGTAGGTAAATGGGGACGTGTAAACTCTGCCCTTGACCCTGCTCCTGCTCAGATGTTTGAGAATACAATCAACTATAGACCAGAATATATGCTCAATGAACAAGGACATAGAGAGCGTTTTAAAGTCAATAGAAAAGGAGAGTTTGAACTTATCAATGGTGATACTTATACTCCTGATAACGGATTTAGGTTGATTCCAAAAGATAGTTTACTTGTAGATGAAGGAGGTAAGTATTTCCGTCAATGGCGTCCTCATATCAAGAAAGCAGATGATATCTGGCAAGAAATTGTGAATGTATCACACTTACCAGGGCTAACATCCGCTCCGAAATTACAACCTATTGAAGCCCGTTTAGTGATGCTGTCAACAGGTATGCGTGCTCCAATGGGACTAAAGGTTTCAGGACCAGATTTAGAGTCTATTGAAACGGGTGGTAAAGCATTGGAAACGGCTTTAAAAGACATTCCTTCTATTATGCCATCAACGGTATTTTACGACCGTGCAGTGGGTGCTCCGTACATCGAGATTCACCTGAATAGAAACAATATGGCGAGATACGGAATTACCGTTGCCGACTTACAAGAAGTAATTGCTGCTGCAGTGGGTGGAATGACCTTGACTACAACTGTTGAAGGTCGTGAGCGTTTCCCTGTTAGACTGCGCTATCCTCGTGAGTTGAGAGATAACCCAGAAGCATTAGGAAAACTAATTATTCCAACTGCAACTGGCGTTCAGATTCCACTAAAAGAGGTTGCCGACATTGAATACGCCAAAGGTGCTCAAATGATTCAGAGTGAAAACACCTTCTTATTAGGTTACGTGATTTTTGACAAAATAGCTGGTAAAGCAGAAGTTGATGTTGTCCGTGAAGCAGATAAACTGTTACAAGACAAAATAGCATCAGGCGAGTTAACCTTGCCGAAAGGAGTTACTTACAAATTTGCAGGTAATTACGAGCAACAAGAACGTGCCTCACAACGCTTAATGATTGTTGTTCCTCTCAGTTTATTGGCTATTTTATTGATTCTATACTTTCAATTTAGAACAATCACTGCTTCGTTAATTCACTTCTCAGGAGTGTTTGTAGCCTTTGCAGGAGGATTTATCTTATTGTGGTTATATGGTCAACCTTGGTTTATGAACTTCTCCATCGGAGATATGAATATGCGCGACTTATTTCAAATGCACAGCATCAACCTGAGTATTGCCGTATGGGTAGGGTTCATCGCCTTATTTGGTTTAGCGACCAACGATGGGGTGTTAATGGGAACGTATATTCACGACACCTTTGTGGACAGAGACCCGAAAACGAAAGAAGATATTAGAGAAGCTGTAATATATGCTGGATTAAAACGTGTACGCCCAGCTGTAATGACAACAGCTACTGCATTAATCGCCTTACTTCCTGTGATGACCTCAACAGGAAAAGGAGCAGAAATTATGTTGCCAATGGCTATTCCGACTTTCGGGGGAATGTTTATTCAATCTATGACCATGTTTGTAGTCCCTGTATTCCAATGTATGTGGAGAGAATGGGCGATTAAAAAAGAACAGAAACCAACTGAAAATACCGTAAACAATGAAGCGTAAATCTTATTTATATATAGCAACTACCCTATTGATGTTCTCTACAACAGCACCAATAGCAGCACAAGAACAACCAAAGGATTCCTTAGCCCACTATATAAAAGTGGCTATTGAACACAATCCGTTAGTGAAATCACAACAACTGGCTTATGAGGCTACCTTACAAAAGGTACCCCAAGCCGGTGCGTTTGCCGACCCTGAACTATCTATGGGGTTTTATACCAAACCAATGGATATAGTTGGTGGTCGTCAAATTGGAGATATTACAGTAATGCAGATGTTGCCTTGGTTTGGCACACGTAAAAGTGCACGTAACGAGGCGAGCCACATGGCGCAAATGCAATACCAAGAATACAAAGAGGCAAAGGAGAACCTGGCCTTACAAGTAAACACACAATGGTATATATTGCAAAAACAACAACAGCAATTAGCCAATGCAGAAGACAATAAAAAGTTATTGGAACAATTAGAACAACTATCTTTAAAGAAGTTTTCTTCTCCTACAAGTTCGGCTAAAGCACCTACTCCTGTTGTCAATAGACCTGCACCAACGACGACCAACTCATCAGCTAATGGAATGAGTAGTATGGGAATGGGAGCATCAAATACAGCTTCTTCTACCCCTACTATGGCAGCAAGCAGCGGTATGAGTGAAATGGGAGGTAGTCAAGCTTCTGGAATGTCTGATGTATTGCGTATTCGCCTTGAAATTATTGAAGTTGAAAATACCATTGAAACTTTACAATCTCAGATAAAAGTAGAAAAAGCAAAGTTTAATGTACTCTTAAATCGAGAAGCAACTGCTGAGGTAGTCGTTGCTAAACACATTGAAAAAACACCATTTATGCTGACAGAAGATGATGTGATGGCTATGATTGAAACCAACAACCCAATGTTAGGTATGCTTACGGAACAAGGATTAGCGTATCAAGCAAAAGCAGAAATGGACAAAAAGATGAGTTACCCTATGATTGGCGTAGGTTTACAATATATGATTATTGGTAAAACGAACGATGCTATGTTAGGTATGGGAGATATGAACGGAAAAGACATGGTTATGCCTATGCTAACGGTCTCGCTACCTATTTTCCGCAAAAAATACAATGCCCAACAAGAAGAAAGTAAGCTGTGGTGGAAGTCAAGTGAGCAAAATTACAACAATACACTAAACACCCTAAAAGCAGCCTATTACGATTATAAAAGTCAGCTTGAAGATACTGAACGCATCGTAAAACTGTACGACAAGCAAAGTACATTAGCTGAAACAACGTTTAACTTGATTGTTAAAGAATTTGTAGCTGGTAAAAATGACCTAACCAACGTAATTCAAGTACAGCGACAATTATTAGATTACCAATTAAAAAAAGCAGAAGCTATTGCCAATTACAATACGATGGTAGCCTCTATCAATAAATTAATTGCAATTACAGATACAGAAAACAATGGATAAGTTGAAAAATATATTTCAAAATAACGCTGTAAAGTACAGTGCTATTTTACTAATCGGACTATTATTAGGATGGTTGATATTTGGTGGCTCTGGAACACACGAACACAATGGAGAGCCTGCTCCTACTGAAGAAAAAGCAACTCTGTGGACCTGTTCTATGCATCCACAAATCAAGATGGACAAACCCGGTAAATGTCCTCTTTGTGCAATGGATTTAATTCCTCTTAAATCTGGTGATAGTGGAGATGAAACGGTAGATGACAATGCAATACAAATGTCAAAACAAGCTATGGCATTAGCAAATATTCAAACTACCATAGTAGGCAGAAAAGACCCTATAAAGGATATTGAACTATACGGAACAATTCAAGTTGACGAACGATTACAACAATCGCAAACCTCTCACGTAAACGGGCGTATTGAAAAGTTATATATCAACTTTACAGGGGAAGCTGTAAAACAAGGCCAATTGATTGCCACTATTTACTCCCCTGACCTATTGACAGCGCAACAAGAATTATTAGAAGCTGAAAAGTTGAAAGACTTTCAACCCCTATTAGTAGATGCGGCAAAACAAAAACTGCGCTTGTGGAAAATGTCTGAAGGGCAAATCAACAAAGTCCTTACTTCTGGAAATGTTTCTCCTTATGTAAGCATTCACGCTAATACAAGTGGAATTGTTGTTGCTAAAAATGTGAACCAAGGTGACTACATCAATCAAGGTACTGTGTTATTTAGCATTTCTAATCTATCTAAAATATGGGCTGTATTTGATGCTTATGAAAATGACTTGCCTTTCTTGAAAGAAGGGGCTGACTTAGAATATACATTACAGAGTATCCCTGGCAAAGTGTACAAAGGAAAAATAGCATTTATCAATCCAATTATTGATGCAACATCAAGAACAGCTAAAGTGCGTGTAGAAACAGACAATAGCGATCAAAACCTGAAACCAGAGATGTATGCGAGTGCACGTATTAAAGCTCCGATGAAGGCGTACAACAATGAAATGGTAATTCCTAAATCAGCTGTATTATGGACTGGTAAGCGTTCGATCATCTATGTAAAACAACCCAACACAACTACTCCAGCGTTTATGATGCGCGAGATAGAGCTTGGACCTTCATTAGGTGAAAACTACGTGGTTATGTCTGGCTTACAAGATGGAGAGGAAATTGTAACCAATGGCGTTTTTACCATTGATGCGAGTGCGCAATTAGAGGGAAAACGAAGCATGATGAACAATGAGGACAGCAATGCAAGCGCTGGTCACACTGATCATAGTACGACTAATAAGCACAGTGAAGAAGTAATGTTTAAAGTCTTAGGAAATTGTACACTTTGTCAAGAACGCATTGAAACCGCTGCAAAATCAGTAGCAGGAGTTCAAATTGCAACGTGGGATGTAAACACAAAATTATTACATTTGACTATTGATAGTTCAAAGACAGATAAAACAAAGGTAAGTAAAGCTGTTGCAGGTGTTGGACACGATACGGAGATCCACAAAGCATCTCACGACGCCTACGCAGGTTTACATAGCTGTTGCCAATATACGAGATAGGTTTTAGAGGTTAGCGGCTTATAGTTTACAGTGTAAGTAGAATATTACATTTCACAACCACAATAATGAACTGTTAACAATACACTAATTATAAATAACAAACAATAATATGAAAAAAGTAATCTTAAGTATTGCTGTATTAGCGATTGCATTTACAGCTTGTAATGACAAAAAAACAAATGAGACTGTACCTGCTACAGAAACGCATGAACACAACCACGACCATGGACACGCAACAAATGAAACAGTAGAGAAATCAACAGCAGTTAAATCTTCTGATGTATTAAAAGCTTCATTAGACGGGTATTTTTCAATGAAAAAAGCACTTCAAGAAGACAAGCAAGCTGACGCAGCAACGGCTTCTGTAGCTTTTGTAAAAAGCTTAAATGAAGTAGGTACTGCTTCTACTGACGCTAACGTTAAAGAGTTAGTGAAAGAATTAACTGAAGAAGCTGCTAAAATTGAAAAAGGTGATATCAAAGCACAAAGAGAAGCATTTGAAGACCTTACAGAAGATATGGTTAAATTAATCAGCATTGTAGGATCTGACCGCGTTGTATTTGAACAATACTGTCCAATGTACGATAATGGAGAAGGTGGTGCTTGGTTAAGTGATGCTGAGGATTTATTCAACCCGCTTTACGGAGCAGCAATGCTTAAATGTGGTGTTACAAATAACAAACTTACACCAGAATCATAAGCAAGATAAACAGCATAAAGCTTATTATCAAATACTTACTATCACATAGTAGATAGTAATACTATTTAAAATAGAAATTCTATACGAAAGAGGTGCAATATATTGCACCTCTTTTTTTAGATAACAACATCACTTATCCTTGCTATAAAATTAGTGCGAACCTCAATCATATCTAATACCACACAAGTTCGACACACCTCCCACACACCTTCGGTAAAAAAGCTCTTTTCCGAGCAAATCTCGAACTTGTCTCGAACATCACCTAAACAAAACACGCATATCCTACGTTCTTACCAGCACTCCTCACATACTCCATCTTCACTTCTCCTTAAAAAAGAGCAAAAAAAAAGGGCCTTTAAAGCCCCTCAATATTAAAAATGATTACTTACCAAATAGATACATAACAGTACCAACTACGCTATAAGTATAAAATATATAACCAAAACACAGCGCAATAAATACACCTAATAGCTGCATTAACCTCACACTAATTCCGATCTCATCTAAGAGTAATTCTTTAAAAATGAAAATATCAGGGCGCTCTCGGTCATAGATAATCTCATATTTTTGTCCAACCGGATTGAAGTTCTTAAGCTCTTCGTGTAAATCCAAATACGGTGTTCCGAATTGGCTTTCATCAATAGACGGAGTATGGATATCATATTCTTTAGGTTGTCCTTTCACAGTTTCCCCTTCTTTCGTAGTAAATTCCATCAAGACCACTTCTGTTTTTACATCTCCTCTTCTACTACTTGCTACATTAGCATCAAAATTCACGTATGACTTATACTTCACTATAGTTGCCAATGCTTCCTCCCCATAGTAATGCAATCGTTGGTCAATGATATACAATTTCAGCAAAGCTAAAAAAGCAAATACGGGTATAAACAATAACAAATACATAAGCTCATTGATTACTGCAATCAATACCACTAAAATCATAAAAACCGCTAAGGGATAGTACGCCTTCTCAATTGAACGTATCATAACATCTGAATTTAAGAGTATTAAAAATAGCAAAAAAAATGATATAGCACTTATGATGCATAAAAATTTAATATTGTAACTAAAGAAAAAGCTATCAAATATGGCATAAAAAAACCTCAACTAAACAAACTATTTAGTTGAGGTTTTTTCTATATAATACCTTTAAACTATTTTCTTACAAAAACAGCTGAAGCACCACTTTGAACAAGTCTCATTCGATTATCATCTAAACGATAAAATTCCATTTCTACAACTGCACCTGCAGGAAAATCAATATCTAACTGATAATAGTCTTCTTCATATTTTTGATAAACATTTACATTATCCTTAGAAACACGAAGTAACTCTTTTACAATTCCTTTAAAACATTGTGTAATTCCAGTAAGCATACATACATCATCTTTAGTAATTCTAAATTTAACGACATCAAATTCTACTTCTGAATCATTCTCTGGCGCCCAAGTACCTTGTAACCATACTGGTGTTTTAATATCTGTAGAATGACTTTCCCCTACTTCAATCGAAACCTTATCATTTCCCTTATTGTCATCAGAAGAACAAGCTCCTAATGTTAATAGTGCTAAACTTAATAAAGCAACTACCTTTTTCATACTATTTAATTTTATACTGTTTAAAATGACACTTAATGCCAATTAAAACACTGTTTAACAATTTGTTAGCAAGATACAACTATATAGGGAATAGCACAAATAAGCTTTTTATACGTTATTTTTAAAATATCACTTAGTTACTATGCCTCTTCTGCCATCAACATAACAATTTCTTCAATGAAAGTTTTATAAATCAAATAAGCTTCTTGGTATAAACTATACTCTGTAAAAACCTTTGCCTTATCCAATAACTCCTGAGGATTATCTAACACCAAAGGCTTGTATTCTTCTGCCTTACCGCTAATTTTTCTGTCTTGCACATAAAAACCAGCAACATCAACAATATTTGGATCGCGAACATACAAGTATTCAAACTCCTCTAAATACGTTAGAGCCAAAGAATAGCGTCGGCCAACTAAATAAGTATTTACCTTATCTAATAACACATAAGGATAGCTTGAATTATAAGCAGTTGCCAAATCAAAAGGTTTCTTTGTTTGATGATACTTTTCTAAGTCAAATGTTGCATGATTTGGAAATAAGTCTTCACGAGTAGTGTAAACTTTGCGTAGGTAATCTGTAAACCTACTTTCCAACGGTTTAGGTAAATTACTCAATCGTTTACTTAATTCTTTATTCGTGTAAGGCAATCTACATTTCCCCAAAACAGAAGGTTCACATTGATAGTCAAAATGATACAAATATCGTTTGCCATCATATAATACAATATAAGTCAATGGCATTGTATTACCGTGAAAAACAGTACAATAGAAAACAGGAATAAACACAGCTTGCTTTTCGTTTAACTCCGTAAACCAAATTGCTTCATCATAAAACATCAACATTTCTCTGTCGTAATGTCTATCGGCAAATTCAGCAAAAATATGGTGTTCATCATTCTCTAACTCAACAGATATCACAGAAGGATATCCTCGTTTAGGAAACAATCCTTTACTATCATAATTATTACACGTTGCACCAACATTTATATATAGTTTATTGTCTCCATTGTCATCTAACCACAACTTAATAATACTTGCAGTATCCGTTTCATCTACTACTTCCACCTCTTGAGCAAAACCAGTGGTAGAACATATCACAGTAAATAGTAAGATCAAAATGGGAAGTTTAATTATAAACTGATTTACGCGTTTTTTTAAAGAATCAAGCATATAAAAAAGGGGTTATCTAAAATGTATATACAATTGAGTTTGCAACAATATTCAAAAGTAAACCTTTCTATTGATATACGAAAAACAGACTTAGAAACTATAAATTACTATAAAAAACAAAATAGTTACCATTTGAAAACAGTACATTTACATCCATCATAAAAAGATGCTATATATATCAAATACATAAACTAAATACGTGATTCTAATTAGAAAATAAGATATAAAAGCCAAAAATTCGCAACTATCCTTTTTAAAATATTTAGATATATCTTTAAAAACACTAAAAAATATTAGCATAAAAAAGCTATAAGTTAGAAAAAACACATTGCTTTTAGAAAAAATAAAAAAAATATACTATTAATCTCAATTTATAATCATACATTTGCAACGTATTAATAGTTAATGAATTTCTTTTCTATATAGATTTTACCAATGGTAGCGTTCATATTTAAAAGAATGGATGAAACAAATGTAACATTCGTATTAGCTCTTGATTCTTATATTTAGTAAACTGTCTTGTTCTTACACTAAAATGTAGCAATAAAACAGAAGTTTTTAGTTAATCATTACAACATCAAACAAAATGATTACTCTATTTCTTTCTAAGAGAAATAATGTAATCTATCTGTCTTTAAGTTTAATATTAATAACCTATGTGATTCACCTATACTCTAAGTATTGAACTATCCCGTAGTCAAAACAATCTTTTGTAAAAGAATAAATACGAAGAGATCACTAATACAAATAGTTATTAAAAATTAAACAAGCTATTGTAAAGAATTTTATATCTTTATATAGTTATTAAAGAAAAGATGAATTTTAAAGAATTACCTTTAATACCACAAATCAAACAAGCGTTAAACGAGATTGGATATTCTCAAGCAACGGAGATTCAGCAGAAAGCTATACCACTAATCCTACAGGGTAGAGATTTAATCGGTACTGCTCAAACTGGAACAGGTAAAACTGCTGCTTTTGCAATTCCTATCTTAGAAAGACTTAGTAAAGAAGATAATTCACAAAGAGGAATCAAAACATTAGTATTAGTCCCTACACGTGAACTTGCTTTACAAGTCCAAAAAAGTTTCTTAGATTACAGCAAGCACTTGCCTTTAAAGACAATTGCACTATTTGGAGGAGTTTCATTACAACCTCAGATAAAAGCACTTAAACAAAGAGCTGATATTGTTGTAGCAACGCCAGGTCGTTTGTTAGATCTAATCAACCAAAAATATGTTGATTTATCAAAATTACAGATTTTGGTTTTAGATGAAGCAGACCAAATGCTTGATATGGGATTCATCCATGATTTAAAAAAGATATTATCATATATACCTTCTAAAAGACAATCGCTGTTTTTATCAGCTACAATGCCAGCAAGCATTGCTAAGTTTGCTAACACAATAGTGAAAAATCCTGTGAAAATAGAGATTGCTGCTGAGATAATCACAGCAGAAACTATAACACAAGAAGTTTATTATATAGAAAAAAAGGACAAGAGAGACTTATTGCATTCTCTTTTAAGTGAACAAAAAGCACCTACATTAGTATTTACGCGTACAAAGCACGAAGCTAATAAACTTGTAAAACACTTAGATAAAGGAGGACTTGAAGCTATGGCTATTCATGGTAATAAATCTCAAAGCGCAAGAACAAAGGCACTTGAAGACTTTAAAAGTAAACGCATTAAGATTTTAATCGCTACTGATATAGCTGCAAGAGGCATAGATATTGACAAATTACCATTTGTCATTAATTATGATATTCCAGATAAACCTGAAACCTACGTACATCGTATTGGTCGAACAGGTAGGGCTGGAATAAAAGGCACTGCTCTATCTATCTGTACACCAGAACAACAGAAAGAGCTTAATGATATTCAACGTTTCACTGGAATTAAAATGAAAGTGAGAAAACAGGTATCAAAGTAAAAATTTTATAAACTAAAAAACAAAGTAAATATGGCTGATTCTTTTTCTAAAAAAGAAAAAAACAAAAAGAAAGCACAGAAAAAGCAAGAGAAAGCACTGAAAAGAGAAGACCGAAAAACCAACAACAATAAAGGAAAGGACCTTGAAGATATGCTAATCTATGTGGATATTAATGGTAATTTAACTGAGGTTCCGCCAGAAGAGCAAGATATTGAGGCAGCGAACAGAGAGCACGAATTACGTATGTCTGCAGCTGGACCTAATGAAGAATGTGTTGGACAGGTTACTTATTTCAGTAGTAAAGGATTTGGTTTTATTACTGAAGACGAAACGAAGGAGAACATTTTTGTACACAGCAGTCAATTAACACAACCCATAAACCAAGGTGACCGCGTTACCTTTAAAAAAGAAAGAACTCCTAAAGGTCTTAGAGCTATAGAAGTTGCCAAAATAATAAAATAATACAAAATTAAATACTTAATATTATGCAAGAAGGAACAGTAAAATTCTTCAATGAAACTAAAGGTTTCGGATTTATTACACCAAAAGACGGAGGACAAGACATTTTCGTACATACTACAGGTTTATACGACAACATCCGTGAGAATGACGAAGTTGTTTTCGAAGTTGAAAAAGGTAAAAAAGGATTAAACGCAGTTAACGTAAGAAAAGCGTAATTTCCATTCCAGTAATAGACGATTTGAAAAAATCTGACTTATTGAAAATCTTAAAAAAGCCAGGAGTATCTCCTGGCTTTTTGCTTTTTATGTGTATTCAAAACAAATAACTGCTTTCTTAAGTTCTTTATTGTAAAACAAATAAACACTATCTGCTCCATAACCTTGAAATATATACCCCGTAAGGCGACCTATATAGTCAAATATATTACCATCCTTATCAAAAGGCTTCTCAATCAAATTTGTTCCTTCAAATGCTTTAGCCTCTTCTAAGCTAACATTATACTTCGTTAAATATTCTTGCTCTCCCTTACTCAAGAATTGTATATCATCTATAATTCCACCTATTTCAGGATTCTCCATATACTCTCTATCTTTAGCATAATTGTTTTCCAATTGCTCTAACGTATATATTTTGGAACTATAATTACCAATCGTACTTGGGTATATATGTTTATGCTTTTTATAAAAACTCTTTGCTAACTGAAATGTATCTTCATTTATTTGATATGCTCCTATCAAACTATCTTGATCAGCTTCAATAGCTTGCTTCTCCAATCTATCTAACAAACTTTCTACTAATCCTTGATCCGATGAAGGATTAGTATAGAATATATGCTTCTGTATAATTGTAGATATGACGCTTTCCCTAATATCATTTTTATAAGTAAACAACCAAGTCTTTAATTCTTCAACGTTTTGAAACTCTTTACGTTTATTGCGATATAGCTGTACTATTTCTAAGTTAGACACCTCACTTTGCTTCATTTTTTCAATAGCAAAGTAATTCCAGTCTGCTTCAAAAGCATATTTATCACCTATAATATCAAAGCCTAACATATCCATTTTACAATATTCAGTATGCCATTGTTCTGTTTCTTGACCTACACAGCCATCGTAAATTTCTTTGACAGAAACAAAGTGCAGCCATTGATCATTATCAGGATCGATACATTTTAAATTAATAGAACAAATAGGTAAAAAATGCTCTCTACATTTTTCAATATCAGTTGCAAATACCTCCTCATAAGCAGGAAAGTACTTAATATCTTCTTTTTTTAAATTCATACAATAAACCTATTTAATTGTCCTTTTCATTCTTATCAATTACAGTAGTTTTTACTATAAAACTTATCGTAGTTCCACTCTCTTCAGAGGAAGTTATCTTTAAATCTGTTTTTAGAAAAGAAGCCCTATCTATCATATTACTCATACCAATACCGTGACTCTTTCCTTTTAGAAGTCCTACTCCATTATCACTTATACTACACAACACTCCTTCATTAGCTTTTTTAAAATCTACAACACATTTTGATGCGTGTGAATGTTTATTAACGTTCTGCAGAGCCTCCTTTATGATATAATAAATATTTACCTTTTGAGAAGAAGACAATATTTCTAAATCTACATCTTGCTTTTCATAAACACAAAAACGCGTATTCCACTCATTTCTCTGCAAATTTACCAGTTCCTTTACTATCTCAATAAACCTATTACCTTTGAACAAATCAACATTACGAAGAGAATGAGATAAATCACGTGTACCAATCTCAAGTTTTTTCAACTCTTCAATTAACACATTCTTTAAATCTCCATTATCACACTCGATCTGTTGCAAATTAAAACGTATAGTAAAAATTCCATTAACAATACCATCATGTAAGTCTTTGGCAATACGATTTCTCTCTGCTTTTTTCACTTCAGTAGCTATATTATTTTTATCAATAATCAATTGATATATGCTCTCGTTCGCTTTCTTTTGTCCTTCAATTAACTTTAACGCCCTATTTTTACTTCTTAAACGCGCAACATAAAAAAACAGGATTAACATAATCAATACAGATAATGTTGCAATAATTAATAAGGAAATAATACCTTTTAAATGATCATTTTCAGCTATTATTAGCTCTGTTTCATAAGCTATACGAGCAAATCTGTTACGAGTATTATTATCTTGTTCTTGAATTTCTCTATTCAAGTGTATCAAATGATCAACCTCATTTTTAAATTTGTGATGTTCATTTAAAAGTATAAACTCAAGAGCTTGTCGTTCCAAAACCTTTAAGTCCTGTCCTTTTACTATATCATAAATTTTTCTACCCCAAACAAGAGCAAGATCACGATTACCAGAATCAAGATACAATTGAGCAAGATCATTACCCGTCATAAACATTCTATAAATATGGCCAAATGTTGAATCTATTTTATAGTTATTTTCAATAATTTTAAAATTATTCCTATCTCCCGTAAGTTCAAATGAAGCAATTGCTTTTGTTGTTTCAAGAAAAGATATTAAAATTGGATAATCGTTTACTGATAGATAGCTTAATCCTTTTTCTGCATATTGATATGCCGTTTGAAACTTTTCTTGCTTTAAATAAACAGCAGCTAAATTTCCGTGAACAGCAGCTAAAGCTAATTTTAAATTCCCCTCTTCAAGTACTTTTTTATTTTTATAATCTTTCTCCATTAACTCCAGAGCCTGAAGAAAATAGCGTTCTCCTTCCTTATAATCATTATGCTCCATAAGACACAATGCCATCAATTGATTTGCTTCAAAAGGAACAGGATTATTGATAGAATTTCTTAATAATGATAACGAATTAGAAACCTTAACCTCACTTTCTAAATACAATCCCATTTCAAACAATAGTCTTGCTTGATAAAATTGTATTTCTCCAACACGTACACTATCGTTAATTTTTTTATAGATATTTTCAACTAATAAATAATAATAAAATGTACTATCCAATTTTTCCATATTGTGATAATACATACCTATATTATTATACACCTTAGCTAAAGCATAATCATCTCCACGTGCAAGTGCATACTTTTTAGATCGAGTAGCAAGTGCTCTAAAAGACACTGAATCTCGTGTCCAACGCAACTTCATTAAAACACTATCCATAGCCATACGATTACCCTCCGTATTCGAAAGACTCATAACATGTTTAAATTCGGGTTGTAACACCTCTGCTAAACTATCTCTGTAGTGATTACTATATTTATATGCATACAATTGTTCTAAATCAGTTTCAGTTTTGATTTGTGGGTTTGAACAATTTACTAATAACAATATTGCACTTAAAAAACTTAAGTACAAAACAAGTTTATTATTTTTCTGAGTAAGGTAAATCATTTAACAAAATTAGTAATTTGCCTTTAATAAGTTCGCGTTACGGAATTTATTTACACTCTTTTATTAATATAATCGCAATATAAACCAATTGTACACACTATAATATGAAATTACAACAAATGAATATATCAATATCTTTATTACACAAAAAATACTGTCAAATTTAAAAAAAGAATTACTTAGAAAAGTTTTTGAAGAATAGCATAAAAAAAAATCTCCCTAAGCAGAATTGGAAGCCTGCAGAGGGAGTAGGTTAACAAATAACAGATTTTGTTAACGGTGCAATATTACGGAATAAATTTAATATTCCACACTATTTTACCTATTTATTTTTTTAATTTATATCAATACACCTTATTATCTTATAAACCAGTGATTTAAAACAGAATACTTTTGAATTATTGATAAAATCATTTTAGAAAATCACACAAATTCTTGTTCTACTAAATCATTCCTTACTAAAATATCTTCAGATCGATAAGAAACCACTTCATTAGTTGCATTATTACATACTTCAAATGAACTTAACACGCCATTTTTAAAATAGTAATTCTTATTTTCTTCTTCCGAAACTTCTATTTTTTTTGTAATTACACCATCACAATAAGTTATTATTGTTTTAACATCATTTTCAGAATACATTTCACTGCAAATCAATCCCTCTTCATCATAAAACTTTGACCATTGCTCATTCAAATTTTGTACACTTTCTAAATTTCCACTTTCATAATATGTAGAGATACTTTGATCAATACTATTCTCAACACGCATAACACGTCCATTTTTATAAAAAGACGTACATATTATATTTTCTTGATTCAATAAATTTACAAATATCTCTGTCTGAGAATCTAATATATCATTTTCACTGAAATAACGAAGACATAATATTTCATTCGTATAATGAAAATTTGATACAATTACGTTGTTAATAGTTAATTCTCCTTTAACGGCAATACCATCTTCAAAAAACAACGCATACTCCATACCATCAACAGTATCTTTAAAATATGATTTACCTACTAACCTATTCTTACTATCTACATTAAACTCCCAATAGTTTGTAGGGGTATCTACAAGATAACTCCCCTCTTTTAAAAAGGCTTCTTCATTATCTGAAAGCACTTGTCTTAATAGATGTCTTTCTTCAGTAGACAAATTATCTACCCCTTTTTCACATAAAAAACTATACTGTACAAAATCTATTACTCTATTTATCTGCACAGGTCGTCCACTTGTAATTGCATCTGTTCTAAAAAAATATAATCCCTTTAAAACACTTCTATCTATACATTGATTTACTCTCTTTTCCATCACAAAATACTTTTGCAATTCTGTTACTTATAATCTTCATCTGAATTAATACTTTATAAGCAGAACCGACTAATATATAATTACAAATATACTACTAAAATACATAAAATAAGAATAATATAGTAAATTTTTCACATATTAAGAACATATTAAATCACAACAAGTAAAATAAAACTAATAAAAATTACCTATATTTTTTTATTAGTAACCTTTTTAAACTATCGTATAATAAAATATTCCTTTATCCTTTAAAAGTAACTAACATTACACCTACATTTCTTAAAGTAAACTAAAATATACCTTTCATTACTTACATATTTTGTAAATTGCTAACAAATAAAAATCACTCATTTTGAGTAATCAAACTTTATTATAATGACATTGATAGATAATTTAAAATGGAGATATGCAGCTAAAGCATACGATCCTACAAAAAAAGTATCAGAAGAAAACTTACAAAAAATATTAGATGCAATTACATTAGCACCATCTTCTTCTGGTTTACAGCCATTTAGAATACTTGTAATAGAAAATCAAGATATTAAAAATGAATTAGTTCCATATACTTTAAATCCAGAATGTGTACGTGATTGTTCTCACGTTATCGTATTTGCAGCTTGGGACAAATACTCTGATGAAAAAATTGATAATGTATATAACTTAATGACCGATATAAAAGGCCTACCAAGAGGGCGTTTCGATAGTTATACAGATCAACTAAAACAATCTTTCAAGGACATCTCAGAGGAAGCTAACTTTGATCATACAGCAAGACAAACTTATATCGCATTAGGAATTGCATTAGCACAAGCTGCTGAACTTAGAATTGATAGTACACCCGCAGAAGGTTTCAATAATGAAATGATTGACAAAGTATTAGGTCTTAGAGAAAAAGGACTAAAAAGCACGTTGATGATGTATATAGGATATAGAGATGAAGCAAATGATTGGAATGTTTCATTAAAAAAATCACGTATTCCTCAAGAAGAATTAATTACTCGTTTATAAAATAAAAAGTCGGTTAAATAGTTATTTAACCGACTTTTTATTATGCTATAATAACTTAATTTACAACTAAATCATATTGAATAGCTAACTATATATTATTGTTTAATTTGTCTGGCACTTTCTCCCATAAGTAATAATCCTCCAGCAAGCATAATTATATCTTTTAACACCAAGCGCCCTGCTCCTGACAAATAAGGAAAACCATACTGAGGTGTTGGAAAATCACCTCCTAAATTAGGAACATAAACTTCAGGTGTAGTTATTAAAAAAGATAATGTTACCATAGACATTCCTATTGTTAAAAAACCTCCTAATAATCCTATTTTAGGATACCAAACCCCCAATAAAACAAGAATACCAATACTAACTATTACAGTTCCTAATACATAAGAAAATAGATAAGTACCATTTTCTTTATGCCATTCTACATTAGCTTGCACAGTCTTACCTTCTGGATTTTTATGTAAAGTGTAAGAAGCAACTTTCTTTCCCTGCTGATCTTGTTCAACCTTATCGCTATTATGATAAAAGAAACTCATAAATGGACTATTCGTAACGAATGGAACAATACCATCAGCTTCATACTGAAAAGCTTTTAAACCTCCTATCCAAACCATTACTACAAAAATTGCAATACGCATAACATTAAAAAACTGACTTTGCAGTTTAACAAGTTGATCTACTATATTTTTCATCTTTCTTATTTTTAAGCAAAAATATAGTATGATCTATCTCCATAAAATGGATAAAAAGGGAATAAAAATGGACTATTGTGCTACCCTTGAAATACCTACTCTCTCCCGATAGTGCTTAGGCGATGAGCCTACAGCTTTTTTAAAATAACGGCTAAAATAATATTCATCTTCAAAATTGAGAATTGACGCTATTTCTTTTATTGGCTTAGTTGTTAAATGCAATAGTTTCTTCGCTTCTAATATAACACGTTCTTGAATCATAATAGAAGGACTCTTTCCGTATTGTTTCTTTACTTTCTTGCTTAGTGAATTAACAGATATACTTAATCTATCCGCATAAAAAGAAACTTCGCGTTGTTCAATAAAAAACTGTTCTAACTCATTTTGAAATGTAAAGTCTTCTAACAAAAGAAGCTCCTTGTTTTCTTTAGACTCAATTTCATTTAACTTTTCTTTACTACATAATGCTAACACTAATTGTAGATAACTTTTTAAAATAGGTTCATCGTATTTTGATGGCGCAACTAAAAGATTCTGCATCTTATTAGTAATCATTTTTAATTCTTCAAATAAGCTAACATCTACTCTTATAAAAGGTTCTAAATAAATATTATTGAACAATAAACCATTACACGCTACTTCCTTTTTATGATATTCTATACAGTAAAAATCTCCGTGAAATAGAATCAGTTGATATAGATGTCCTTTTACAATTTCAAAAACTTGAAAAGGTGTTAAAAAAATTACAGTATGATCTTTTGAACAGTAAGGTATCCCATCTACGCTAAAACCGACATCTCCTTTAACAAACAACAAAGCGTATAACGGTGAGTTTTCTATTTTGAAATCCTCATCTTTACTCCCCTTTAAAACCTCAATACCATTCTCTTGCATATAGTTATTTTTTAAACGAACCAAGATCCAACAACCTTCTTAAACTAAGAAAAAAAAGAAAAGTTATACATCACTCAAATAAAACTGTAATTTTTATCAAACAACTAATTACAATTATTAAAAGTACAATATACAGGCAATAAGTCAATAAAATATTCATTGTCCACTAACCCTCCAGAGATATCAAATTCTGCACAGAACATTGCCATTGATTCAATCATTACCTCTTTTAAATAAATTGGCAACTCAACACTTACACGCTTCTCAATTAATACTTCATATAATTCTTGTACATTCCTCTCATCATTCGTATCGATCAAACATACTGCAGCTTTATCATAACTCATCGAATTTACATAAGCTATCGTTAAAGACAATACGTCATTTTCAGTAAATTTAAATGTGCTTAGATAAGATGTTATCAATACTCTAACTTCAGCAGTAAGATTTCCTTGTGCATTATTTACTTGAACAAACTCTGATGTTGGCTTACTTTGTTCCTCACCTACTTCTTCAATCGAAAACACTTTGTAATATTGTTTTAAGATATCATAAGCTGTTTGAAGTGATGCTTTTATAAAATCACTTGTAAAATTTTTACTTAAGTATTCTTTTGTTTTAGAAGTTAACCTATCTGATGCCATAATTCTTTTTGATTTTCAAGCACAAACATACTTAATACAAACGGAAGGAAGAGTCTTTTTAAACTATATTTCTTATTCCTTACTTGACACAATTCTACTCGGCTCCATAATATTATCTTTCTTACTATTTCACAACGACAAAGACTACATTTAATACAAGTAAAAACTCTTAAAATAATCATAGTATAAACAAATTTATTAAAAAGATTACTTAAGATAACCACCTCTATATGCCTCCCATAGTTATAACAAAAATTTAAATCAATACAGCAGAATACTCCGTATATTTGCAATTCACTCTACAAAGAGTATTTTTCTTACGCAATTGCGCCTTTTTTTATCATCTGTTTCCGGGGCTACACTAATCAGTGTATGAAACAAAGCTAATCTTTGGTTGCTGCGTATAGATTTTTAATCTGTAAAAATGAATCATTATATTATGGAAGGTCAATTAACAAGCAGAGAACTGCGTATTCAAAAGAAAATAAAAGATTCTGAAACTCACGTTTTTAAAGCTGTATTCCCAGGTCAAACAAATCACCACAACACAATGTTTGGTGGAGCAGTTATGTATATCATGGATGAAATCGCTTTTATGACAGCAACACGCTTTTGTCGTAAGCCTATTGTTACAGTTTCAAGTGACAAGGTAGATTTCAATCATCCTATCCCTGCCGGTACGTTAGTTGAACTAATAGGCACAGTAACTCGTGTAGGTAGAACGAGTTTAGATGTTCGCGTAGATGTATTCGTAGAAAGTATGTATAGAGAAGGACGTGAAAAAGCAATCACTGGATCGTTTACACTTGTTGCTATTAACGAAAGTAAAAGACCTGTTCCTGTATTAGATGAAATAGAAGAATAGTTATTATTCACAATAATACAATCAATATTAATCACTGATTTGTCAGAATACAAATATATAATTGATATTGGAACACAATAATAAAAACAAAAGGACTGCCATTGATGCCAGTCCTTTTGTTTTTATTATACTTATCAAAATGAGATTCTTTAAACAAGGTTAGAGAAATGCAATCTCCTTTTATATTTTCAACCTTCTTGAAACAATTGTTTTTCGCTACATTTTTTAAATACTTATCTGTTTTATTACAAAATATTCTACAGTTTAAATTACGACATATTTTGACATTATCAAATGTTTTTTATCATATAAATACACTATATTTCATTGTACGTTTATAGTAACTAACAGCAAATAAACAAACTATGTTACATAATTTTAAAATATTCATTATAGCTATTGGAGCTATCATTTTTACAAATTGTAGCACTGAAAACAATAACGATTCCATTGTTCCACCAATAGAAACTATTCCACCAAAACCAGTTGTACCAACTACCCCAGAAGTTCCTAATGAACATAAGGCAACCTATTTATATGAATATATGCATATTGAAGAAAATTATTTTTTTAGAGGTAATTTTTTTAGAAATGACAACGAAAAAATGGACGACATTTTTAAGCAAAAAATTTGGGAACTTACTCCAGATAAAGTTGATATTGAAAATGATCAAGCAACTGTTACCTGGAAGAATAAAACTTCTAAAACATACAAAATAATTTGGAAAAATAATGTAGGGTCTCTTAAAAACTCTATCGACGATATGTCTGATTATATTGTAATGAGTGAAGACAAAAAACAATTTGCCATCTATCTCAACTTATACAACTTTTGGAAATTAGGTAGTACTGAAGAAAATCAAGATAAATCTATTTATTTTAATTACGGCTTGATTTCTTTTAGCGATTTTTACAATAAGTTACCTGAGAACTATACAAAAACAGGTCGCTTTATTAGAGCTGCTCTCGTATTTAAATCTACACAGAATTAGTTTTTATTTGATAACTTAATTTCTAAAATTACTATTTACAGTAATCTAAATATTTTTACACCTCTTTCATCAACATATCAACGAAAACTCTTACAGCTCTCTTTTGATAGCTTCCATTCATCTGAATAATTACTGCTTCGCGCTGCATATTTGTATCTGTGATTGGAATAGCCGTTAAATTCTCTTCTCCACGCACTGTGGCAAGGGTTAATATTGTCTGAAAAGCTCCTACTTTCACCAAGTCAATTACTGTACTTGTATGATTCACTTCTACTGCAATATGAGGGGAAATCTTATATTTCTCAAACTGACGATCTATAAAGTTTCTTGTACTAAATCCCTTGACAGGCATTGCAAGGTTCAACTTCTCTATATCTTTTAATTTGATGCCTGACAACTTTGCCAAAGGTGAATCACTCGCTACAATAAGTGCCATTTCTGATGCAATTAATGGTTCATAATGTAAATTTTCCGTACGCTCTCCATCAAAGAAAGTGAGTGCAAAATCAATTTGCTGGTCTGACAAATACTCTATTAACTCATTGGTAGTTCCAAATGTAACCTCAATCTTCACTCCTGGATAAGCTTGAGCAAACATTTTCAAAGGATTCAATACCAATGATTTTAGTCCCCACGTTAATCCAAAACTCAACACACCTGTTTTCAATTCCGTTAAATCCTCTAACAATGTCATCCCATCTTGCGCAGCTTTAATACTACGTTCTGCGTAAGTAGCAAACATCGCACCTGCCTCAGTCAGTACAATGCGCTTACCAATGCGATTAAACAATGGTTGGCCTAACTCATCCTCTAACTGTTTAATCTGTTGTGAAAGTGTACTCTGAGTGATGTATAATCGTTTTGATGCTTCTGTAAAATTCAGCAATTCCTTAGCTTTCAGAAAATATCTCAGTTGTCGTAACTCCATATGTTAATCGGTTTTATCGATAGATGTAATAGAAAAATTCCGTTTTACTAATATAGAACTTACGCTTAACTTTACAAAAAAAGAAAACTACATGGCGACGACAGCGTATAGCAATGAATTGTCAATGGATAGAGCAGTAAAGGGATCTGTCCGTTATAAAAGGATTAAATGGTGTATTTTTATGGTTGGGGTGTCGGTTTTCGCACAATTGTACAACTATCAGCCACTGTTATCAGATATTACTCATTTTTTCAAAGTTACTCCTGCACAAAGTAGTTACCTTGTTTCTGCATCAACAATGGGAATGGCTTTTGGTTTACTTTTATTTGCATTTATTGCCGATAGCTACCCACGAAAAGAAGTAATGTTATTTTCTTTAGTCACCTCTACCCTTTTGACACTCGTTTCTGCCTGGATCAGCGATTTTTCTATTTTAGTGAATATCAATTTTATAAAAGGAATCTGTATTTCTGGTGTGTCCGCTGTTACATTGGCATACCTCGCTGAAGAGATTGATCCAAAATATATAGGTACAGCGATTAGTTTTTACTTAGCAGGTAATACCTTTGGTGGAATGTTTGGACGAATTGTAGCAGCGCTAATCAGTGGTTGGTTTGGATGGCAGGTAGCAGTGTTTAGCATCGGTATTATTGCAATTATCATCGCTTTTGTATTTTATATGTTCTTTCCTAATTCATCTTTCTTTACTCCTCAAAAGTTGAACTTACAACACAAATTGACTCAAATGAAGAGCATTTTCCAAAATGTAAAATTACTGGCTATGTATGTGGTTGCAATTTGTTTGATGGGTTCGTTTGTCAGTGTGTATAACTTTCTTGGTTTTAAACTTGAAGCTCCGCCTTACAACCTACCACACTATTTGATTGCCATGATCTTTTTGATGTATGCTTTTGGTATTTTCGGAAATATGATAGCAGGCACACTTTCTGATAAATATTCGCCTAAAAAAATATTATTATCCGCGTTAACAATGATGCTATTGGGAACAATTGCTATGTTTTTGGATAACCTTGTAGTCATCTTATTAGGATTAACATTTTTTACAATCTCCTTTTTCAGTGGACACACCATTGCGAGTCGCGTCGTAACTACTTTAGGACAAGAAGCGAAGAGTTCTGCAACTGCTTTCTACTGGTTCTTTTACTACATCGGATCGAGTGTAATCGGTAGTTCTACAGGAATTTTCGTAAATAAAGGAAATTGGAATGACTTCTTCTTAACCTTGATGGCTCTGTCAATTATTGCCTTAGCAACTACGTTGTACACTACGCGTAAAAAGTAATGCACCAAAAAGGGAATACGTGAAACGGGAACCGAAATATATGATGCGTCTTTGTGGTTATATACTGTATAATTGTCAATATGATTTGTGGCATATGCCGTGCGAGCGAATAATAATTAGCATCTACACCAATGATGGGTGATATTACTGTAAACATCACGTCGGTGGTTGGGTTGCTATTTTTCTCTCAATAAATCGATACTATGCGTCTAACATTTGCAGGCCATAACAAATATATCATTAGAAATAATGCAGTGCAGCTTTTCAAAAAAAAAGAGATGTTTTTCAACATCTCTTATATAATTAAAACCACCCTTTTTTATTAACCTGGTACGTTTGGTAAAACTCCTCATCGGTTTTTGTCAAATAAATAATTCCTTCTATTAATCCCAGAATTGACAATACTCCACAACTACATATACTAATTATCAATTGAATTATTCCTTCTTTAGTATATCCTAAATAGAATTTATGAACTCCCAGAGATCCTAATAATATTCCCAATATACCTGCAATAACCCTCTTGTTTTCTTGTTGTGGCACATTGCTACTTTGTCTTTTTTGTTCCATAATGTTTTATATTTTTTAACCAAAAATAACAAAACATCATTGATTAGCAATATTTTAAAAAACAATTTTAACTTATATCAAAAAGAAAAACTTATCAAATAGCCACTTTTTAGCAGTAATAAATCCTGTTCTACCCTTGTAAATAAAGGGCTGACATAAAATTTCATCATCTTTTAAAAAAGTGTGATTTTTATAAAAAAACACTTAATTAATTAGAACCATCCTTTTTTATTCACTTGATATATCTGATAAAATTCCTCATCTGATTTTGTCAAATAAACTATTCCTTCTATTATTCCCAAAATCCCCAAAGTACCACAAGAGAAAAGTGTAATTAATATCTGGATAATTCCTTCTGTGGTATAACCTAAATAAAACTTATGAACTCCCCATGGACCAAGGAAAATTCCCAACAATCCTGCTGCAATTTTCTTGTTGTCAATAGGTGCTCCATTGTTGTTATTTCTGTTGTAATTCCCATAGTTATTACTTCCTTGGTTTGCCGACGAATTACTGTAATGAGACTGTTGACCTTCTTGATTGTTCCCATTTGGTTGATTTACTAAATGCATAACGTTCTTTTTATACAAATATACAATCTTGCACATTTTGTGCAATTTTTTTTAAAAAACAACTCTAATCCACAGACAACTCTACTCTTTGTTCTTACCAATAAATACATTTTGACACTTTTGCTAATATTATCCTTCAATAGGCCTTAATCTCTACTAAAATCGTACATATTACAAAAAACACCCTTTTGTCCGTAAACAACCATTTTAAACTATTAGGCATAATTTTTAATTTCCACTAACAGAATCACTTCTCATATTGCTTTTTTTTGGCATTTTAACAGCGCTTAACGACAGTATCTTTTTACTCTAATCATTTTATGTACATACATTACTAAAAACGCTTAAAACAACTATATTACATTGTGCGTTTTATCAGGCACAGAATAACATCCTAAATAGCACATTTTGTCCGTTTTTTACCTGTTTAAAAGTGATACGTCGAACCGAAATACGTGATACGTGAAAATTGATGCGCAGAGCGAAAATATATAATGCGTGATATGCGTTGTGTCGTATGTCGTACAGGCGAATAATAATTCCCCCCTACATCGGTGGTTGGATGATAATCCGGTAAACATAAATGAAAATGAGAAAAACAGAAAACCGTAGTTTTTCAAAAAGAAAAGATTGAAAGCGCTGCTTTAAAAAAAAAGCCTTTCGTAACGAAAGGCTTTTCTTATTTTTTCAAGATTGATGCGTTACCGCTATGTTTACTTGTCTAAAGACACTAACTCAATTTCAATTAAATCTTTGTGATTTATAGGTTGAACGATTAACTCATTCTTTTTCAACTCTACGATTCTATATTCTTTCTCTCCTCCTTCATCTAAAATCGCTTTAATCACTTTACCGTTTAATTTCCAAGCTCCTTTTTGTTCTTTCAAACTGTATTGATCAATTGCGTGGAATCTATCTCCATCTATACTGATTTCAATTGATGATTTTTGATATGCTGATCTATTTGATGCATGACATTCTTGAGAAAATGCGAAGTGCGCTGCGATCCAGTTTCTTTCTAAGTTAACACTGTTAATTTCCATTTTTGGGTTGACATCAACTATGTTGTTATCATCTGCATTATTACATCCTACAAATAAGAAGTTAGCACTTACTAATAATACCCCTACTACCAAATTCATTAAGCTTTTCATAATCTTGCTTTTTAAAAAATTATACAATTGTTGCAAACACGTTCTTTTCAATTTCTGTTTGCTTTTCCCCCTTATCTTTACATAAATTTAAGACAATTATTTTTAATAAGCTAATTTTAAGTAAAATAATAAGGATTAAAAACTAATTGTATTAAATAATAAAGGATATTAACGTTATAATTAGAATTCTTTGTTGTTATTTCCCCTTCTAATTATACTTCAAATGTACTACTGATTACACCAGATTTATATGATAAAAATCATTGAATTTTCAAGTAAAATAATACAACTTAATTAGTATAGAAACCCAGCAAAATAAGTACCTTAAGGATAGTTAGTTACACTGTGAATTATGATGTAAAAACAGTTTAAAAAAAGTAAAAAAATGTCTGAAATGTCCATTTTAATGTACTCTAACATTTTATTTGAAAAAATATGAAAATATTTGATGTTAAAATTGCATCTTTTTCATCTTTCACCCTGTTCAAAAGCCTCAAATCACAGTAATTCAGTAGTTTTTCTACTGCTAAAAGTAGACTGGTTTTTTGTTTTATTAATTTCTCACTTAATTCTTATTTTTTCTGCACTAAAAGGCTGCGAAATAATCCCCTTTCCCCCCCTTCCTTTCTAAATTCATTCTTTTTTCTTCTCTAAATAATTTTTTATAGCACTTCTCAGTATAGAAACAATAGTTTGGCTTGGATTTTGCATATAGCCTTATAACGAAAATTATCTTATTCATTGGCTTTATAAGCGTAAAGCAGTGAATTTAAAAAAAAAGAGAACCGCTATGCTTCAAAAACTATTCAGCTTTTTTATTAACTTGACTATACTTCGTCAAAAATGCCTTGTTGTACCATGTGCACAGGATCTTTACATAGTAGCTGTTAGTAAAATTGTTCATCTGATCAAGTTTTTGCATTTGAAACGCTATCGAGTATTCAACATCTATTTGGCGAATATAACGCACCCTCTCGTTCGTAAACCTATTGTAACTTATATTTCTGACTTTTGTGTTACTCCGTATGAACGAAAGTTCTTTTGTAGATTGAGTGTGTTTCGCCTATAATATTCTTTATTGGTTAAACTAAACTCGCCAAACATCGTGTATCGGTTTTATATTCTTACACAAAACTATCTTACTTTACTCCTACTTGCTTGAAATGACTGTGAACTGCACAAAAGGGATAGCCTGGAGTTGGTAACGAATGTATAATCTTTTCAAAAAGACTTTAAGTTTCACTATACCGTATTTTGTTTTTAAGCTTTTCATAAACAATCCCCCTTTTCACCACGGTTAGCTTGAAAAATTGTAGTCTGAATATTTCCCTTGAAATGGATCTATGTCGTTTCAGTATGAGTTGATTAATACTGTAATGCTGGTACGCCTATCTGTTCTTATGGACACGATTTGATGAACTGATAAAGTAACCTTTAAGCAATTGCTATCTTGTAGCTTTTATTAATCTTGTTTTTTCCTTTCCCCCGAACGGAAAATGAAGTAATAAAAATAATACGTTGAATTACCCCAATAGGCACTCCCATACAATTCTTCGACACAACTAACCTCTTAACCCCCGGTCAACAGATTCCATTGCATCAATGGCTAACTGCTTATTGTTTGTATAATCGTTATGTGGTGAACATTAGTTTGTTTGCTTAGTCGATATCGGCAATTAAACAAAGCGGTCTTACTGGTGAATGTATCAATAAGAAACTCTTTTGTTATGGTTTCTTGTTACGTGAAAGCACACATTAACGACATAAGTTTGTTTGGAACTTTATTAGAGTATCACATAAAATTATGCATACTTGCTATACAGTACCTTTTATTTTACACTCTTGTAAATGGGGGTATAAAGAGTTATTTTTTTTATAAGTGATTTTCTTCTATGACTTTTTATCTTGTCAAAGAACAAAATTTCATATGAGCATAGACTATACAGTAAATATTTGATTTCGGATTGGATACTTTTTATTGGGAATCGACGTACTTTCCAAACGTACTTTTATTTGATATATTTCACTCCTTATATATATAGGTGTAAATATTGCTTTTACGTTATATATATACGTTTAAATACAATAAGCTACTCCTTATATATATATGTGTAAATACTACAAGCCACTCCTTATACATATATAACGTGTAAATACAATAAACTACTCCTTATATATACGTGTAAATACTACAAGCCACTCCTTATACATATATATATGTGCAAATACAATAAGCTACTCCTTATATATATATACGTGTAACTATAAATACCTTGCGTTAGAAATTAGATCTTTAGAACTATACTTACCTATCTTATGACACGTTATATCTCCTGTTATTTACCAATTATCTACCATTGTTTTAATAAGTAAATTTGTTTATAATTACTCTTATTTCCTCTAATTAAACAAAAGAACTTGTTTCATCCTCACCTTATTGTTTCATTATATTGGCTTAAGGCATATTATACTGACTAACAATAAATTAAATTAACAAAAAATACTATGAGTCATTTTATTGGATTTTAAAATACTTTTATTTTTATCACTAAAATTGTAATATTACACAGCGAAACACGTAATAATTGACGTGTTAGTTGGGGGGAGGTAAACAGATAAACTGACAGTCAAATCACAAGAATACACAAACTACAATACAAATGGAATATGCAATGTCGAGATGAAAAGTATCTCGTTTGTACTGATAAACTCGGAGTCGAATTATATCAATAAAAAAAGGATTCTATGCCTTTTAAACATCCCCATATTTAAAAGTATAGAATCCTTTTATAAAAACAACAGTGGCATTTGTTTCAATGCCCATACCCAAGAATCAGCTTGTGGTATGCCATTAATAAATTATCCATACAGAGTATAAAACCTCGACTACACCTCCTCTAATGCTTGGAAAATAGTAGTATATATATGGTTTAGTTCTTCATTTGTTACACAATAAGGAGGCAACAAATAAATGATATTTCCAAGAGGACGTAGCAATATTCCCTTGTTTAAGAAATACGCATACAACCTGTCGTGAATATCATCAAAGTAACTTGTGGTGTTGCCGGTTTTCCACTCTAAAGCGAGGATAGTACCGGTTTGTCTTACACATTTCACCTTCTCGTGCTGCTGCAACTTGTCGGCAAATGCTTTATGTTGTGCTACTATTCGGGCAATATCATCTTGCGTTTCTGGTCGTAATAACAAGTCTAAACTTGCCACTGCCGCTGTACAAGCAAGGGGACTCGCTGTAAACGAGTGTCCGTGGAATAGCGCTTTGTCTTTTTCTTCTGAGTAAAAAGCATCATATATTTCATTGGTACAAGTGGTTAGCCCCAACGGCATTGTTCCTCCTGTTAGTCCTTTTGAAAAACACATTACATCTGGCTTTTCTGTCAAATGGTCTGCTGCAAACAATTTCCCTGTACGACCGAAACCAACGAATATCTCGTCTTGAATCATCAATACATTCTTAGAACGGCAGTAGGTCATCAGTTCACTCAAGCACTCACTCTCATGCATCAACATTCCTGCCGCTCCTTGTACTAAAGGTTCGTACACAAAACAAGCAATGTCGTCTGCGTGTTGATCAATGATGCGTTTGTTGGCTTCGAAGTTTTCCTTAGTTGGCACATCGATGAAAATAACCTCAAACAACATAGCCCCAAAAGGGTCTGTCCATATTCCCCTTCCACTCACAGACATCGCTCCAAACGTGTCGCCGTGGTAAGCGTTTTTAAAAGCCAACACCTTATTACGCTTTTGTTTTTTGTTGAACCAGTATTGAATACACATCTTCAGTCCGACTTCAATTGCCGTCGATCCGTTGTCTGTATAAAATACCTTTTGCTGATTATTAGGCAATAACGCCAATAATCGCTCTGATAATTCAATGGCTGGTTTGTGGGTAAACCCCGCAAAGATAACCTGCTCTAAAGTGGACAACTGCTCACTTACTTTTTGGGCAATGTACGGATGTGAATGTCCGTGAAGCGTTACCCACCAAGAAGAAACAGCGTCTATATAACTCTTGCCATCGCTGTCTGTTAGGTAAACTCCCTTTGCACTGACAATCGGAATGATGTGTTCCGCTGTTTTCATTTGCGTATAAGGGTGCCAGTTGACAGCTTTGTCTCTTAATCGTAATTCATTATTCATGGCATGCTTTTTTGCTGCTTACCATTGGTGTTAATCCAAATTTCTCCAATAGTGTTTTATCTTTTGTCAAACTTGGGTTTGGCGTTACTAACAACGTCTCATTTTCTCCTGAAAACATTGAGTTTGCCCCTGCCATGAAACACATCGCTTGTTCGAACTCATCCATTTCAATACGGCCTGCACTTAGGCGTACCATTGTTTCTGGCATAATGATTCGCGCTGTAGCAATCATTCTAACCATATCCGTTGTATCTACCTTAGGCATGTCTTCCATTGGCGTACCTTTTACACGTACTAAAGCATTAATTGGCACTGATTCTGGGTGTTTCTCCATATTTGCCAACGTCATTAACATTGAAATACGGTCGCTATCATTCTCCCCTAATCCGATGATTCCACCAGAACAAACAGTGATTCCTGCTTTTCTCACGTTCTGAATAGTGTCGGTACGGTTGCTGAACTTACGCGTTGAAATGATGTTGTCATAGTTTTCACTTGACGTATCTATATTGTGGTTATAAGCGTGTAATCCCGCTTCTTGAAGGCGAATTGCCTGTTCTTCTGTTAACATTCCAAGAGTACAACAAACTTCTAAGCCCATTTCATTTACTCCTTTTACCATGTCGATTACTTTGTCGAAGTCCTTGTTATCTCTCACTTCACGCCACGCAGCAGCCATACAGAATCGAGATGATCCGTTGTCTTTTGCTTTTTGTGCGTGTGATAAAACCGTATCTACTGGCAACAAGCGTTGTACTTTAATATCTGTTTGATATCTCGCTGCTTGTCCGCAGTATGAACAGTCCTCAGGACAACCTCCCGTTTTGATTGACAATAAGGTACTTACTTGAACTTCGTTTTTTGGGTGGTACGCTCTGTGAACGGTTGCCGCTTGGTAAACTAATTCTAATAAAGGCGTGTCGTATATGGCCTGAATCTCCTCTTTTGTCCAATCGTGACGGATAGTCGCTATAGTGTGGTTGTCTTTCATTGTCGCTGTTATTTAAACATTTGCAACAAAAATATTAGTTCAACTCCTGACTTCGGTAGTCCGGTTTTGAAACAGCAACTAAGCCACTAATTAATGGACTTATCTACACCTTGTGATTTCAATTATGATATTTTATCATTATTCACACATTAAATGAAAAAATTATATTACAAATAGTAATTTATAGCACAGTTTTTGCTTAAATAAAAATAAGTTATAGTATAAATTAACAGAGTGTCCTATTTTAAAATAATTCTATAGTAGTATAATTAATTTTATACCAACAGATACTCCTATTTCTTAAAGTTATCTTATAATTGCACTCTTTTAAACAATAAATATAATTAATTGTAGTTTTATTATTTTAAAAAAAGAAATTTCACTTTACCATTTTTATAACTATGTTGAAAAACGCTTCGTTTTACAAACCTTTTAAATACTTGATTGGCTTATACTTGCTGATTAATTTTGTATTGAGAATTGTTTTAATTGTTCACCCAATTACTTCGTCATCTTTTAGCGTGGGCGAATTGATGTCTATTTTTGTGATTGGTGCAATTAGAGATATGACGATTTTTATAATCGCTTACCTGATTTTTTGGTTGTATTTTATCTTTTTGTCGAATGATAAATACAAAAAACCGTTTGGTTATATCCTCTTTGCTCTGCTTGTAGGGCTTTGGGCGTGGGTAACGTTTGGCAAGACAATTTTGAATGAATACGGTGGTGTGCTACCGGAGATTGGAATTATTTTCTTGTCGATAAAGACTGTGATGTTTGGTCTTTGCTTGTTTTTACCTCAACAGAGAACAGCAATTAGAAAAGTAAACTACGCTTTTGTTATTTTCTTGTTTGTACTGATTTTAGTGCAAAACTCCGTGAGCGAGTTCTTTTTCTGGAACGAATTTGGTGTGCGTTTTAACTTTATTGCAGTGGACTATTTAGTGTACACCAATGAGGTAATTGGGAATATTATGGAGTCGTATCCTGTGGTTCCTCTGTTTGCAGGAGTTGGATTGGTTACGATTTTGTGTACGTATTTCATTTATAGAAAAACAAATGACAGCGTGATCAATATTGCTACGTTGTCACAAAAAATAAAATATAGTGGTATTTATATTGCTGCAACGGCTTTGGCTTTATGGGCAACACCTTGGATAATGAAACAGCAACAAAAGGATAATATTTTTACTGCGGAATTGGCAAGTAATGGGGTGTATAAATTTTACAGTGCGTTTACGAATAGTGTGTTAGACTATTTTCAGTTTTACAACACGGTGCCTGAGGAAACTGTGGTGAAGAATATGAAGCAGTTTTACCCTTCTTATACTGGTGGGGAGTCTTTGTTGCGAGAGATTAAAGGCGACTCTACTATGCAAAATAAAAATGTGGTGCTGATTAGTATCGAGAGTTATAGTGCGGATTTCTTGTCGTTTTATGGTAATGACAAAAAGTTGACGCCTTTCTTGGATAGTTTAGCTACAAAGAGTTTGTTTTTCACTAATGTGTATGCAACGGGTAATAGAACGGTACGTGGTTTGGAGGCTATGACTATGTGTATTCCACCTTCACCTGGTGAGAGTGTGGTGAAACGCGTGGACAATAAGGACAAGTTTACAACGGGTTCTGTGTTTGCTAAAAACGGATATGAAACGAAGTACTTGTATGGTGGGGATGCGTATTTTGATAATATGCGCGACTACTATGGCGGTAATGGATATGCTATTGTGGATAAGTCGGCTTTTAAACCAGAGGAGATTACGTTTGAAAACATCTGGGGTGTTTGTGATGAGGATATGTTTAACAAGGCGATTACGGTGATGAATGAAGAACACGCTGCTGGGAAGCCTTTCTTTAATCAGATTATGACGGTGAGTAACCACCGACCTTTTACGTATCCGGAGGGAGTGTTAGATGTGTCGGACTTGTCGAGTGGTCGTGATAAAGGGGTTCGTTATACAGATTATGCGATTGGACAGTTCTTCAAAATGGCGGCTAAGCAACCGTGGTTTGAGAATACGGTGTTTGTTATTATGGCAGACCACTGTGCATCAAGTGCTGGTAAAACACAGTTACCACTTGATAAATACCGCATTCCGGCTATGATATACGCACCAAATGGGGTGCCTGCACAACAGTTTGATAAGGTGATGTCGCAGATTGACGTGATGCCTACGCTACTTGGTTTGCTTAACTTTAGTTATGAGTCTAAGTTTTTTGGTACGAATGTATTGGCAGAAGATTATATTCCGCGTGCTTTTATTGCTACTTACCAAGATTTGGGGTATATTAGAGATAATACGCTTACGATATTGAGTGCTAACAGAAATGTGAACCAGTTTGTGTTTACCCCTGGGGCAATTAACAATCCGATTATTCCGCTGGTTAAGAGTCCGAAGTTGAATCAAAAGTATGTAGATGAGGCAGTTTCGTTTTATCAGTTTACTGCGAAACAACTTGAGAAGAGTGCTTATAATAAGTTTTAAGTTAATATTTGTTTATATAACCGGTTTGCAGTTTACCTACTGTGAGCCGGTTTTTTTATATTATTTAAAAATGATTACCTATTCTAAAAACTCTATAACCTTACTAAAAATGAAACAAGCATAACTTCATATAATAAATAAATTCCCAACACAACTAAAAATACCAACTAACTGATTACTAATCATACTTATACAACTTGTAACATTTTTCTATAAATCAATACCATCCCAAAAGAGAAAACAGAAACTAACAAAGCAGCAAATGGTAATTGCAATACTCTCTCTGTAGGAAAAACATAAATCAACAATGGAAATGCATAAACAGCAGGAATTTTCATTTTAAAAATTCGTAATAAGATATTCATCAACACCAAAAAAAACAATATCAACACTACCCAATTTGTAATATATAAAGTCAATAGAACAGCAATACTTATAGATAGTGTTAAAATTATAGTCTGCTTAATTGCAATTTTGAATGAGTACTTTTTCATATTTAAAGACTCAAACATTACCACTGTTATTGGTGGAATTAACGCCATTTGCTCTATTCCTAATACGAAACTCAATAATAGCCATATACTTGTTATTGAAAAATAAGCTAACAATTTACGCGTATCAAAAGCCCCTTCTCGCTCTACCCCTTCATTTAACTTAAATAGATAAACACCAAGCATTAGCACAAAGGTTAAAAAGAATATCGCATAGAGAAATGACATTTCGTGAGCATTAGTGACTATTGCAAGAAAACCCGTTGCTAAAGCTGGCGGGAAACTATAACGTACTAATCTCATAAAAATAACCATCAACAATAATATAATTGCCAATTTTGCTATATAAGGCACAGTTAGCATATTTACAGCAAAACCTAAGACGGCTGTTATAGATGGCATAATGAATATTTTCTCAGGGTGACGCATCCACGCTTTTTCACGATATACCCATAAAGCAATAGTCATTGCTGCAATTTCAGGTAATATTATTTCTTTATCTTCTAAAAGAAATGCTGTTATTATCATTGCGATAATAAACATAAAAGCTATTGTATAGTGTACTATTGGAAGTTTTGAATGAAACGATGATAAAGGCATTGATTTATTTTGATGTAAAATTACCAAAAACGCTATTCAGTTATGTTAATTCTAAGTTAGAAATACTTCTCTAATACTCATTCCCTTCACACATCAACTTTTAAAATATGAAACTTCATCATTTCTAATACATACAACTCATAACTTTTATTTTAATATATACAGACAAAACTTTTACACAAAAAAAGGACTATCGAAAATGACAGTCCTTTCTTAACGTTAAAAGTTATTAATTATACTTAACATCTTATCCAAATAATCCGCTAAACCAACTTACAATAGAAGCTACCATTTTAAACATTAAATAAATTAATCCTATCAAAATGACAATACCTATAGCACTTTTAATTGCCTTTTGATTTACTTCTTTAATAATTTCTTTGTCATCTTCCACAAAGCCAACAATTAATTTTAAATTCTGCAAATGGCATCTATGTAATACATCGATAAAATCACCTATAAAGAATGGAATCATCCCTAAAAGCATATCTCTTAATGAATTATAAATTACTGCCAATGTAAGAGATATAGATTTTACTTTAAACAAACTTACATAGACAAAAGGTACTGATATAATTGGAGTTGCTATATCTCCTATCCCTGGAATAAAACCTAATAATGGATCTAAAAAATACTTGTCCATTATAGTTGCTATTCTTTTCAACTGTCTATAGGATTGAGATTGTTCAATCGCTATTTTTTTATTAATCTTAGCTTCCTTCCTCTTGATTTCCTGTTCTATTGCTGTCTGATCTTGTCTAACTTGTTGCACATTAGCAATTCCCAACGACTCTTGTGCTTGAACTCTTCTACTACTTTGCATCTTAAATCTCTATAATTTTGTCTCCTCTTAATAACTGAATTACATCATTTTTGCTCAACTTATCGCCACTAATTTCAGCTAACATCAACATTCCTTCTTTTAGTGTTTCAGGACTTCCTGCTGTATTTATTCTCGATATAATCGCACGTAACAGTTCTGCTTTATTGTCAATTGAAGCTATATTTTTTCTAAACTCCTCTTCCATTTGCTCCATTTGTTGATCATAATATCTACTTGCTTCAACAGACAACTTTACTTCATTCTGTAATTGCAGCCAACTTTCAAAATACCCGATACCTGCTTGTAATGCTTTATTTTGAGAATTAATCATTAACTTTAAATCTTGTTCTCCATACACAGAATTTTTATCGAGTTTTTCTTTATCTATTTTTTTCTGGTCTTCTTCTTTCATAAACGTAGCCCCAAAAAACTCTTCTGTAACTTCTTTTGAGACAAAATCATTGACAACTAAGTTTTGACGCATTGCCTGAATAAAATTATTTACATTTTGTTCTATCTCAGCAGGCAACTTTATTTCCTCATGTTTGTTAATACTAATCGTATTTACCAATCTCTGATCTAATTTACTATTAACAATGTCTTTGGCAATTCGCAATAAACTAATGTAAGGTCCTAATTGACTTCCTACCTTTATTTTTACATCATCTGATACTTCCAGTTTATCCGCAATTACTCGATTTACACGATCTAACTTACCTTTCAATTGATTATAATTCGCTGTATCTACTTTAAAATTTTCTTGTTGTCCAGACAACTCCTCCATATCTAATTTTAAACTAACCTTAGCTTCTTCATAAGCACTTATTACAGGCGCTCCTTTTATACTCCAATCGTACAATTCTCTGTTATATGTCTTGTTTTTAGCTCCAAATGACAAAGCATTTACAAGCATCATTGGCTTTTGAGGCTTAACTTGAAGTACCATCTCATACTCATCTTTTCCATCAACTAAAAGCTGCTTAAGCTCCTGAATATTAGACTTGTAATATTCGATACTTCTATTTTCATCTAATATTCTATTACCTAACAAGTTATACTCTTTTAAAACTTGATCACGTTCAGCTTTTAAAGCTTGTAACTCTGGTGTATTATAGATAGATGTAATCAAACCTTTTAATTCTTGAGATAACACTTCTCTACTTGAACCATAAAAAACTTGTGCTTTAGGAATATACAACTCATTTAAAGTCTTATAAATTTCCATTAAGCGTCCCATATCAGCTTTTACAGTTGTAACATCTTCTTTAATTTTGCCCTTTAATTTCAACAATTCTTGTTTCATCATTGTTGTTTTCTGCTCTGCTTCAACATAATGTGTAAGCATACCAACTACGGCTAATCCTAAAGCTACTTTTCCATTTTTACTAACTTTTGAATACTTTGCTGCTGTGTTTAATGAATTTTTAAACCCTTCCCCTATTTCTCCTACTAAAACCCCACATGAAGTAGCAAGTTTATCATATTCTAAAGAAACCGATTCAAGCATTCCTTTTGTATCTAACCACTTAATGTGATTAAAGTCAAACAACTCTGGAGCAATCAACTTAATTGAGTCACCAAATACATCTATTAATGCTTGTGAATACTCGCGATAAATAGCCAAGACATTTTCTCTCAGAACTAAAAAGTCTTCTATTAATTCAATTATTGAGTCTTTAGATTCTTCATAATTGTTAATCATTATGTTGTAATTGTTAAACAATGCAGAGGCTTCTTGTTGCACTTTCATCGTTCCACTTGTACCTACAATCCTTGCTATCATTGCAGTACCCTTTTCTGCTACAAAAGCATTAATATCAACTCCGAATTGTTGTTCTAACAAGTAAACACTGCGTTGAATATTGTCTATACTATCTTGCATTACTGCAAAAACCGCTTGCGAATCACCTTCTTGTAATTGGATATATAACTTATGTTCATCAATAATTGTGTTATTTTGTTCATTATTGACAAAGGCCTTCTTAACACGAATATCTTTGTTAAAGTGCAAATAAGTATCCCACACTAAGGTGTTTACATCAAAAGAATCATTCTTAACGCCTAAACTCTTCAATTCATAAGATAGGTCAGAGCGCGTAAATGTTGTTGATTTACTACTTAAGCTCTTAGCTATTTCGTATATTTTATCGTAAATCTGATTATTATTCATTAGTAAGGTGGTTTAATATGTTTTTAAGTAAAGAATGGGGACTTATAAGGCTTATTTATATTTAAAATGATACAGTTACATTTCAATTACTCTTTAATCAACTTATCTATAGCCTGATGCCAATAAGTCCATTCAAATGCAGCTGAAGGATGATAAATTGGTAATAACTTAACTACTTTCCCATTTGAAAGTTTGTATCCCCATGTTTCAATTTTATCCCCATTGTCCAAAACAACATCTGCTTGTTGCTCACCAGTGTTTGGCAATTGTCCGTACAACCTTTTGCCCCATACAATAGCGCAGTCCGGTTGTAGCTCTTCTAATGTTTCAAAGAATAAAGGCTCTGAAGTTCTAAACTCCTCTGCTGTTGGTGCTTTACGTGCTTCATCTATCGGATGTTGTACATAATTGTAAAATGCCACTGAATTCCACAATTCTTGTTTTTCTTCAAAAGGAACAACTCTTCCTTTTAAAGCTCTTTCAAATTTTGTATACGTGTTTTTATATGGTTCATGTTCACTATCATCATCATAAAGATCTCTAATAATATCTGATGTCATAGTAAGCACTGCATCTTTTGGATCATCACAATAGTGACTTTCTCCTAATACTAAGACACGTTTTCCATTAATGCCTTTAGTATAGTGTTTACCTACCCAAGGTTTGAAAACTAATTTTGCCATTTTTGTTTAATTTTATAAGTCGTTAATCTAATTTTTCTACATCAAAATCCGCCATTGTACAATAAGCTTGTTTATAATCAAAATCATATAAACGTACATAGGCTTGTTGCAATTCTTTTGCTCCATTATAGAACGGAGAAGAAGTGTGCTGAACAGTTGTAACTACAACTGACATTTCTGGTGTTAAAAGAGTTCCATTTGTTCTCTTTACTCGCTTAGGAGTTACTTTAAATACTTTTGACATTGGTGTTGCTTTTAATTGATAAAACAAAAATACCCTGACACTCAGCCAAACTACGACGTAGTTAAAGACAATTCATACAATTCGCACATTTCTTTGATAGTATCTATTACCCAATCTCTTAAAACAGGAGGTGAAATAATTTCAATATTACTGCCATGTCTCATTATTTCCATAACAAAGTCAGTTGTGGGATGTACAAATAATTCAACCGTAAATGTATAATCACTTGTAGAGGTAATTTTCTGTGAATGATGAAAGGGCAAAGATTCCACATACTTACGTTGACTCTGATCTATTTCTAATACTACTTTTTGAGGGGCATCATAACACTCAATACCAAAGGCACTTTCATAATGCTTTTTTATATTTATCACGGGACTTACTGCTGTCTGAGTAGTTATAACTAAATTACTAACCCTATCTAATCCGTAATTGCGTAGTTCCTTCTTATCCAGATCATACGCTATCATATAATAGCGATTTTGCGACTCTTTAATTGCTTTTGGAACACATCTACGTTCTGAAGGATCTTTCCAATAACTATCTAAAGTAAAAGTAACAACTAACTTATTCTGAATAGCGTGAAGTATTCCACTAAAATGTTCAGTTCCTCTTGTCTTTCGCTTTTCAAAATAAATATGTTCACCTAAGGTTTCACCAACTTTTAAGGCTGTAATTGTATCGTATGATTCTATTACACGTTCAATATACTCCTCTTTATGCTCCTCACTGATTTTGTACACTTTCTCCTTTCTATCATAGAGAATTTCTATTCCCATAAGCGATAAAATGTCTTTTACATCACGTTGAAAGGTACGTGAACTTATTTCTAAATTCTTATCAAAAAAGGTGCTTTTATTTATCAAGTATTCTTGAATCTCTTTTAATGTGCACTCTTTTTTTCTTAATAGCTCCACAATAAGCATTTGTCGTTTAGCGTATTCCCCTTTTGCCATATTTAATAATTTTTGTCAAAATTAACTTGTCATTCAGCCAAATGATGACGTATTAAAGTTAAAACAACAGTATTGTTAATTGAAGAAATATTGGGTAAAACGCCTGTTTTTCTGAGGGGAAATATCGAAACTATCATTACTATAGAAAAGTGAAATACTATCTATCACATTTATGAATAAAAGAATTAAGCAAGTTGATAATTAAATTACTTGTATGCCAGATATAAAAGCTATGAGATAGGCACAAAATAAATGTACAAAGATGTATCTCGCTTTGATATTCACTTATAATCAATAAAATATATTAAGAAAAATGTGCAAAATGCACGTATAGAAAGGTATAAGCAATTAAATAAATTGCAATCTGTTTACAATTAGCTTTTCTCGATTTTATATTCAAACTAAAAAAACAGGACATAAAAAAACCCCGTTTTAAAAACGAGGTTTATTTTATATAACAGAGCGCTAATTACTTAACTTCTTCTGCTTTTACTTCTTCTGTAGCTGGAGTTTCTTCAGCAGCAACTTCTTCAGTTACTTCTTCAGTAGCAACTTCTTCAGTTACTGGAGCTTCTTCAGCAACAGTTTCTGTAGTTACTTCTTCTTGAGTTGGTTCTGTTGCAGTTTCTTTACAAGATACGAAAGATACTCCCATCATTGCTACTAAAGCAATACTTAATACGATTTTTTTCATTTTACTAAACTATAAAAGTTGATTATTAATTCGGGGCAAATATATAACTTTTTTAATATCGAAATATTTTTTATCTACTTTTTTTTAGGTTTTTTAAAAAATTTTCAAACAATTAAAAATCAATAAATTACAACTAAAAAACACACCAAACATTGCTATTCAGACTCCTTTTTAGGAACTTATTTTACTCTCTTTCATTTTTTTTCTTCTTATAAAGTAGATGTTTTACTTAAAATTGATAAATACAGCTCAAATCAAGGGGAGATCGCTTCTGAATAGGATTATACTTTATAATCCATTCATAAATTATTTTATATAAAAACGATTCAGATTATACGCTATTTTATTCCTATTTATAATAGGTATTGTACAACAAGTACAAGAGTGACATTTAACGCAATAAATCCCAAGCCTCCAAAAGTCAAACACTTAATTACTGACTTAGATTCATCACACCCTCCTACAGTTATACTATCAAAGTCAACCTCCATTTTCTTTCTAAAAAATCGTGTGCCTAAAAAGAACAATAACATACCTAAGATATATTGAAATAGTTTAAACATTAATCCTTTATTTTGAAGGAATTCCTGATAACTATCATAACCAAAAACCAAGAATAAGCAAGTAGGAATAGTCACTGCTAAAAAACAGATAATACGCGTTAGTTCATATGCTTTTCCTCTTGACCTCTCTAAATTGTTTTCATATTTATTGTAGTAATAATAAGTAAGTAAACTTTTGTAGATGTTTTTAATAATTTGTTTCATGTTTTATCTCAAACTTGTTTTGTATCCCCACCTAAAAAAGTTAAAATAATTCGTATTATTACACTTTTTCGACAGTTTGTGATAGATGTTTATATTTATTTTTGCTTTTATAGTTTTTTACTAATAAAAAACTATAATGAAGAAAACTTCATACTCTAAGATATGACATTTTCCCTTATTTTACAAAGGATACAAGCAATATTTAGTAATTAGTAGTTCAGCTATTTTTCGCAAAGGCATTCCTTTTACAAAACAATTCACAGTATATTTTCTATTACTAACAATGACTTAACCTTTATCACAGAGTTAACATTTCTCTCATTTCAAGTTTTTTAGTTATAATAACCTCCCCCCTTTTAATTGTAATATCTTGTGTATCTCCTCTTTCAGAATATAAAACTTTACACTGCTCTTCACTGTTTAAATTAGTATAACCTACCCCATTTATCGCTACAATTTGATCTCCAATCTGTAATCCTTTAGCTGCAGCTTCACTATCCGCGTAAATAGAGTTGATATAGACATTTTCTCCCCTTAAAGCATAACGATATCCAAAACCTTTATAAGTTTCTTTATTTTCCCCCTCCATTGGTTCAAACCATATAGTCTTTTCTTTCCAACTCAAGGTTACCTTATAGTTTTTCAAAAAAGAAGCACCTATACTTCTTGAATAATTAGTGTTGAAGAAAACGTAATCTTTAGGCACTGTAAAATTACCTATACTAAAATCATCTATCACTGCAGTGTAATATTTAGGAACAATTACATCTCCATATAAACCAGTTAGCGTACTACCCGTTCCTTCTATATATTTCACATCCTCTTTACTTTTGAGTAGTTTAATAAACAAACTACTATTCATACTTATCCCCCCATCAAATCCGTAATCTAAGACTGTATTATACACTTTCTCTTTCCCGATATACGTTGTTATACTCGGCACACCACCAACGCCTATATACAGCTTAGTTTTAGGCGTATTAGGGAGAATTGTCAGAGAATTAAGAGCATTTGAAAACGTGATGGTTTTTGCTTTCATATCTATTTGCCAGACTACTTTTCTCAAAACATTGGCACCTAAAATACCATCAAACTCTTTACACTTAAACGCAGCCACAGCTTTATGGTCCAGTTCTATCGCTGCTACATTATAAAAATTGATCCCTTCTAAAGAAAGCGTATCTATTTTGACATACATCATCTTATTGCTCTTATCATCTATATCATACACCTTACGTTCTTTTATTGGTTTAAGGCGTAAGCTCTCTTTCATATCAGAAGAAATTGTGGTTACTGCTCCTGTGTCAAATAACATTTTATACTCCTTCCCTTGTATAATAGGCTTTACGAATATAGAAGCACCTTTTACTTCAATGGGGAAGGTTATTTTAAAGTCCTTTTGGTCAACAGTCGTATTGTTTATTAGTTTATTGATATTCTGAGCGTGCATAGTTAACGAAAGTCCACTAAGGAATATTCCAAACACCCATATTTTGATTTTATTCATACAAACTTTTTTACAAATATTTAGAGAAACAGGTAGTTTACACAAACAACCTGAGCAATTGTACATATGTACAAACAACGTATAGAAACATCTCTTATTGTGAGAATTAGCAATTATAAATAATAATAAGAAGTACTATAAAAAAAGCATTTCTACAACGAAATGCTTTTATATTTAACGATGACAAATTACAAAATTCAATTTTACTTTTGAATTTTTAAAGATGTAAATTACAATAATCTTTTTAACCAAAATATGCTATTTATCATGTTTTCAACAATATAATACGTGCACCTTTGTAGTACAAAAACATAATAACCAATAATAAACACTATGAAACAAAGAGTTCCAATTTCTCAAATTATGGCTAAAGTTTTAATCGCTGTTCCTACAACGAAAAAACTAAGCGAAGTAAACCAATTATTCGCAGATTACAACATTAGACACATTCCTGTTGTAGAAGGTGAAAAAATCGTTGGTATTATTAGTAGCAAAGATATTTTGAAAATAGGATATAGCCATACCGATATGGATAAAGATGCACTAAATGCTATCTATGATGCTTACAAATTAGAAGACATCATGACAAAAAATCCAATCGTTGTAAGCGATGATACAAATATTAAAGAAGTAGCTGAGTTATTTGCTGAGCAACATTTCCACTCACTTCCTATTGTAGGAAAAGACAATAAATTAGAGGGAATTGTAACAACTACTGATTTAATTAATTATCTAATCGCTCAATACTAAGATTAATAATCCCCTTTATTAATATACCGATTCATTAATAGAAATCCTCGTCACCCCGACGAGGATTTTTTTATGATATATCCTCACATACACATTATCTTTTAATACTTGTTTTACCCTTCAATAAAAAACATCGTAAAAAAATATTTTGCAAAACACTTGTTTTCAATTGGTTTTGATTATACATTTGCCCTGTATTTCGAATCACATTAAGTGATACCAACCGAGAGTAGACTCCACGGTGGTCAAATAATACGGGATGACTGTCCAAAATTAACGTACACATTTTCCTCTATTTTTATCGAAGTACAATAGTTTATTTAATAACATAAAATATTGTATTATGAGCAATTATCATTTCACAGAGACAACGTGGTCTCATCTATCAGACAACCTATTTATCAACATTAAAGCTTCGTCGGTATTTACTGATCTTGAGCTACTCGCCGAATTTAAAAGACGGGAACTTGACTACTCTTGTATCATTACAAACTACGAGAGTACGCCTGATGCTACCCCTATCTTTAAAACAGATGGACAGCTTGTTATCCACAACAAGACTATTTTTGAAAAGAATATTCAAAGACCATCTCAAGTAGGTTATTTTTACAAAAGCACCTTATATCCAGCAATGGAATTCCTAAAAAAACACCCTTTATTACAGGAAATCGAGCTTGTAACGTTTGACCATATTAGGGAGCAAACACTTATGTCAGATGCAAATATAACTGTTATCACACCTCAACAATTGGTTGATTTAAAGCCTAATCAGGTGTTTATATATATGACATTGAATGGAAAAACACACCCTACCCCTTCTGAGGTTGAACCATTTGTAAAGAACAACACAAAGGTTATTTACAATCGAAAGGTTGGTTATAGAAGGTTTGGAACTTTTGAAGTTGTATAATCCTACATCCCTATTTTAGGTATTTACTATGGATAGCAATAGCGTAATGTGTGTATGATCTCTTGGATGTACTAAACTCATTTGCAAAACCAATAAAGCTTTTAAATGTTGAAATATTTGGTTGTCAATAGTTCAATTACTATTAACGACGGTTGCACTTATGTTGAAAACACTTATTTTCTATGTTGCGTAGTACAAATGTCTTAGCTATTAGAGATATCAAAATTATCCAAAACACACCTATATTATAAAAACAAAAAGAGGGAGCTATATAGCTCCCTCTTCTCTTAAATAAAATTGTCCCCCCAACAATCTTACTTACTGCTTGTTAAATCTTTAAAATCAAGTTTTTCTACAAAAGCAGGTTTAACCTGTTCCACCAATAAAGGCTTCTTCATTGTAAACGCAGCTTGTAAAACAATGTCTTGACTTGACTTACCAACTAATACTTTATATGTTCCAGCATCTGCTATCCACTGACTTTTATCTGTGTGAAACGATGCAATTTCTTTAGCTCCTATTGTCAAGTGTAAAACTTCAGACTGTCCTGGCTCTAACAACTTTGTCTTACCAAAATCAACTAATACCTTCACAGGTTTGTCAATAGTTCCTTTCGGTGCACTCACATATAGTTGTACTGCTTCTTTACCAGCAACTTTCCCTGTATTTGTAACCTTCACAGAAACTTTGATATCATCTTTAAACTCTTGTTTATTCAGTGTCAGACCAGTATAATCAAAAGTTGTATATGACAATCCAAATCCAAACGGATAGGCAGTTTCAACATTAAAGGTGTCGTAATAACGGTATCCAACATAGATTCCCTCCGTGTATCTAATATCACGATAATCAGAAGATTCTGAAGCAAAGAAACTATCTACAGAAGGCACATCAGCATACGCTTTTGGAAAAGTAGCTGTTGTTTTTGCAGAAGGATTTACCTTACCGCTAACAATATCAGCTAACGCATTACCACCTTCAGCACCTGCAAACCAAGTAACTAATATAGCATCTGCTTTATCACTCCAAGACGTATTCATCACACTTCCTACGTTCAATACTACAATTACTTTTTTACCTTCCTTTCTAAAAGCATTTGAAATACGAGTTAGCATTGACTCCTCTTCTTTCGTCAAATTATACTCGGTTTCAACATTCAAGTCTTGCTCTTCAGCAGAATTTCTTCCAAAAGTTAATATCGCTACATCTGTATTTGCAGCAGCCATAGCCAACTCTGCATCTGTTAAATTCAACTGTCCAATCACTCCTAACGGTGCTAATTTGTTCAACTTAGCTCTACGTGCAATATCCTTTTTCTCTTCTTCTTGAACATAACCAACATACTTTTCAAGCAATGGTTTGTACAAGGTGAATGACGCATTCTGTAACCCTTTATACACAGGTACATTATAAGACGTTGTAACCTCACTACTACCAGTACCTCCAACAACCAAGTGATACGACCCAACTCCAAATGTAGCTATACGTGTCGTTGCCGCAAGTGGAAGTGCGTTTGCATTTTTAAGCATCACTGTTCCTTCAGCTGCAATTTTACGAGACACAGCTGCGTGTGCTTTCAAATCTGGATTATCGCTATAAGCATATTTCAATGGCGTTGGCGACTTAGCCACCAAACGCAAAGCATTTTTCACTGCAAAATCCAAGTCTTTTTTAGAAAGTTTTCCCGACTTTACATCTTTCAAAGCTGCCTCTAACTGAATTTTAGAACCTGGCATAATCATATCGTTTCCTGAGCGAATTTGTGCAGATACATCATTTGACTCATTACCAGCACGGATAATTTCAACACTTGAGAAACCAGAGTACCAATCTGTCATTACCAATCCTTTAAAACCCCATTCTTCACGAAGTAGTTGGTAATTCAAATCTCTTCTTTCACTTGTATAAACATTATTCAATTTGTTATAAGAAGTCATAATTGTCCAAGGTTGAGCACCTCTAACAGCAATTTCAAATGGTCTTAAATACAACTCTCTCAAAGCACGTTCACTAACTAATGAATTACTGAAAAGGCGATTTCTCTCCGCATTATTGGCTGCATAATGTTTAAGTGAAGTCCCGATTCCCAATTCTTGAACAGCGTTGATTAAGTTCATTGCCATTACACCAGCTAAAACAGGATCTTCAGAAAGGTATTCGAAGTTACGGCCTCCAAGTGGGTTACGATGAATATTAACTCCAGGAGCTAACAACACATCAATTCCATACTCTTTAGCTTCTGTACCTAAAGCTTTTCCGATTTCGCGTGCAAGTTCTTTACTCCAAGTAGAACCTAAAACAGTTTCTGAAGGGAAAGCTGTTGTATAAAATGTTCTTGATATCCCTTCCCTCGTAGGATTAATACGGATTCCAGAAGGACCATCACACACAATAATGTCTGGAATTCCAAGGCGATCCACATTATGTGTTTGTCCACCTGCACCAGGAACTCTACCATCGATAACCCCAAGGTTACCCACATTATCCATTCCCCTACCAATGATTAAAGCAACCTTTTCTTCATCTGTTAACTTTAATAATAATTGATCAATTTCAGCATCCGTGTATAAAACTGCTTGCTGTGGTAACTTAACATCTTTTGTTTTTTGAGCACTTATTTCCTGTGTACCATATAGCACAAAGAAAGCAAGTAAATAGGTTAGTTTTTTCATAGGTTTTTATTTGGTTGATGACTATAAAATTCAACTTTAAAACACATTTGTAATATGTGAGGCAAACCTATTCCATTTCGTAAATGATTTCAATACGTATTTTCACGTATTCTTAAATCACTACATACTAACCATATATCTCTTCCAATGTCATCACTCGATTCGTGAGAGCATAAAGAATAACCCCAATGAAGTTTTTAGAGTTTGTGCGTTCCATCAAATTTCTTTTGTGCACCTCAACAGTGCGTAAACTGATGTTTAGTTCATCCGCAATTTCTTTTGCAGCCAACTCTCTCGCAGTTAATTTAATAATATATTTCTCTCGAAGTGAAATATAAACAACATCGTTAAACTCATAAAGTCCTTGATAATACAACTTCAATTTTCTAAGAAACCCGTTGGGATCGTGTTCATCAACAAACACAATATGCGGACCTATATATATTTCTTTAGCTGTAAGTGACAGCATTTTTTTAGTCCGTTCATACAACTTTGGTTCAATCGGAAACTGACAATTCCCTTTGCTCTTTTCATGATCAAATAGGTCGAAAATAACAATGCGTATATCAGGAAACAAATCTTTTAATGTTCCATAAAACGGAACATTTAGATAGTAGATTAAATGATGACTTGCAAATAGCACATCAACAGGCGTCTTTTGTAAATCTGCCAACAATTTGTTAGGACAACGCCCTTCAAATACAACCTGAACGGGTTCTTGCCAAGAAGATATATCCGTGATATCTTCTGCCAAATTCTTGTAATCTTCTGTGATTCCAACTATCATATTTATAGCACTTTATATACATAAATATACTGAAATAAAATGACATTTAACAGTTACAAAAACCATACAACTTACTTGTGGATTGCAGATTAACTATCACTTCTAAACAACCTCCTCAAAGTTGTTATGAATCAATTAGCACAAACAATTTGACTACTGCCTAAAATTGCGTTAGTTTTACTATTATCATTTTGTGTTACCAAACACTCACCTCTTTAATAACCTCAACAAATCAAGATGAAAGTAGCTATCATAGGAGCAGGAATTGCAGGATTAACAATGGCTATTGCGCTAAAAAGAGCCAATATTCCGTTTGTCATTTACGAAGCCACTAAAGAAATCAAACCTGTTGGTGCGGGAATTGCCATTGCCAACAACGCTATGCAGGTATACCGCTATCTTGGGGTAGCTGATCAATTGAACGAAAGAGGCGTACATATTTCCACAGTGAAGCTCACTGATTTTAAGTTGAATTTATTAAACAGTACCGATTTAACGCCTTATGAACAGCAGTATACACTGGCAAATATTGCCATACACCGAAGTGAATTACACCAGGTATTACTCAACGCAATTGATCGAGAGAACGTGGTACTTGGCAAGCGCATACAAAACATTGAAAAGCGAACTGACGGACTGTATGAACTGACGTTTACAGACAACAGCAAGGCGACTCACGAGTATGTGATTGGAGCAGACGGTATACGCTCACAGGTCAGACAGTTCGTTTTTGGAGACCATCCGTTGCGCGATGCTAAACAAGTATGCTGGCGTGGAGTTCTCGATTTTGACCTACCTCCTACGCATAACCACGTTGCCCTTGAAGGTTGGGGAAAAGGCAAGCGCTTTGGCTTTGTAAAATTGGACAGTAAACAGGTGTATTGGTACTTTTTAGTGGATGAGGATAAATACATACAACAACCCGAATTGAAAGATCACTTAGGCGATTGCGCACCTCTGGTAGCACAGATGATTACGCAAACACCCCCTTCCGAACTACATATCGACAAGATATATGACTTACAATTAATGCAACAATGGTATAAAGACAAGGTCTGTTTAATTGGCGATGCCGCACACGCTACAACCCCTAACTTAGGGCAAGGTGCTTGTCAGGCTATTGAAGATGTTTACGTTTTTAGCCGATTATTAGAACAATTCACTTTAGATGAAGCCCTTCAGAAGTTTCCGGTTATCCGCCGTAAAAAAGCACATAGTATTGTACGCAACAGTTGGCAATTGGGGCAAATAGCCCAACTTAGCAATCCAGTATTAGTTGCCGCTCGTAATACTGCATTTAAGGTACTACCAGCGTATTTGAAGGACAAACAAATGCGAGAGATGTTCGAGTTAGATAAAGTGTATTAAGTGCTTTAGAAGAGGTTATTTAATGTCATAAAATACTTCCTCTACTCATACAGTTATTGGAGTGAACTGAAAACCTAACAAAGGTGCTTCTACACAAGATTATTATAGATCATCCTCTGTATTTACAGTACTTCCTATAGTTTTAAACGACATTAACTCGTAATTGAGTCGTAAATAAGTCGTATTTAGTTCGCGAAAAAGGCCTTTAGGTGAGGTAATTACGACTTATTTACGACCTATTTGCGACTAAATGTTATACAAAACCCTTTCAATCTCAGTGTTTATAAGGGATAGTAGCGATATGAGAAAAAAGTGGGACAGCGTTTATAGTGCATTTGATAGCATATGATGTCAAATGATAGCAAATGATGTCAAAATAACCGCTTTGAAATTATTGTCTTGTAGGGATGTCTAATTTTGCCTTATAAACTAAAACTAACATTGGGAATATCTAATTTTGACTTAAACAATAAATACTTGCTGATTATGAAAGACACATTGGTTAAATCTGCTGATTATATGAAAGTACTTCTCTCTTATTTGTGGAAGCCAAAGGTTGAAAGAAATGACGATAATTGATAAAAAAGACTACTCTGCGCTTAGTTTTGGTTACTACTGATTCGAGACTAATACCACATTGCTTCTACACTCCTTCGGAAATACCCCCCTGTTTCCGAGTAAATGTGGGACTTGTCTCGAACTTGTCTCGAACATGGTGTAATCAAAACCCTTGTTAGGTATGGGGAGATTGAAAATGGAGAGGATGGCTTTAGGGTACAAAAAAAGCGTTATAGTATGTACTACAACGCTTTGGGTATTTTTATTTTTAGTATTTTATATAAGTAACATTATCGTGGTACTTAAACGTTTTTATCAAAAACAACTACTATTACAAAAGTATAATTATACAAAAAAACTAATGTTGTAAACTATACTATTGGAGCTATAACTTTTTTAAAACGTGTGTATAAAATTATCTAACGATCTTTCTTTACTCGATTACTTTAGATATTTTTCAATTTTTTATAAGCACGAATTAATTCTTTTAGCTGACGATTTGATGTAACGTCGAGATCCTTATCAGATAAAAAATGCTTAAACTTGAAATTACTTTTGTAGTTTTTCAGAATAATTTCTTGATCAATAATTAAAAGTTCATTTCTTAAATGTTGTTTTTCAACTTCTAAGGAACTAAGTAATTCGAATTTATCACCAAAATCTCTTCTAAAAGTTGTGGTATTAAAAGGAATTGAATTTAAAATTTGCATTTGTTTTTTTGATTTTTGGTCTAAACCTCCAATGATTTTAATTGCAATTGCCTCTACTTCATTTTTTGATAATAGATCTAAATTTTTAGGCACCAACGATTTCAATTGTTGTTGTTTATTTCCTTTTTTGTAGTCCGCAGACTTAGTTACAGTTTCGGTAGAAACAAATCCACTTCCAAAACATTTTTTACAATTACTATTTAAGCCTTGACAAGAACAAATTTCAGATCTCATTTTTTTTTATTTAAAACGTATATATTTCGTTTGTAAAAGTAATACAATTCTATATCAAAATAGTTTAAAATGTTCTTGTAATTATCGTGTGCTGTAAAGTCAGTGTTTCCTTATTTTGAAAACTCTCTTTATAAAATATGGTTCACCAATTTAGATTGTAGATTTAGATATCGAAAATTACCCTTATCGGGTATAATATCGCTACAACAGCCTTAAACTATACTCTATGAGGTATAATCTAATAAGTTTTATTTGTAAATACTGTATAGCACACTTTCATTACATTTCACAAAAAAAGCGTTGTATTTTGGATTACAACGCTTTGGTATTTTGTTTTTTAGTGCTTTATTTACCGATACAATATCTTAGAACCCTTGTAAAACAAGGGGTTGTAAGAATTATGTGATGCGGATGTGATGAATTTATTTTATTAATATTTTTTCAATGTAATCAATAGCATTCTCTTTCTGAAAATAAACATGATTCTTATTAAATTCTTCAATATCCAGATTACCTTTCCAATTCACTACAAAATAAGAAGTATTGGAAATAATATAAGAGTCCAGCTCTATTCCTGCTCTTTCAACTTGTGGCTGAATCTTATCTTTTAATACTTTATAAAATTGTATTTTAGGATCATTTATACCTCTTGAATTACGAATTCCTTTAGGATCAATAAACTTAATGATTTGTTTTTCGCCTTCAATGATCCATAATATAAAATCTGGGTAGAAATTATTTCCATCAGTAAAAAAGCCTAAACCTTTTTTACTTTGATTTCTCAATACATGAATTTCCTTTGCATCTAAACTACTTGGTTTAGAAGCTACATAGGTAATAAGGTCGTCTAAAAATTGCTTTTCAGATATATCTAAAGGAATAGGACTTACTTGCAATTTATCTTTGTAACCTTTTCCTACATAAACCAATGGCTTGTACAGATGTAATATATTATCAAATGCATCCACTTCAGATCCAATTTGAACATTTGTAAAAGCTGGGTCTATTACCTCTTCATTCAGTTGTTCAATTTTAGTTTGATACTGTTGAATTTCTTCTTCTGTATTTAATCTAAAATCATATTCTAACACAAAGTTATCATCAAAACCATTTAATTGAATAGCTTCTACGTGATCAGAACTAAATTCATTTTTATAAAATAGGTAAAACTGCTCTATGTATTTTTTAAGTAATGTAACTACTAATTCTTGCCAAGTATGAACATTAGAAAATTGCTTGAAACTAACTTTATGTTCTGGTATTAATAATTTATACCAAGATACTTGCTGAATGATATCTTGTAACTGTTCTAACTCAATTTTTAAATTATGGTAGCCTTTGTCTGCTTTAAAATTTTGAAGTTCTAAGTAAACAGAGTTCCAATTTAACATTGAAAGATGGAAAGCAGTCAAAACTGCTTCATTCTTAGTTATTACTACTCCAGAGTTCTTTTTCTCTAATACATCTATTTTAGGATACCAATCTAATTCGATCAATTTTCCATCAAAAATAGAAGCTTTATAAATTAATGGTAAAATAACTTTTTGTTTAAAGTTTTCAGAATCTTTAACAGCAATCAATTTTAATTTGTTCTGCTGAATAATTTCTTTTTGAATTGTAGGTACTTTAATCGTTATCCAAGATGAATCGTTAGCAGGTAAACCTTCTTCTTCTAAAAACTCTTTAAACCTCTCCATATAGTTAGCTTTTATACCAAAAATCTGAAGAGTTTCTAGGTGCTTTAAATGTTTTTTTACGGTTTTAATATTGTCAGGTCTTTGGTACTCATCGAGACCTGTAGAACGTTTTAATGAGAAGTTATATCCCTTTAAACGAACACCACGACCAAATAGCTGAATGATTTGTGATCCTTCACTTTTACCTACATTCATTAACCCCATTGAAGAAACTCGCCAAGATGACCAACCTTCTGTGAATTTTTTAGAACCGATTAATAAATTAATAGTAGAAGTTTCCTCATTGATTTTTTTAAATAATGATTCCGAAAAATCACGTTCGTTTCCTAAGACATTATTTTTAATTGCTAAATCATATAATTTCTTTTCATCACCTACATTAATTACTCCAAAATAATCATTATCACCTACACGTAGACCTAACTCACCATCTGCACCTTTTAAATTATCTATATATAAATTGGCACCAATTGTGGTGTTGTTAAACACTAATTCATTAATTAAATTGAAAATTGTATTGGCATCCAACTTTTGCTCGTTGACATAAGAAAATGAATGTTCGAATATAGAATAACCGTTTTTATCCACTAAACCTGCTTTATTATTGATAACAGCCTCAATGTTTTGAATTGAATCTAATGGATTTTTTAGGAAATCGGTTAAGAAATAAATAACTTCTAAAACATCTGAAACTTCTTTATCTCCCTCTTTACGAACTGCATTTACTTTACCACCTACAAAAATCCATAATGGTTTATGTAATAAGAAATTTCTTAATTCATTTTTCTTTTCTTTAAATAATAATTGCTGCTGAAAGAAAGAAACTAAATTTGCGGTAAGATATAATTGCTGATAATTTTCATTATCTTCTTTTAAATTTAAAATACGGTAATCTTTACCGTAACCATCTTCGTAAAAATATTTATATGAGTAATCAAATAAAATACTCTTTGCATATTCTTGTGTAAATTCTTTTTTCTTTGCCCCTGAAGCGGCATTGATTGCTTGACCGAAGGTTGCGGAATACTCAAAAGCAAACCCTGTCAAACTCAACTGATCTCTAAATCTTTTCCAAGAATCGCCAGACATACCACCATGTCCTTCATCAATCAAAACTAAGTTGTTCGTTTCAAAACTTTCTACAGCTACTGTTTTCTCCCCACTGTTCTCAGCTAATTTAGTAATTTCAAGAACTTCCACTTGTTTACCAGAAAACATTCCTGAGTCATTTTTATAGAAATTATTTGCAGGAATATCTGATAATTTAAATTCCTCTAAGTGTTGTTTTGTTAATCCTTCGTTAGGTGTTATTAACAACACTTTGTTTTGGTTGTGCTGATTATAATGATTGGAATAATTCAAGTATTGTTTGATATTGATATGCATCAATAAGGTTTTACCTGAACCTGTAGCATTCCAAAATGCCAACTTATTTAAGTTGTCTAAAGTAAATGGTTGTGCAATAAATGTGTCTTTGCTTTTTTTCTTACCTGCATTTTCTTTCGCTATTTTTAAATTAAATTCTTTAATAAATTCATTTAAATCTGCTAAAAGCTTTACTTTATTTCTAAAGTATTTATCTAAATATACTTCCGTAAACAAAAGCGATAGGTATTGAAAATATTTCCAAGTAATGATTTCCTCTCTTTTTTCAGAGATTTGTTTGGTATAACGTACTATGTTTTCATCATAAGTTTGTAACATCGTAGCAGTCAGATGCTCAGAGTTATACATATGATTAATTAACGATTGTAAATATTTAGTATTTCCCTCTTCAGTATACCCTTCGTTAGAAGACAACTTTAAATCGGTAAAAATTTCAACACCTTTTTTACCTACTATTTTTTTACCAATGCTATCAATCCCGAAAAGTGATAACATATACTTATTTAAAACGAGTTTATCGTGGAAGTTCATTTTTTTTCTAATTTAATTTTTGGATAAATTCATTCAATTTATCAATCATCTTTTTAAGGTGATCCTCAATACTTTTTTCATCCCATGAATCAGCATCATACTCTGTCATCATTACATACTGTTTTAAACTGTCATAAGCTAATCCATTTTTACTATTCAATTTAGAATAGTAATTCTTTTTTGCAGATGGTAAATGATGATTAAGTTTTGAGTTTTTTTGATGACTAATTAAACACAAATTTCCAAATGAATGTAATGCATTTTTATCCGCTAACGGCTTTCCTCCAATAGGATTTTGGGGATAATAATGTTCCACAGAACTTCGAAAAGTAAACTCAAAATCGACTCCCTCATCACCCACATCCAATTCATTCCAAAGAACATAATCCAGAAAGTTAAAAACTAAATTATTTTCTATAGCTTTATAATTGAGTAGGGAATTATCGTACTCTATTTTTGGATAATCTTCACTTACATCATCAGGAGAATAGATCAATTGATGATAGTCTAATTTACTACATTTATCACTATTCAAAAATCTAAAACTAATTAACTGCTTTGCTATTTTTTCTAAATAATTTCGATATGCTTCAAAATCTATCTCCTCTGAATTAATTAAATGAAACAAAGCAGCATTTAACCAATGTTTGTAAATCATTGTTGGTGTAGAAACATGAAACATAGATAGTAACATAATAATATATTCATTACTCCAATCTCCTCTTTTCTTATTCAATGCTTCATCTTTTCCAAAAGTATTCACATAGTAGCCTTTTTTACCATCATTTGATTTAAGTTTCAATAAGCTCCATCCTTCTTTATCGGTTACAAACTGTCTTTTGATTACATAAGCATCCATTAACCATTTTCCTCGCAACAGATTAAACATAAAGTCTAACACAAACTGTTTACCTTCTTCTTTTGACCTACTTCTAATTTCATGCTTAAAGAAATCTATTAGCTTCTTGTCGTCTAAAGAAATGTCTTTACTTTCCGTCTGAATTTTCAAAATATGCAATATAAAGTTTTGAAAATTAATAGGCGAAGTAAATCGTTCTGATTGATCTAACTGATTTTCTGTATTTCGAAATAGTTTTTGACTGGTTAGTATATCATGGATATTCATCTTAAAATCACCAGCTATTTTATTGTTTTGCTGAAAATCCTGATAAATATCTAATAATTCATTAGTGTTTTCAACCACAAGATTGGACCAATCTTTGTCAAATAATTTCTTACGTAAATTAGGTTCAAAACCAAACTGAACATAGCGTTCCATATTCTGAACAGAATCCCAAATGATATGAAAGAGTTCTTGAGTTCGTTTATTATTTTTATCCTCATCATCGTAGAGAACATCCAATAACATTGATTTCACCACTTCGTGTTTTTCCAGTTGCTCACCTCTGTTATTCATTATTTCAAAATAGTGATTTAAATCGGTGTCATGCGGAACTTCAACACGGAGAATAGTTACCAAATCGGTGAGAAATTCAGTAAATTCTTCGATGGCTAAGCCATTAGTGATTTTTGTTTCTAATTCTATTTCTATGCTATCATAAGCCTCTTTAATCGTAGAATGATATTCTTTGTGCCCGTCAAAATACCCTTTCTTTGCAAAACTCATAGCATTTTGTGAAAGGGGACGGCTTTCAAAATGCAATATTTGCTTATCAAACCAATTTGCTTGTCCAAATTTATTTTTTAAAACGGATAACATTATGGATAAGGTAGTAAGCCTTTGTTGTCCATCGATTGCATCGTAAACTGTTTCCTCATTAATTCTCTGAGGATAAACCACTAGCGTTCCTATATAATAATTTCTTTGTTCAGGGATGTAATCAATAATGTCTTGAATGAGTTGTATGATCTCACTTCTGCCCCAAGCATAATTGCGTTGGTATACAGGAATTCTATAATTACCTGAATTAAATAATTCTTTGATATTGTATGTTTGTACCTGATGTGACATTAACTAATGTAATAAAGTGATTTTAATATTTTTTCTAATTCACTGATGTTTCTTTGTGCTGTAAAATTATAGTCAACAGGTCGTGATAATGCCTCCTGCGGCGAATAATTATTTTTAAAATCAGAAAAAAGATTATTGCTCAAAACATAATTATCTACACTAACAAACTGGATTGCGTAATATTCTAACCGTAGACGATAAGCCCAAGCAAATATTTTTTCTACAGCTTCGTTAATATGATTAAAACCAAACTTGTCCACATAAAAAACCAAAGCACACTCAAACAGTGTTCTTACATAAGTATCACCCGTTCGTTCCCATCCATCATACGTTTTTATCGTGCTGAAAATATTCTTTGAATTCTCTGCGAGATTCTGATGGGTCTGGATGTTTTTAACAGACATATCAAAAACCTCTTTGTAATAATTTATCATTTCAAAAAAACGCCTTCCGTTGATAATAGGAGCGTCCAACTGAAAAGGATAAGGCTTCTTGCTCAAATCAATTTGACGATGATAACTTTTGTTGTACTCATCTGTAAAATGATGCAAAATTCTCAAAGAATCTGCATACTTATAATCACCAATCTTTTCTATGGTTACTCCTTTGAAAAGATATATTTTATTTTTGTCAAAAAACTGAGCCGATTCTCCTCTTGACCAAGAACGAATTCTAAATAAATATTCTGAAAACAATTTGGCTAAATCACTTGATTGGTGTTTTTCCCAGATTGAAACATTATTTAATTTCAATTTTTCATCATTTTCTGCATATTCCCTCAAGTGAAATGCTTTCAGCAAATCGTGTGGTTCTAAGTCTTTCCCTCGGGCATTCTGTGAGTCAAAAAACTGAAAAGCCTCGCTGATATGTCCAATCTCGAAATAAATCAGTTCGCAATGGTTTAGAAAAAACCTCACAAAATCTTCATCACATTTAGCTATTGCACGTCTTGCTACTGCGTAATTGTTTTTAATATTGTAAGCTGTAGTTTCATTACTGAAATCAAAATCAATTAGGTTTTTACTAATAGATTCTATTTCTTTTTTTAAGCGTGGATCTTCAATTTTAACTGTTTCACAAATAGCTCTGAATAATAAAATGCAACTAATGGTTCTTTGCTGACCATCCACAATATTTAATGCATTACTATTTTCATCTTTGTGCACAACTAATGTTCCCAACCTATATGCAGATTTTCGCTTGAAGAAATTAATATCTTCTATCAACTGCGAAACATGTTTTTCTTGCCATTTATAGGGACGTTGATACACAGGAATAACTAAATTCTGCATTTGCAATAACTGGCAAATTGTTAAAGTCTTGATATGAAGATCCTGTTCCTTTTTTACAGCTAAATTTACCATTACAATTCCGAAATATTAAACATTTGCTTAAAAAACGTCTCTTCTATCAATTTTACTTTGAAGACATCTTCACCAGTACGCATATTATCAAAATGATGATCGCCATTGATGTAGATTTGATCAAATTCTGAAGAACGTACACTATCGTATATTTTACGGAAACGTTGTGCCGTTTCTTCATTGGTTGTTGTTTCCAGATTACGCCAAATGATTAAAGTTTTTACCCCTTCGCGTGTTTTACCTTCTACAAATTTGATGTCGCCTACGCGTTGCATACGCTCTACGTATAAACCGATTAAATAATTGAAGGTTTCTACCAAATCGACCTTGGTTGGTACCAACTCGTTGTTTTCTGTTACCTTTAATTGGTAGTTGAACGGATTGCGGAACATTTGAATATTGAACAAATGGTCTTGCGTTTCTACATCCAACATATAGTTGAGTATATATTCTTCCTGAGCTTCCTCTGCAAACTGTAAGAAACCATCTTGCGCTTTTGATGTAATGGCTAGATTATTTAAAGCATCTTCATACGATTCTAATACTTGGTATTTGAAGATTTGAGAGATCCCTTCTTTATCTTGTGGCTGACCATTTTTCCAATTGTCCGTATAAATCACTTTTTGGATACGTGGTTTGGTTACCGTATTAAAATACGTACCCATTTCGACTAAAATATATTTACAGTTATTATCTTCAATTTCACGATTTAGTTTTATGGTGGCGTGTCCTGTTGTTCCTGATCCAGAAAAATAATCTAAATAAATAGCATTTGGATTATCTGTTAATGCCTCTAAAGAATCTTTAACTGCATAAATACTTTTAGGAAATGAGAAGTCTCTACTACCCATTCCAAAAATATCGTTTAACAACTCAGTACCATGTGTACTGCTATCCATTAAATTGCCAACCCATACTGATTTACGCATTTTAGCTTTACCGTCTTGATGATAATGAATATGATAATTTCCTTTTATAATTTTTGCCCAGACAGTATCATTTGCTTCTAATTCGACTCTATCTCTTCCATAATACCATCTTCTTTGGATACCATCATCATCTATGGGATATATAACAACAGTATCAGGATTATCATGTGGCGGAATTTCTTCGTCTACTTCTAATGAACGATGTACTGACACTATTTGCAAAGTTTCTTTATTAACTTCAATTCCATAAAATTGTTTAGGTACATCAGTCCGCAAAGAATCAGTTCCCGTTCTACGTAAATTACGTCTTATATCATCTGAAATCTCTCTTTTTTTAGTAATTAAATCTTGTCCCTCAGGAATAGTCCATAAGCCATATTCATGAGTAATTGCAAAATTACTTTTAACTCTTCCACGGTGATTATATTCAATAATTGTAGGTCGGATATTATAATTATTATAAACAGATTTAAGGATTAATGAAAGATTATCAACTTCGCATTCATCAATTGTTGTACAAGAGATTGCATAACTACTTAGTAAGTTCTTAGCTAGAGATACTCTATTTTCTATAAGAGAACACCAAGATGAGTCTTTAAACTCATTTTTGTAAACAATTTCAGTAGCATTCGTATTGTATGGTGGATCAATATAAATACCGTTAATTTTTTCTTGATACTTCTCCTGCATCAGATTCAAAGCTTGGAAATTCTCTGAATTGATTAATAATCCGTTGGTTTTTTCATCTAAATTGTCTAACTCGGCAAGTAATTTGTCTTTGAATTCTTCTGAGAAGAATTTGGTATCAACAACTAAGAACGGTTCGTTACGTAAGGCTTCGAGTGCCTCAGCCTCCGAAGATGGAATGACAACATTAAATAATTCTTTCCATTCATTAAGCTGTACTTCATTGGAAGCAATTTCAGGATAATATTTCTCTGGGATACGGTCTAAAGTAATGCAGTAGTTTGTACTGATCACAAACTTTTTCTTTAGCCATAATTTCTTTTGGAAATTTTCGATCTGAGCCAAGAAGTTGATAATCTTAGATGCTACCAATTTCAACGCTTTAATCTTCGATAATTGCGCTGTAAAATAGGCTGGATTTTCCGTATTGATATCGTCAATGTATAAGACTTCGTTTTTGATGTAAAAATCTAACTCGCGCGATAAGAAGCCACCTAAATCCTTATGAATAAAATAATCGAAACTGTTACGCGAAATAAAATCGTTTAAATGTTTTTCTAATACCGTACGGTTTTTGTTTTTCTCCGTTGGAGCTTTATCAAACGCCAATGCAAATTCAGCAGGAATATTATTTTGAATAACTTCCAATGCATGTTTTGCCAAATCGTCTTGCTTAACTGTTTTTTTATGAGGTTCGTAAGTGAAATTGATAAACAATTCACCATTGATGACTTCGATAGGTTGTTCTTCGTAAATAGCAAAACGGCGTTCGGCATCACCTTGCGTTTTATTGTTATTTTGCTCGGTAGAAGCTTCTTTTAATTGAAAATGGACTTTCTTGCCATCACTTAATTTAAACGCATAATTCTTTAAATATTCAGAAGTTTTGATGTAATATTGGTCGTGGTTTGCCCAATGTAATTTTACTTCTTCGCCTTCGTAAGGAATAGCGTACACATCTTTCTTGTATCGACGTAAGGAAATAAAATCACCGTCTTTGTAATAACGTTTGAAAAAACTTGCCAAATGCGAAAACACTTCTTGTTCTAACGCATTGGTATCAACTGCGTTTTCTAATTGTGCTTTCAGTGCTACATATTTTGGTGCCGATTCGCGAGCTACGCCAGCATCGTCTAGTGATTTACCCATCTGATCTAATTCTGCCTGAATTGTAGCAGAATCTTTTGATTGGGTTTGGGATAATATATCTTTGATGTCTTTAGGTAATTTACGATCGATAAACTCCATTACCTGATCGCGTTTTTGATTCATAATGCGGTAGATTCCAAAATCTAAATCCGCTTTATCCATCTCAAAAATTTCCTTTAAAACTTCTTGTAATTTTATGTAATTGTTCATACTTATATCAATTCAAAAGAAATGGTAAACACTTCTTCTTCTTTTATTGTTCTATTTAATTTTTGTTTGGCTTCTTCAATCATTTGATCACGCTCTAGTTCAATCTCTTCTTCGCGCTCAAACATTTGCCTTTTTAAACGCGAAACTTTCTTTTTCGCTTTTGCCAATTGCTCTTGTAGTGCTAATGCTTCTGAACCAGATAAACCTTCTTGCATCGCTTGTTTATCAATTTCTTTTTCCTCTTTTTTAGCTTCGCGCAATTCACTTTCCAATTCAAAAATGCGATCATCTGCCCAGTTATGGAATTTTTTAAATTCCCTTTGCATTAAAGCAGCATCGGTATCATTCAGATAATTAAGACGTTCTGTTTTTACTTTTAAATGCGTATCTGCAATACGTTCAACATCGCCATTTAATTTACCTTTTATCTTTGAGTTTAAGCTTAAAATATAGCGGCAAATATCGTCATTTAAAACTTCGTTAGCATCAGTTAATCCCGAAAAAAGTAATACAGAATGTGATTCTATCTCAGACACGACTTCCAAATTACTTATTTTGATAATGCCAGATTTTGATTTCAGTTTTTCTATTTCCGAATTTGTCGCTTTTGCATCTGACCAATTGAATTGAAGATGAGCTAATGGTGTATGTTCCTTTTTCCCTTGAAATATTATTTTTTGAGCAATAGCACCATTAATTAAAAAACGTTTTGCGTCTTCTCTTTTCTTATTTAAAGTATATTTTTCACCATTATCAAGAATGAAGGTATAATCATCATCTATGAAACGAGCTTTGTTTTGGAAGTAATATTTTGTTAGCTCCCATAGCCATTTTTCGAATTTTTCAATAAAAACTTTTGTTTCTGAATAGGTTGTACGCAACTTCTCGATCACACTTGCCTCGAAATGATCAAAAAGTTTAGATTGTACATCTTTGACTTTTTGATTAATCTGATCTTCGAACTCACTTTGTAATTGGTTGAAATAGGTTTCAATTTCTTCTTTCGTTCGACATTGTTTATAAACTTCTATAATTCGTTTCTCGAAATCTACCCCGTTTTCAATGGTTCCTAAAACTTCATCTGATGAGCCAAAAACTCCATCAAATAGTCTAAATTTCTGCTCTAATAATTCATAAACTCTTGTTTCAACGGCGTTAGCTGCATTGATAAAATTAACAACCACTACATCATACTCCTGACCGTAACGGTGGCATCGACCAATACGCTGTTCTACTCTTTGCGGATTCCATGGTAAATCATAGTTCACGATCATACTACAAAATTGCAAATTGATACCTTCTGCAGCAGCTTCGGTAGCAATCATAATGTCGTATTGATCACTTTTAAAAGCATCAACTAAAGCTTGACGAATATCTACAGCTTTAGAACCTGTAATTTTACCTGCATTTTTATCAGCTTCAATCCAATTTCTATAAATATGATTCGATATCGGATCAGAATTATTACCATTAAAAATTAGGATTCTTCCTGCGTATTTCTCTTTGGATAACCGCTCTAGTAAATATTGTTGCGTTCTTGTAGATTCTGTAAAAATTAGCGCCTTTTGCTTAGCGCCTAATTCTTTCAATTTTGCAAAACCGTTATCTAAAGCAATAAGTAATTTTTCTCCCTTTTCATTATGCTGAATACTATTGGCTAAAATGAGAAATTCTTCCAATTGTTTAATTTCTTCTTCAATAGCAATTTTATCATCTAAAGTTATTTCTGTAAAGTCCTCGTCATCTATAATTTCTCCCTCATCAAATTCATCATCTAAGTTTTCATATTCTTCTAAAAACATTTCGTACAAATCATCTTCTACTACCTTAGAATTTTCAAGTAGCATTTTTAATCGTTTAATTAATGATTCTAGTGTTCTGCTTATTGCGAATGAAGATGAACCTAAGAGTTTGAAAATAACCGATTGCATTAAATGTTTTTGTGCAGGAGGAAATGCATAGGTCCGTTCTTGCCTTAAATATTCTAATACCTTTTCGTATAATTCTTGCTCTTCTTTAGTTGGTGTAAATTGTTGTGTAATAGGAATACGAGCTCTATAGTTAATAAACTCTTTCACATCTCTACGTAAAGTACGATGTACAATAGAATTTAATCTATCTTTTAATCCGTCAATATCCCTGTTGCCAGATTCTAAAATGTAATTACGTCTAAAACTTTTGATATCGCCAAAAATCTCAGGATCTATAAAAGATACTAAACCGTATAATTCGTCTAACCTATTTTGAAGCGGAGTTGCAGTTAGCAAAACTTTTTTATAATCACGAATAGCATTTTGAATGGTTTGTGCTGTTACATTGCCATACTTGTAAGCATTTCTTAAGTAATGTGCTTCATCTAAGATAACCAAATCCCAAGAAGTCAGCTGAATTTCTTCTGCACGTTTTCTTGCAAATTGATAGCTACAAATTTTGATTGTAGAACCGTTATCAAATGGATTTTTAATACCCGATTTTGATTTTTTATTATAAGAGATGTTATCTAATACTTCAGCTTTTAAATAGAATTTATCTTCTAATTCATTAACCCATTGTTTACGTAATGACGAAGGACAAATAATTAATATTTTCTTTTTTCCTTCTGCCCATTTTTGGCTTAATAAGATTCCTGCTTCTATCGTTTTACCTAAACCAACTTCATCAGCAAGGATTGCTCCTTTGGAATAAGGTGATTTGAAAGCAAATAAAGCAGCTTCAACTTGATGAGGATTCAATTCTACTTTAGCATCCATTAAGGTAGCTCCAAATTTTTCAGGGCTATCAGAAGATGCCTTTTTGGATAATTCGTAGGCGTAATATTTAGCTTGGTATTGGTTGATCATAATGTTTTCTAAATTAATATATCCAAAAATCGTCTTCATACTTAAGTCCCTCATAATAATAATTTATATGATTATAAGCTCCTTCTAATTGATTATAAGATATTGGATAGCTAATGCGCTGAACATAGCTCTTTTCTAAACTCATTATAGTAACATAATTTTCATAAAAAATAATCCTTTTTAAAATAGGTGTTACACTCATTCTGTTTTTTTTACTGTAAAATTTTCCTCATCAATCTAAAGAGGAATTAACCAGTAATATCTATTCCTTTTTTCTCTATTCTTTTGATAAAATTATTACGTAGATAATAGTGTGAATTTCACAAATTTCACTATCTAAACTAACTGAACTTACTTTAATTATTTTTTTAATTTTTTCTCTAGTATTTTTTATTTTGTTAAATATCTCTTTGGTTATATCAAAAACGTAAACACAAGGTTATTCACTTTTACCTCCAATTACCTTTTTTACACTTTTTCCTAACTTGTTTTTCTATGGGTATAAAAAATATTTATCTGAAATAAAATATTTTGATTATATAAATAGTCTCTTATTTAACATTCTATTCTTTCCGTGTAAATATAGGAAATGTTAATATGGTATTAAAAAGAAAACAAGTGAAAGCATAAGAAAACAAAGTAAAGAAGGTTTACTTGCTAGTGAAAAGGAAGACAGTATTTTTAAATATTATAGTTTATTCCCCACATTTATAGTAGAAAATAGTACGAACAGGGTTCGCTGTTGTTATTGTTTTTCACATTCTTAGCTGCTTCATCTTAGTTTCAAAAATATGAATATACTCCGTTTTGTATTCATCAGTCAAAAAACTATTCTCAATCCAATCGTGTACTTTTCCCATCTGTTTTGAAAAGTCTTTATAGATGTTGTTTTTTACAATTTCTGTAATACCCAAACTAACAGCCAATTGATCAAAATCTTCACGTTTAATCTTTCTTTTACGACCTCCCAAGGTTAACGCTAAATCCTCTTTATCTTCAGGAAAAATTAGATTTACATTTAGAAGATCATAAGCTGGTGAAAACAAAATACCTCTATCTGTATGCATCAACGAAAAATTCTTTAAGTGCATATCATTATTACCTGTTAAGAAGCTAAATAAAACTAGTCTAAAGTACTTTATTGCATCTAACCCTGAGTTGGTAGTATGTTGTTTAATAATTTTTCCTACACGCTCGTAAGAGCTTTTGTACTTCTGTTCGGTTAATAATTCTGAAAGTTGACATAAGTCTTCTACGTGTATTTTTTTTCCTTTTTCACGATCAAAACGCTTAGTGATATAAGCGATTTCACCTGTAGAGGTCTGAATTAAAGCATGCTCAGCAGTTTCGATTTTAAAAAGTCTTGCCAAGTGCATCGTCAAATCTTCTACTTCTGGCATAAAAGCAAAATCGGTAGATTGTGGTTTTAAGATATAATCACCCCACAAGCCAACTAAAGTTAGTCGTTTATTACCGTTTTCATTGTTTAAACTCAATGATATTTTAGGCTGAACACCCGTTAATGCCAATCGCTCATTTACGGTGATTTGCGCTAACTTATTCAATTGTTCTTTATCTAATTCTAATGTAGGAACTTGTGTTGTTCCAAAGAATTTCTTTGAACAAGCGGTGTGGTAATTACCTGTTTCAACAGGTTGATAACAAAATAAACAATTACTCATGGTTGTCCGCCTCCATCGGATAAACAGAAACAGCGCCAATAGTGTCTCTACATAAGTTAATTAGCAACTCAAAACGATCACGTGGATTAAGCTTCCAATGTTTTTCTCCAATGTCTAATAACCATCCTTCAGGAATTAACCCATCAAAAAACGGAAAAAGAACATTGCTGTGATATACATTTTCGGATATCGGTATCGTTAAACTAATCGGCTTAGGATTTGGAGTATTGAGATAATCCTTGTCATAGTGAAATGAATATCCGCTGTCTCCTTCAAGAAGATAACCTGCTAATTGCTCTTGAAAGTATATTTTTGCTTGTCGTGTCATTATTCCTTTATTTTATCAATTACACCTACCTCTTTACCAAACAAAGCCAATACGTCGTTTACTTTGTCTAAACGGAGTGTTTTCTTGCCTTGTTCTAAATCTCGTACAAAACGCAAGCCTACACCAGCATTTAGCGCTAAATCCTCTTGCGTAAGCTTTAATTCTTTTCGTTTTTGCTTTACAAATAATTGTATTGAATCCATATCTATACCTTTTCAGGTATAAATATACATAAATAAAACTAAAAAATACCCCTTCGGGTATAATATCACTTACACCTTCTTTAATTATACCATAAAAGGTATAATTATTTAATATTGACATTTACTGATGAAAAGAAAAAGAGTATTTTCAGTATTATGGTTTATTCCCTACATTTGCATTTGAAAATATTACGAACAAGCGTAAGCTGTCGAATTTGGTTATAGAAAACTAGGAATCTTCTTAACATCCATAATTTAGACAGACTTACGCCCGTGCCTTATTTTGGCGTGGGCTAAGTCTTTCTGGATGTTGGGTCTCCTAGTACCTCTATAACGGATTGATTTTAGTTCCACGCTTTTTTAATTTACAAGGCTATGGCAAAAAATCTTTTTGAAAAAGTAATTAAAACTGAATCTATTCAGGAAACACAAGAGAAAATAAAAAAACAAGAAATACTTTTTAATTTTCAAATTACTTCAGACCTAAGGGATCAATTGAAGGTAAAAGCCATTAAAGAAAACACGTCCGTAAAAAATCTAATTACAGATGCATTATTTATTGCTTACAAAGATTTAAAAAAGTAATAATAATATTTTCTCTCACTAAACACCGTTTAAAACTTAACTACCTTGGAATTCTCTCAATTCTTCTTGTGTAAGTCTTATTATATAAGAATTAGAGAAACTTGATTTCCTTTCAACTTTTTCTATCAAGCTTTTTAGTTTATTTTTCAAAAATCTTACAGTTTCCTTTTCCTCTATTAATTCTTCTTCTTTATCATCTAAAACTTTAAAATACTTCTGTTTCCATTCTTCTGAATTGTCAGAAAAAGATATATTATCTTCTTTTAAAGCTTCCATAATTTCTCTCTTAAACTTATCTTCAATTAAATTCAAGATCTTATTATTTTGATCAAAAATATCCTCTGATTGTTTCATTAAAAAAACTACCTTTTTATAGTACAAATCACCAAACCACTTACGAAAACTATCATCTCTTTTGATAAAATCTTTATTTATTTTATCAAGACTCGCTTCTAAATTTAGATTGATATTAGACTGAGGACTCAGACCATTTTGGATGAAGAAATCAATCATAGCTACAACGCAATCGTTTATTTTTTTATACTGATATTCTTTACAAAGTTTATCTAACTTGTTCTTAGTTGAGCCTTTAATTCTTATAGATGTATCTTTAAAATCTTGCATACATATAATTGATTTAAAATGAATTAGTTATTATATTATTAATTGTTTTTCGTATTCCTGTAATATAAAAACATGCATGCATATTTTTATTATAAATTACTATATTACAAACAGTTAAGTACTTAAGCATATAAAAAAGCATTTTTACAATTTAATTTTTCGTTATAAACAATTGAAATACAGGAGTTAATGATTTCTACTGCGATTTATCGCAGTACCCTCTTGCTATAACAACACCAACAGAAAATCATCTCCTTCTAAAACTATTATAGTTTATTTCTTTTAACCAAACATTCATTTACATCTTTATATTCTTTGAATAAATACCGAATATCTTTTGTTGAATTTATATAGCAATTTTGAAAATAAAAAGTTGTTTCATCTCCTGCTAAGTCATTATCAAAACACAAATAAATTTTGCTATACTTAACTTGTAAATTGGGAATAGATTCTTTTTGAGAAGTGCTATTTAAAACAATAAAATCAAATCGTTTCTCAATGTTTGGATATAGAATTATTAAGCTTAAAAAATCTATCCAACCTTCAAATAAAATAACATTATTACTTTGGTTATCTATAAAAGAAAAACTCTTACTTCTCAAACATCCTTTGAAATACTTATTTCTAACTTCATACCCCTCTAAAACATTTTTAAAACCAATACCGAAATATACTTTACTATTCCTCTTGTAATGTATCTCTTTACAATACTTATGTAGATGTGTAAAATTTAAACCTCTTTGCTTCGCGTAATGTATCAATAACTTATTCTCAATTGAACTAATGCTTATAACGTCATAGTTCTTTTCTTTTTCAACAGCATTATCATAAAAAATGGGCTGGTGAAAAGAAAAAGATCCTTTGTCTAAAATCTGCAACGCTTCTTTAATATTACAGCTATGATAAAGCATTAAGAAATCTAAAACATTTCCTCCTTTTCCTTCTCCGTGGTCAAACCAAATGTTTCTTGAGAGGTCAATTTTAAAGGATGCAGTTTTCTCATTTCTAAATGGACTTAAATACCAAATTTCTCGATTATTCTGTTTAATTTTTTTAGCACCTATTTTATCTAAAATAGAGACTAAACTAATTTTATTTGCTTCGTTACAATTTATCATATGCTCTGAAATGTGTTTTCTACTTACCTAACTACCTTTTTAACATAAGTTACTATTAAACAATAACTTAAACATCAAGGTAAGTTGTTTTTCATCTTACCATCTTACCTAAAAAACAGTAATTAGGTAAGTAGAAAATTATCTCACCTACCTAAATAAGTTACTGTAAATCAATTAAATAAAAGCTTTTAGGTAAGTAGGTAAGATAATTTGAGATATTGAGCAATTATTCATTAAAACCCCATGGAGAGTCTGTAAATTTTGCTTTAGCTAAATAACCATACACTTGTCTTTTTGCATGTTTAATTCTATTAAATCCATGCTTCCTTAATGCAGTTCCAATTTGTTTATGGTTTAATTTGTGTCCCATTACAGTTAGTTCTGTTATTATCTCTGTTGCTGTTCTAAAATCTTCTATATCTTCACTGATTTCATAAAATCGAAGTACAAATTCACTTTCTACAGTTTGTATTGTAAAACGCTCATTTCTTTTTTCATTAGCTATTACTTCTTCAACTGTTAGATCTGATTTGAATGTGGGCTGATGTTTATAAATATGATAGGCTTGTGCCCAAAAATTATCGATATTAAACTCTTGACTATAGGAAAAGTTGACTCTACCAAGCACATCAAATACGATCCAACGTACACTACCTGTTTCATCATTTAGAAACTCAAGCTTGTTAGTACTTCCTACAAAACTACAAATACGATAAAGCAAAGAGGATTTTTCAGCATAGGGCAAACGTTCGTTTACCGTAGTCTGTGATATAATGGATTTAATAGAATTGATATCATATTTTCCCAGGATATCCAATTCTTCTATATTGATAATAAAAGCTTTACATAGCTTAATTCTATCATCCTTACTAACTCCTATGTTTTCATAGTAGTAACGCTTTAGTGGTTTAGGGCAAAGGTTTTCTAAATAGGTAGATTTACCCGCATTTTGTTCTCCATTTCCTAAGATTAAACAGTGTTTATTGATCTGCTCTGGATGTATAACTGTTTTAACAGCTCTTACTGCCCATTTTAATAAATGATGAGCAAAAAGATTGTTATCGTCTGTATTTACATAAGAAGCATATTGCTTTATGTAGTCTTTTCCTTCCCAAGTGGGTAATTCTTCGAAATATTCAATGATAGGATTATATCGCTCTATAAAGTGGCTCTTTAGATAGGTTTTAAACGCCTGTGGACTAACATTTAGCTTCTCTCTATGTAGATGTATTAAAAGAGACGATTCGTTAAACTCAAGGGGCTTATTTGATTTTGAACTAAATATTTCAAACTCTAAAGAGATTTCATTGAATTTGATAGTGAAATACTTAGTTAGTTCTTCGTGAATTTTATCATACACGGAGTCCTTGCGTGTCGATATATCATATACGCTTATATCTTCCATTAAATAAATAGTTGATTGATAAGAGTATAATGCGTATATTTGCATCATACTCTTATGAGTGAGACAATATTAATCTGAAGCGTTCAAACTGCAATTTTGAACGCTTTATTTTTTTCTATTCTTGAAGGAATAGTCTAAAGCTTGTTGTTCTATCTGTGATATAGACTGACTTTTGTTTTGACGTAGCCAAGCGTTTATTTCTACTCGATCAAAATATAAAATCTTCCCATTCGGTTTATAGAATGGAATTTTGTTGTTATAAACTAACTTATATATACTTGATGTTGACATACCTATGTATTCAGACAATTCCTGTACATTGAGCATTTCTTTTTGCTTATTCCTATCTATTTCAATCGCATCTTTCAATTCTTGTTGCTGGTGCATTATTTGATTCTTAAACACTCCGAATTCTACAATTGTTTGAAATAGCATTTGTTCAAGTTGAGATACATTTTCTAATAATAGATCTTTTTTTTCTATTGCTTTCATATGCTTTCCTTTATTATGTTATAGCACAAAAGACTTAAAAAAAAAGTGTTGTGTAAATAAGCTAATGCCTAATAATCCAGTATTTTAAGCTATAATTTATCTATTAGGATATATTGATTTATCCAACTTGAATAAGCCGTATTTAAATTTTGGTAATTAACGTATTCTCCATCGAATTTCATCCCTTCCATTATGCTTGTCAAAAATATTTTTCTACTTCCTTCTGCAAATGCTTTTTTCTTACTAAATATAATATTGTGCATAAGGTCGAATAAAAGAGGATAACAGACTCTCTTTGATTTGTTATTATAACCTTTGGTATCAATCCAATTTAAATTATATTTTCCACCATACATCTTACAGAAACCTCTAAAATGATCAAAACCTCCTTCTATCATTTTGTTTGTGATTAAGTAATCATAAATTTCTATAAGTCTGTTTTCATTAAGCTTGTGTTTCGGTATTGCATTAAGATAGGCATCTTGTTTATCCCATTCTTTTTGTTGAACCTCCCTCATTTTTTGATATTCTTGCTCAATTTCAATTAGTTTATTTTGATGTTCTAATGCTAATTCTTTGTTCATTTCTGTTTGAAATGTCTGTATTCTATAGCATTCAATTTCTCTCGCTATATAGTAAAAATAATCATCTAATTGATTTTGAATACTATTTTCATTCTCTATAGGTATCTTATGAAAATTTGCATCACACTCTGCTTCATATTTCGTTCTTGCTCTTTCTATGAATATATCTACAAATCGGTTTTCAACTTCTGGAATAACTATGTCAGAAACCAATGAACGTACTTCATCATCAGTCTTTATTAAATTGATTAATTGTTCTTTGAATTTTTTATCAGTCATAGTCTTAAAAACTTAGTTCAGGGATTAAATTAGAGGCTTCTTTCATTTTCTCATCTACTATTTTAGCGTAGATAGCAGTAGTACGGATTTCACGATGCCCTAAGCGTTTAGATACTGTATAAATGTCCGCACCGTTCTCAAGTAAAAGAACAGCGTTTGTATGTCTTGCACTATGGAAGGTGATGTGCTTTGAAATACCAGCCCTATTGCACCAACGTACTATCTCATTATTATATACAGCAGAATACTTTAATCCTATAAATACCCGATCCATATTGCCTTTACGCTCTCCTAATAGTTCTCGAGCTTGTTTAGATATGTAAAGGTATTCAACACCATCTGTTTTTTCTTGTCTGAAGTTTATACGACTTGTATTATCTTCATCACGTACCTCTGACCAGGTCATAGTATTGATATCGGACCACCTAATTCCTGTTAAACAAGACCACAAGAAGGCACGCTTCAAAATTTCATACTTGCATTCAGTTTGAACTAATCGTTGTACTTCACTAAAAGTTAGGTATTCTCTTTGACTTTCTGCTTGTTCAAATGATTTAACTTTAGAAGCATAGTTTATAGCTAAGTAGCCTTCATCAAATGCAGCACGTAAACAAGCTTTAAATTTATTAAAGTATGAGTATTTTGAATTTAGAGATAAAGGAAGGTCACTTTTAGTACGAGCTTCTTTATCAAAATATTTTCGAACACGTTTCACAAAATCTTCATCTATATCATCAAAAATAATATTAGAAGAAACACAACGTTTTAAATGAACCATTGTAGCTGTCCAATTACCATAGTTTTTAGGACTATCAGCTTTCTCTTCCGTTTTCTCATGAAAGAAGTCTAAAAAGCGTCTTTTACCTTTGGTGGTGTTCTTTAGTTCATACCTACCTTGGTAAACTTCTGCCTCACGAATAGCTAAAATTTGTTTGGCAAGTACCATTGTTTCTTTATTCTCTTTTCTTTCACTAGCATTTTTAGGTTCGCCATGTAAAAAGAGTTTTAAGTTTTCGTAATCTCTAACGGTTTTTCTTTTACCATTAGGTTGTTGTATTGTACCCTTATAATATTCTATAGACAGGTTGATTTTACCACTTGGCAATAATCGTTCTCTTAGTGTAACTTTCATTATGTGATGCAATTTGCTACATATCTAAAATATGTGATGATTTTGTTGCAACGAATATACATATAAAAGAACATAAAAGAAAAGACTATCAGTGTTAATTTGCTGATAGTCAATTAAAAGAAAGTATATCTTAACAAGCGAAACGTAATTTATTTACCGATACAAAAAGTAATTAGCTATGTAAATCAAATAGTTACAAAAACAAGGTACAAATGAGGTACAAAACAAGTACAAACTTTATAAAACTCCCTATAAAACCACTTAGTTTAAAAACTCATTAAGACGATTTATTTGCTAACATTTTGACTAAATATTTACCAACATCTTAAAAGATTAATATCAATCTTTATTATGCGATATTATGCGATTTTATAAGGGGGTAACTTATCAATAGTCTATACTTCAAAAACTATTATAAACAATAAAAGGATACCGATAAAGTACCCTTTTATTTAATAAACCTAATTTTCGGAGACAATTACGCGCGCGCGTACGCGTATGAGTGTATCGGAATATTAAATTTAGCATAGTAACAAAAAATAATAAGTTGTTTTCACGCATTCACTTTTTGCACTTTTTACACTTTATTGTTTATTTCTGAATAAACGCCAATCTTGAGTAATTAAGTAATCTGCTAAGTCCTTTCCTTGTTCCTTATCACTGTCATTAGCATTTTTCTCAAGTAAATCAGAAACTTTAAAAATTGTTCCTTTCATTGCATTCATTATCATTTTAGCTTTGTTACTCCATAATTCAAATGCTTTACCGTCTTTTGATAAATCAGGAAATAAGAAAACTTTACGCCCTTTTAAGGCTTTACATTTTTCTAAATTCAAACTGCTCAGGTTGTAAACTGCTAACCAAAGTAAATCTTTAGGGCTTTCAGGTAAACCAAAATATAGATTGCAATAAATGACTGTTTTAGGCGCTTCTACCAAAGCAACAGGATTGTCTTTGTATCTATTCAATAAATGCTCCCCAAAGAGGCAAGAAACTTTAATATCGTTTGTCAAGTATTTTTCCAACCAATCAGGTAGTTGTTTATTTGATTTTAGATACTGCTTTTCAATAATTGAGTGTAAAAAATCAGTTCCTTTAGTGTGATTTAATTCGTTAAACTCTTTTACTTGAATTGCCCTAATATTGTTATTAACATCAATAAACGGGAAAGTAATTGCCTGTTTACGATAACCAAATTGTACTGTACCCAAATTGTATAATGCAATAACTTTCTCAACATCTTCTTTTGTAAATGGATACCTAACTTTGAATAATAGATTTTGAATAAATGTATTTATAGAGTAGCCTGATAAGGTTTCATTTAGTACCTCAACAGGGATATAATAAGATTTTTTATTTTGATTAATGGGCTGAGGTTTAAAACTCATAAGTGAGGGATTTTCTTTTACCATTCCTTTTACATACCCATCTTTATACGGGTTAAAATCAGCTCCACAATTAACCAACCTATCACATTTACCATAAGGCAAAGGTAAATACTCTCCTTTTTCAGTATCTACATATCGAACAAACCTAACTTTGTTACAAGTAGGACAGTAATGTTTTTTACTGCCCTTTTCTAATATAAATCTATAATTTGTCGTCATACTATATCAGGTATTCTTTACTTGAAACATAAGCGATATTACCTTTATTGATTCTCTTTACATTTACGTTGTCGCTTTCTAAACGCTTAATAAAGTTCTTCTTATTAACAGGCTTACAACCATCGTCATTACAAAAGGCTCTGTATAAAATGTACAATTCTTTTATCAAAACATAATCATTTGAGCTTTTTGAAAAGCCATAATCTTCAAGAAACATTTTAACGCTATCAGATTGAATTTTGTATTCCTCTAAAACATTATTTACCTTATCACTTTGAGTAAAATTTTTCTGTTCTAAAAGTCTTTCTAATCCTTTTAAAACCCAATTAAACACTCCTGAAAGCTCGTTTTTGATAATTTTATTTGACAGTTGAGTATCTCTTTCATTGTCTGGAATAGTTACTTCAAACGGAATAATTAAAAAACGTCTGAAATATGCGTTTGTATGTTCAACATCTTTAGGTAGCTCGTTACAGTTAAAAATCATTTTTGCATATTCTTGAATTTCAAAAGGCTCTCCATACGGTAACCTTGCACCTACAGGCTCACACGAAACCAATTGCTTAAATATTGAGCTTTCTAACTTTCCATTTATTTCGCTTGAATAGTTCACTAATTTGTTTGCTATTTTAGCCCTATAATAACCGTTTTCGTCTGTTAAGCTCTGTAATGAATAATTACTTGTATTTTCAGCCCCTAATAAAGCGTTTACAACCTCATAAAACACTGATTTACCATTTGCCCCAGAACCGTATAAAATCAAAGCCTTTTCAAGTTTTAAGCCCTCACTACCTTGTTTTAAAAAAACATAGCCTAAATATTCAGCTAAAATGTTTTGCATAGCTATATCAGGTAATACTTTATTCAAATAAGCTTCAAACATTGGCGCATTTGCCTGAGCATTGTACTCAAAAGGTAATTGATAGTTTAGAAAATCAGTTCTGTCAAAGTTTCTTAAAATGGATTTTTTTCCACTTATTTCAAATGTTCCGTTTAGTAAATTGATTAATACCGTGTTTTTATTGGATTCAGGCTTTTGTAAATATCCTGTAGAAAGAAACTGTTTAAATAGTTTTTCTCTGAATTGAAAGTGTTTAGCCGAGAATTTAGCAACGCCCATTTTTTCAGCTGATTGCCCTAAAAAACTTTGAAATAATTCTTTGTCTAATACTTTCCAATAACAACCATTAAAAGAATAAATATAACAATCTTGTTTACAGATACCCCAATCATTAAGCTCAGCCTGTTCTATAACATTTTCAACTGTTAGTATCAAATGATGCTTTTCTGAAATTTTAAAGCTATCCAATTTTGATTGAATAGATAACGCTTCTTCACTATCTTTTTCAATTAGTAACAATCTCTTTTTTAAATCAGTTACTTCAGGATAAGCCAAAGATTGATAATCTACAGGTTTAATCTCTGAAATTAATGTTTGTAGTATATCAGAGTGAGAAACTGAATTTGTACTTGTAATCTGTTTTAAATGACTTATAACGGTATTAGCGTTTAAATCCGTAAATATTGGGTTTATAAGGTTATCCATTTATTAAAACAATTTTAATTGGTTTGTATTCGTTTGTGTAAACTCGTTGAATAGGCTTCTGTTAGTGGTTAAATACCACGCTTTTCGCCTTGTTGATTTACAATAATCTTTTTTGACACAATACAATAAACCTTGTTCTTCTAATTCAGATTTATACCTCGTTAAGTTTTTTTGCGCTATTCCTGTAGCTTTTGAAGCCATTGAGGAAGTTGCTAAATGATTTTTTAAGTAGTCGTAAAACACTGTAATTTCAGAAATTTTTTGCGTATCTTTACCCTGTCTTTTATGCTGAAAAGCATTATTAGGGTTGTTTTGATTCTTTTTCATTACAACCCTTTTTTATTGTTAGACAAATAAGTTTCTGCCATTGCTTCAATCTCAGCAAATGTTTTCTTTTTACCTTGTTTAAGGTATTCGGTAAGTTCTATACTTGAAAAATACAAACGATTACCTTGTTTAAAGCTTGGTATCTCGCGTTTACTAACCTTACTGTATAAAGTAGAAGTAGTAAGGTTTAAAAACTTAGAAGCCTGCTGAATATTTAGCATTTTTTCAAGATTTACTTCTTCTTTATTTACTTGATTGCTTAGTGAAAGTAACAAGTTCTTTAGTCCACTAACCTCATTTGTTAGTTGCATTACCAAAGTCGGTAATTGTTCAAATGTAAAACTCTTTTCCTTTACGTTCATTTTGAATAACTTTTTATATTTACTCAAATGTTCAAAAACGGGTTTTCGGTTTTTTTACGGAAAAAAAGCGTATTTACGGATAGTATTTTTTATTTAAAGTTTCATTAATTTTTTTAATTCATCTTTTCCTTTTCCTTTTACTTTATTAAAATTAGACTCTTTATCATCTTTATATCTCTCAAATACACTAATATAAAAGGTAAAGAGAGTTTTTGGATATGTTTTACCATTATGTAATTCCTTAAATAAGGCTCTTAAAGCAAATTGAACAAATGTTTTATTAGTATTAACTTTCCTTATAGGTTTATCAATTTCAGGCACTTTAAAGTTATTATTGTAGTAATAAAAAGTCCATTTAATTAAATTATTATAATCTTCATTATTTAATATTTTTGTGTGTGTTCGTGGACAGTCGCCATTAAAAAAAGCAAAGTGTTTTTCTATCTTTTGTCTTAAGTCAGGGATTTCATTTAAAGGAGTTGGGGTATCTGGCATACTCTCAGTATTATCTGCAATATTTGAAGTATCAGGCTGATTTTTTTCAATCAATTCTTTATTACTTAAATTTTCAGACTTTACAATTTCTTGTAAATCATTAAATATTGAAAATCTATCCAATAGAAACAATAGTTCACTTAAATCAAATAATACCTTTATAGAATTATTATAAGGAATAAATTCTTTTAAATCATCAAACTCAAAACTCCAATATTTGGTTTCTTTAAATTCTTCAATTATAGATAGTATATTTTTTTTTAATTCGGCCTCGAGGACAATAATCTCAGCAATTTCAAATTGGTTTTCATCAAAGTATTTGGGAAAAATATCCAAAAAATATTCTTGAAATTCCTCTATTTTAGAATTTTGATTTTCTTTAAAGTATTCATCAAATAAATATTCAACAGGAAAAAAAACAGAAATAGACTCACATTCTTCAGTAAAACGATTTAACCAAAATTTATGCCTTTCATTATCTTCAATATAGTTAAAAGTACTTTCCTTTCTGCAACTTGCAAGATATGCTGAGCTTAATTCATAATTACCTAAGCTTTTAATTTTTACCTTTATCTCTTTTATTTTTCTGTTTATCATTTTATTTTTCTGTTTATCATTTATACATAAATTAAAATCTAATTTATCTTTCTCGTCATAAACAGAATAAGTATAATATTCAAAATATTCTTCTATAAATGCTTTTATGAAACCTGAATTACATATTTCATTAGTCAATTTATCATTAATCATTGTCTTTTATGCTTATTAATTACATATCTAATTTTATTTTATTCACTGCCTCTCGTTTAGCTTCATCAACTATTTTAGCGTAAACCTGAGTTGTTTTAAGGTCTTTGTGTCCTAACATCTTTGAAACGGTATAAATATCAGTACCATTAAAAAGCTGTAGAGTTGCAAAAGTGTGTCTGAAGCAATGAAAAGTAATATCCTTTGTTATTCCTGAAGCGCCTATCCATTGAAACAAATGTTTATTGTGATAAGCCGAGTATTTAAGCCCTTTAAAAACAAGTTCTGTCTGCTCCATATCTTTTGGGTTATCAGTTCCATTTGTAAAGCTGTAAGCTTGGTCTGAAATAGGTAGTACCTCAACGCCTTTAGTTTTTTTCTGATTGAAATTCAAAAAGTAGCCTTGCCCTTTAATAAATTCGATTTCACTCCAAGTCATTTTTTGAATATCAGAGAAACGCAAACCTGTTAATGCTGAAAATAAGGCTGAACGCTTTAATAATTCGTTATTACAAGGCGTTTTAAGCAACATATTAAGTTCTTCAAGTGTTAGATACTCTTTTCGGGTTTCTTCTGCCTTAATTGGGCTTATTTTGCTATTTATATCTACCTGTAGCAAACCATCTTTAAAGGCTTGACGTAATGATGCTTTTATCTTGTTGAAATAAGAAGAAGCTGAGTTTTGTGATAGAGTTGTTTTATCACTCTTATTGCTTTTTATGGTAAGTAAGTACTCTTTAAATTCCTCCAAAACTTTTTGGTTGAGGTCTGAAAATTTTAAAGTTCCTTTTGTGAAGTTGTATAAATATTTGTGAGCTGAAACCCAATTATCACGGTTGCTTTCTTTGCGTTTGTCTGCTAAACTTTTAAAGTATTGAACAAAACACTGCTCTCCTAATTCTTTTAGTCGCAATTGTTCTTTTTCAAAGCCTGAGTAAATCTCGGGTTTATTATAAAAGTTTTCACGTTTTTGACGTATGCTCTCAGCAATTTTTAAAGTTTCAGTATTATGCTTCTTATCAATAGGGTTTTTAGTTCCCTCATAAATATAAAGCCCTAAAAACTCTCTGCGTGTAGGCTTAGCTGTAACAGTATTTATAATAGGTGGATAGAAGTCCAGATATAGGCTTTTACGTCCATTACTGATACTCTTTTGTCTTAATGTAACTTTTGTAATCATTGTGTCTTTTATGCTTTAGTGAAATTAGTGAAAAATATGCAAGTAATAAAAACATTTATTTTTTTAGCCCAACGCTTTATTTACTTTCTGTTTTGATACAAATACAAATTTTCCTTTTTTGATTTTCTCTATATTATTATTTACAATAACACGCCTTAATGTAGATTCAGCAATTTTAAATTTGCTTAAAACTTCTTTTATTGTGTAATAGTTGTCAATCTCAAACCTTTCAGATATTGAAGTTTCTTTCTTTTCTACCTGTATGGGTTGTATTGAAACAAACAATTCATTTATATCAGTGCGTTTAATTCTTGTAAGTCTTTCAGAAAGGTTAAGAGCATTTATATTTTGCCTTTCGATTAATCTATAAACTGTCTTAGCTGAGAACCCCAATAAATTAGCTACTTCCTTAACACTTAAAAACTCTTTATTTTTAATCTGCTCTATTGGTTGTATTACTTTGTGTAGCGTTTCATTATTAGACTTTACTATTTTAGTATTCTTCAAATTAGCTTTGTAAGCCCTACTATTACATAAATGAGAACAGTACTTTGTTCTTGTTGTTTTTGCTGTAAAGTCTTTGTTACAGTATTCGCAAATGCGTTGTATCCTGATATTACTACTCATATCATTTGAATTAAATATACTTAAAGGTATTTAAGGATAAATAAGAGTAATTAAGGGACATAAATTGTCCGATAACATTCGATTTTTTGTACCTCAACCTAAAAGGTACAACAAAGGTACAAATAAACACCTAACGATACAAAAACAAACAAAACAAACAGTAAAGTTAAAACATAAAAAAAGCCCTGAAAATCAGAGCTTTTAATGTATTATTATGTATTTGTTATGCGTTTGTTTTGACTTGGTTACTTTCCGATACAAAAATTCGCAAATATGTTCCCAAGTAGTTCATCGTTAGTTACTTGCCCTGTAATTTCTCCAAAAAAATAAAGGGCTTGGCGAATATCTATAGCCATTAAGTCAGCAGATAAATTCGTTTGTAATCCCCACTTCACTTTCTCGATTTCTTCCAATGCTTTAAGCAATGAATCGTAGTGGCGCGTATTGGTAACAATCGTTTCATTATTGCGCAATGCACCTGTATTCACAAACCCTAAAAGTGCTTGCTTCAACTCCTCTACTCCTTCATTTGCTTTAGCTGACATCAACATCAAATTCTCAATATTCTCATTGTAAAGCCCAATTTGTTCGTCTGTCAATAAGTCTTTCTTATTACATACAACTAACAACGGTTTTAGAGGGTACTTGTTTTTCAGCTTCTCTAATTCCACTTTAATACTGTCTAACGACTCCGTATTCAGCTTAGCTCCATCAATCAAATAAATCACTACCTGAGCAGCTTCTATCTTCTCAAATGTCTTTTGAATTCCGATGCTCTCTACAACGTCTTTCGTTTCACGGATTCCCGCTGTATCAATAAAACGGAAACCTATTCCGTCTATCACTAATTCGTCTTCAATTGTATCACGTGTAGTTCCAGCAATGTCTGAAACAATTGCGCGTTCTTCGTTCAATAAAGCGTTTAACAACGTTGATTTACCTACGTTTGGCTCCCCTACAATTGCTACTGGAATACCGTTTTTAATAACGTTACCCACAGCAAATGAGTCAATCAAGCGTTTTAATACAAACTCAATACGGTTAATCAATTCCTTAAACTGCGTACGATCTGCAAACTCCACATCTTCCTCTGAAAAGTCAAGTTCTAACTCGATCAACGAAGCAAAGTTTAACAACTGCTCTCTCAATAAGGCGATTTCACTTGAAAAACCACCACGCATTTGCTGCATAGCAATTTGGTGACTTGCCTCATTGTCTGATGCAATCAAATCTGCTACAGCTTCTGCTTGTGATAAGTCTAACTTTCCGTTTAAGAAAGCACGCATAGTAAACTCTCCTGCTTGTGCCATTTTAGCGCCTTTTCGCAAGCACAGTTGAATGATCTGCTGTTGAATGAACGTTGAACCGTGACAAGAAATTTCAACCGTGTTTTCACCTGTATATGAGTTTGGTCCCTTAAACAACGAAACCAACACTTGATCCAATACACGATCACCATCCACTATATGTCCTAAGTGAAGGGTATGCGTTTTTTGTGTGGTCAAGTCTTTATTTTTAATCGAGCGAAAAATGCCGTTTACCAAAGTAATAGCGTCTTTTCCCGATACACGTATAATGGCGATTGCACCAGCTCCTGAAGGCGTTGCTAAAGCAACAATCGTATCTTGTAATATCATATATATTCGAAATTATAGCGCAAAGATAATATTTATTCATCCAAATGGAATTATTCGGCTTTGACTTAGACTGAAAAGTTTGTATTTCGACGTTTTCTTGCTTTATCTCTCCATTTTTATGCACTATTTATCACTGAATGCCTTGACTTAATACCTCAGCATTTACAGTCATTTTCTTAATAAAAACACGGCTATACTGCAAAAAAACGTCAGCTTTCCCTTAACATCCAAAATAGCATTAGTACACTTATTATCAATTAATTAAACTATTCTTATTCTGCGAATAATCACAACAATAGTTCATTTAATTTAGTATTTGACACCTCTTAATTTATCATAAAACCATAGAGATATTCGTAAGTATATTGCGTATCCTTTTGCATTGTATTCGAGCATTTTAAATACTTTACGAGTTTTTAAGCAAAAAATACTATCATAAAATAAAGTTTATCCTTACCTTTATACAAAACATAACAATCACGTACTATGAAAAAAATATTATTTCCAACGGACTTCTCTGAAACAGCAAACAACGCGTTAATTTATGCATTGAGAATGGCTGAGAATCAAAATGCAACTCTTTTTGTTCTTCACGCTTATGAAATGCCTGTAATTTCTGCTACTGCTAATCCAGTTATGGTTCAGGATGTATATAAAACAATCGAATTGAGCAACTTTGAAAACTTTAAAGATCAAGTGCCTCAAATTAGAGATATTGCTAAAAAACACAACCTTGACCACGTTCCAATGCACTTCATTTTAGAAGAAGGTTTCTTGAACACTATCTTGAAAAAACGTGTAAAAGAAGAAGATATTGATCTTGTGGTTATGGGAACTAATGGTAACTCTGGATTGGACAAAAAATTATTAGGTTCTAATACAGCTAATGCTATTGGTACTTTAGACGTGCCTGTATTGAGTATTCCTCACGATGCTATTTTTGACGGAATCAACTCTATTGCATTCACTACATTGTTTACTGCTCAAGATAAAGTAACACTTGAAAAAATATTAAAAATCGCTAAAGGTTTTGATGCTACAGTTAAATGTGTTCACGTAGCTACGGCTAAAGACAGAGTTGAAGCAAGTATTATCGAAAGCTGGAAAGCTAACTATAAAGATGAAAACATTAAGTTTTACATCGTAGATAGTAATGACGTTGAAAAATCAGTATTCGAATTCTTAGATACTGAAAATATTGACTTATTAGTATCTGTAAAAAGAAACAGAAGCTTCTTTGAAAAATTATTTACAAGTAGTATGACTAAGAAATTAAGTTACCATAACTACGTACCTGTATTAGCTTTTCACGAAGAATAGTACTTTAACATATGTTAACAAGGAAGTCGCAATAGTTTATTGCGACTTTTTTTGTCTTTATCTGTGTTTTTATATATTTTTCTCAACATATTGCGTTTGAAATGAAAAAATTTGTACTTTGTGCACTATATAAATAATACATGTCCCTTATGAAAAGCTATTTTATCCACATTCTATTTTTTACATTATTTGTAGGTAGTTATAGTTATGCTCAAAAGCTTGAAATTTACACCAATGATGACAAAGAAGAATATCTTGGGTGCCTAAACTGTGATGCTAAAGACTCTAAATCCATTTGGAATAATATGGGTGCTTATGGTAATCTATACAACAAAAAATCCATCTGGAATAAGTATGGAGTTTATGGTGATAACACAAGTAATTTATCTCCTTGGAATCCACACGCTGAGAAACCACCTATTATTAAAAAAGATGGTAAAAAATACGGCTACTTTACACTGAACAAATTTGTAGGACAACGTGTTGAAATTAGCTTAACAAAGATGTTATACGACTATTATATGGACATTAGAGAAGATGTTACAAAATGGTCTAAAAATGCAAGTGAAATTACAACAAATGAAGCTGCTCTTAAATTAGCTAATGAAGCTACAAAGAGATCTACTAATGACGATATAAAAAAGAAGATACAATCAACTTCTAAACAATAAACAAAAGCGAGTACAATTCCTGTACTCGCTTTTTTATTTAATACTATTCTAAGAATTTCAAATATTAAACGTAGAAATAAGTACAAAATCAAACTATAAGTAGAGCTATCTATATAAACTATAATATTTTAGTAACACTGAAATTAGAAATAGAATTAGTTTATAAAACTACATTCACACTATTCTTCTCATTTAAAGTATTTGAGATAAAAAATGTTGAATTAATTCTATTTATTATGCCTAAGTCTTATTTACATTATTACTTTTTTGTAATACTTATTTTATTATCAATCTTTAAATGTTTTGCTATTGAAAATACAACGTCAATACTTAACAATGACTCTATTACTTCTCCTCACAAAATTAACATTTCAAAAATCAGATATCTCAACCTCTCAACAACTTACAATGGAAGACCTAAAATAATTAGTGCTTATGATGTTCCAAATGGTGTTACACTTTCATATAGTCCTAATAGCAACGTAGAAGCTGGAACTTATGATATTACAGTCACTATATTTTACAAAAATAAAATTATAGATGTACAATTACTAACTCAAGTAATTAAGAAAAGGACTTATGATGATCAAGTTCGACTAAGAAAGCCACGTATTGCTTATACAGGCAAAGAAATATATCTTGAAGTGATGGGACCCATTCCTCCAAATACTGAGATAGTCTATTTCAACGAAAAGCATACTAATGTTGGAGTGTACTTTGTACACGCTTTTATGTTTAATAAAAATTATAAATCAACAGTATTTTCTAATTATTTAGAAATTCTAAAAATTCCTATTGATCGCCAAAAAATAATTTTTAATTCATTACAAACTCCCTATGACGGTACAGTAAAAAAAATTGAACTAAAAAGCACTTTACCCTCTGAAATTCAAATTTTTCAAATTAATAACGCGCATACCGAAGTTGGTACTTATAAAGTCAAAGCTTATTTATATGGAGGTAGGAATTATATATCAACTATAGTAGAAAGAACTTTACAAATCACAGGTAAACCTACTTCTACTATTCCAACTACTCCAACTATTCCTGATACAAGTAAGTTAGAATTTAAAGCACAAGAATTTATTTTTGTACCTAATGATCCACAGCCTATAAAAAAAATAGAAATTACAGGAGAATTACCTAAAGATGTTACTGTAGAATATATCAATAATGAACTTCAATATCCAGGAAGTATTAATCCATTAGCTATAATTAAATACAAAGATGAAATTATAGATATAAAAGAAACTACTTTAAAAATAGAATCAATAAAACTTCCAGAAATCACATTTCCTAATGAAACCTTTGAATATAAATTTGATAGTATAACTAAAAAAAGTACACCATACTCTCTTCCAATGATTGATAACTTACCAGAGACTGTCCAAGTAGATTTTATAAAAAACTCACAAAGTGAAGTAGGTGAATATTCAGTTGGAATGCATGCATCTGGACCTGGATATGCAGCAATTAACAATTCTATAAACTATGAAGCTTCTAATTTAACAATCAAAAAAGCTAAGCTTCCGCCTATTGTTTTTAGAAACAAAGACTTTTTTTATGATGGTGAACCTAAATCTATTTCTATTGATACAGTTAATCTTCCTGCAGGTGCTTTTGTAACCTACCTGGGAAATGACCAAACTGAAATCGGTAATCATATAGTAAAAGCCTTTATTAACGGAGGTAACAATCATCTCAGTCAAATAATTTCTGCTACAATGTCTATTAAATTTAAAGAAGGAAGTGCTCCTTCTTTAAAAGAAGTTGCTTTCGAAGATTTAGTAGTAAAATACAATGGAGCTCCTTTTTCTCTATATGCTACAAATATTCCGGATAATATTACTGTAGATTACAATATTACAAATGTAACTGATATAGGTGTATACAATATCATAGCTACTTTTTACTTTGAAAATAAAATAATTGACACGAAAAAAGCAACTTTAACCATAACTAAAGGTGAAATAGATTACGTAACATTTGATAATACTTCTTTTGTTTATGATGGAACTCCTAAAATATTGGTTATAAATGGTGATTTACCAGAAGGTACTTCCGTTTCTTATTCTCGCAACGTTATCACAGATGTTAGTAGTATATCAATAACTGCTTATATCAACGGTGGAAAAAACTATAAAAATAAAGAGCTGAGAGCTAAGTTAACTATTACAAAAGCAGAACTGCCTCATTTCAAATTTGACTCTGCATCTTACGTTTTTGATGGTACATCAAAATCAATAGTTATAGAAGGTGATTTACCCAACTACATAAGTGTATCATATAAAAACAATAAACACACTAATGCTGGAAATCATACGGCTATAGCAAATATAAATGGAGGCAGAAACTATTTTGATAAAGAATTGAAAGCTACATTACAAATAACTAAAGCAGATATATCTATAGTCAATTTTAACGATGCTTCTTTTGTCTATGATGGAAAACCTAAATCGTTAAAAATAAATGATATTTTACCTGAAGGGATTTCAATAATTTATTCATATAATAACCAAATTAATGTTGGTACTTACCAAGTTTTTGCACTTTGCAACGGTAACAACAACTACAACCTATTTGAAGTCAAAGCTATATTGACAATTACTAAAGCTGAACTATCTAATTTGACGTTTAACAGTGCTTCATTTGTTTATGACGGAAAACCTAAATCATTAGTTTTGAATAATAAATTACCAAAGGGAACAACGGTAGAATATTTAAACAATAAGCAAACGGCACCTGGTACCTACGAGGTTATAGCTAAGATTGATGGAGGTAAAAACTATAATAGTACAGAATTAAAAGCTACATTAACAATCAATAAAGCTGAACTTCCTAATTTAACGTTTGACAATGCTTCCTTTACTTATGATGGAACTCCTAAATCATTGGTAATTAATGATAATCTACCTGATGGAGTTACTATTACTTACTCAAATAATAAACATATAGACGCTGGTGATTATGAAGTTATAGCCCATATTAATGGTGGAGATAAGTACAACAACACAGAACTTAAAGCTATGCTAACTATCAATAAAACGAAACTACCTATTATCAAATTGGATGCAGCATCTTTCGTTTATGACGGAACACCTAAAGCACTTATAATTAATGACATTTTACCAGAAGGAGTTACTCTTTCTTATTCAAATAATATGCAAATCAATGTTGGTGAATATAAGGTTATAGCTCATATTAATGGAGGTAAAAATTACGAGAATACTGAACTGACAGCTATGTTAACAATTGAGAAAGCTGAACTGAGTTTAACGTATGACAATGCAACTTTTGTTTATGATGGCACACATAAAACATTGATAATTAACGACATTTTACCAGAAGGTATTAAAGTTACTTATTCTAACAACAAACATATCAACTCAGGTAACTATGAAGCTATAGCTACAGTTAATGGTGGAATTAATTACAACAATGTTGAACTCAAAGCACACTTGGTTATCACTAAAGCAGAACTTTCTAATTTGACATTTGACAATGCTACTTTTGTTTATGACAGATTACCTAAATCGCTAACTTTAAAAGGTAATCTACTTGATGATATTATAGTTACTTATTCGAATAACAAACAAACTAACACTGGTGTTTACAAAGTTACAGCTATGATTAATGGAGGCAGAAATTACAACAGTAAGGAACTAAATGCCATCTTAACTATCATTAAAGCAGAACTACCTCAAGTAGTATTTAATAGCGCTTCTTATACTTATGATGGAACCCAAAAATCATTAATACTAAAAGGTAATATTCCTGAGGAAACAACGGTTAAATATATCAATAACAGACATACCGATGTTGGTGTTTATGAAGCTTCAGCTATAATTAATGGTGGTAAGAATTACTATGATAGTGAACTTAAATCCCTGTTAGTTATCACTAAAAATGAACTTCCTAAGCTTACGTTTAACGATGCTTCTTATATTTATGACAGTACTCCGAAATCGCTAATACTAAAAGAGAACCTTCCTGAAGGGGTAACTGTTACTTATTCAAATAACAAGTATACTGACGTTGGTGTTTATGAGGTTACAGCTCTAATCAATGGAGGGAAGAATTACAACGATACGCAATTGAAAGCTAATCTAACAATCAATAAAGCCGAACTTCCTAAGCTTACGTTTGACAATGCAACTTATACATACGATGGAAATCCGAAATCGTTAATACTAACGGGAAATATTCCTGAAGGGGTTACTGTTACTTATTCAAATAACAAGTATACTGACGTTGGTGTTTATGAGGTTACAGCTACAATTAATGGAGGGAAGAATTACAATAACTCGCAATTGAAAGCTAATCTAACAATCACTAAAGCAGGACTTCCTAAGCTTACATTTGACAATGCAACTTATACATACGATGGAAATCCGAAATCGTTAATACTAACGG
>NZ_JBBPHM010000009.1:0-119847 GCF_038039755.1 Myroides sp. C1519
TAGCGACACAAATTTCTATAACCCTTTTTTATTTTACAAAAGTCAAGACGACTTCAATAAGTGGGGACAGAATGAAGCTTCTTCAGAAAATAGTATTCAGATAACAAGTACTCAAAGAAGTACTTTACAGCTTACTTCGTTAGGACGCAATTTTTATGTTTTTCAAGATCCTAATTCGGTAGGGCAAATTTCTTCTTCAGGAGGTAGCGCTGGTCTTGAATTCTCATCTAATGTTTCAGGTAATGCTACTAATAGCGGAATCAGATTTAGTTTAGATAGAAGAGTAAGAATGTCATTAGATAAAGATGATACTTTTAAAGTAGGACTATTAAATTATGGAGCTGGAGAATTACAAGAGGATAAAAGAGAGACTTCTAAGTACAATGCATTAAATGTAGTTCATGGACACGTTAAAATTGATGAAATCAATGAAATAAAAGGTACAGCTACGGATAATATTGTTGTTGCTGATAGTAAAGGTGTTTTAAAAACAATTAAAGCCTTGAAAGCAGCAATGCCGAAGTTTTTCTATATGCCATCGGTTATGGTTCCAACTGCAGCGAGTGGTGTAATGCAGGAAGGAGTGTCATTTGATAATTCAACAAGGAAAGGAAAAATTGACTTGTATGCTATATATAAACAACAATTTGGTACTCCTGTGAAGAGTAGTAAAGGAGCAGGTACTCTTCCTGTATTACCTGCAACGGAATTAGGTTTTCATATTACTTATGCTACTCCAGGAGTTTTTACGATAGATTCTATAACTGAAGATGGAAAGATGACTTATACAGTTAGTTCTACAGGAGACGTTAATATTGGTAGTTTTATAAATATTGTATTTTCAGTAAAAGAGGATTAATTATGATTAGAAAAAACATATTTTACGTCACAATGATTTTGTTTTTGTGCTTTAGTTTTAAAGCACAAGCTCAAAATATTACAATTAAAAACTTCAATGAAGTTCTAAGTAACTTAAAGGAATCTGATAAAGTTATTTTTGATGATTATTTATTTAATTCAGATATTCAAACAATCATTTCAGACTATTCTACTTCCACTAAAGATGTAAAAGTATTGATAGTGAGTGATTTTAAAGAATTAGTAGATTTGGAGAGTGTTGATGTTTTAGATAGTATTGAGGCAATGATTTTTACGAATAATTTGAAATTGGAAAATGTTATTAACTTAAAAAAATTCACAGCATTAAAATATATTTTTTTAGGACTTGAAGGAGATTTGAATAAGGATATGGTATTAAGTCAGTTTGAATCTTATAACGGTAAAGAATTAGTTATTGTGTATAATCAGGTTTTACAGCCTAATTAAAAACAAGTCGATGAAAAAAAATATAGTTAAACAAGTGTTATTATTTGGAAGTGTTTTTTTGTCTTTTTTAACTAATATGAGTGTATCTGCACAAGTGAAGAAAGATTTTAAGCAGAGAACTTCAAGTCAAGCGCCCAAACCTTTTAAAAATGAAAAGGTTTATTCGCTACAAGGTGATTTCACAATGATTGGTAATACTAATCTTACGTTAGTTGAGTTTAATGGAGGATCAAATGCAGGGACTATGAAATATGTAGACATAGATAATGATCCAAGCACAATAAACTCTTCATCGAGTACATTAGTGCTTGAAAATCCTGAATGTTCTGAAATCGTTTACGCGGGGTTGTATTGGACTGGTCGTGCTCACGATATTGATAAAAAAAGCATAAGAGAAAGTCCTGATGTCTTTAGTGTTGATAGTTTTTCTGATAGTAGATGGTTTACTTTTAGCAATAGTGATTTTTTTAATAATTATAGATTGTATATAAGTACACAGCATTCCCTATTTGGTAGTAATTTTCCACAATACGATTTTGACATAAATGGAAAGAAACTGTCTATTAGATTTGATTCAAATGGTAGGGTTTCTTATCAAGAAAATGGGTATGGTGTTTTTATAAGTGCTGAAGGTCAGATGTTCAATGGTGGTGGAAATACTGTGATATTTACATTTGATAAACCTTTAGTTGTAAGTGGTGTAGAAATTCACCAAATAACGAGAGATAGTAGAAGTTTATCTTCTTACACTAATAAAAATAACAATGTTCGTCTAAAAATAAATCAAGGCAAATCGTCAGTAAAGACACTTGATAAACGTAGAGTGAAGTTCAAAAAGGATGGTAATAAATATATTGATATAGTAGCAGATCCAAATGATATTTATTATCCAAAGACTACTGAAGGAGCAATGTATGCCGCTTATGCAGATGTCACTGATTATGTTCGTAAAAATGGTGTAGGAGAGTATTTTGTAGCAGATATGGCTTTAAATGAAGGTAATGGTGGAGGAACTGGATATTATGGAGGTTGGGGTATGGTTGTTATTTATAAGAATCAATCTATGAATTGGAGAAATATTACTGTTTTTGATGGTTATGGATATATGTCTAAAGCAGTTGGTTCTGCTACTTTACGTGTTGAAGGTTTTAGGGCAGTTCAAAAAGGAGATGTTAAAATAAAAATGGGGATGATGGCAGGTGAAGGAGATGAAGATATATCTGGGGATTATTTTTATATATGGAATAATTCTCAATGGGGATGGAATGCGTTACAGCATGAAAAGAATTCAAAAAATAATTTCTTTAATTCCTCTATTTATACTGGAGGGAATCCAAGAAACCCAAATATTGATAATAATACAGGTATTGATATTGCAATGTTTGAATTGGATAACAGAGGTAATCAATTAATTGGGAATAATCAAGAATCAACAACATTTGCTTTTGGTTCAAACCAAGATACTTATATTATTCACAATATTGTTTTTGCTGTTGATGCATATGTGCCTGAGGTAATAGGGGAAAATAAAGCTACTACCTTTAAAGAATTTACTCCAAAGCATAATGGCGAGTTAAGACCTGGGCAAGAAATGGAGTTTCAATTAGATATGTATAATAAAGGTAGTGAGGTTGTTAATGATACACGAATAGAAATACCAGTTCCCTTTAATCTTCATTTCGCAGGAGCTGAAATAGCGAAAAATCTTCCAGTAAAAGGTAATGTTAGATGGGTACCACCGATAGGAGGTACAAGCGATCCTAAAGAAACAGCAGGAGGTATGATTGTTTGGGAAATAGGTAATTTACCACTATATATGGATAGAGAAAGATTATTAGGTCAGTTAAAATACAGGTTTGCTGTATCTAATAATTGTGTACTTTTGTCTACAAATATGTGTGGACTTGAAGTTCGTATAAATGGTGATATTACTGGTGTTGGAGCGACTTCAGGAACTAAAGTTAAGTCGGCATTAGTAAAGGATTATGGAAGTAGTTTTTGTTCTGGTCCAGTCTATGACGATTTTATTTCTACAATTCAAATTAGTTCTGAATTTGCACAGCAATGTAATCCACCAGTAGAAAATGGAATAATGCAATTTAAAGCTTTTTGTTCGTTAGCGAATAATGTATTTACAAGAGAAGATATTGTAGCAAATTATCCTATAGGTACTAAATTTTATAAGCAAGTTCCATTAGGAAATAATTTAGAAAGTAACTTAGTAAAAGGTAATTTCCCTGTTTCAAATATTAGTGGAGAGAAAACGATGTATTACGCTGTTGTGCCAGGAATGGAAGATGGTTGCTATGTGAGGTTTGAGACAAGCTTAGATAAAATTGATTCAACTCCTGTTGTACATGATGTATCATATTGTTTTGGCGAAAATATATCTTTACCTGTGGAACTTTCTAAATTAGGGAAAGAGAATAACTACTCATTAATATATTTTGATGTAAAAGGGAATCAATTGAAAGATTTTGTTTTGCCTTTTGAAATAGGTGATTATCAATATTATGTTGCGGAAACTAAAAATGGTTGTACGGGAAAATTAGTGCCTTTTAAAATCACAATAAATCCTTTACCTAATGTAGTTAAAGATGTAAAAAGGATAATTGTTTGTGAAAACTTTAACAAGGAAGTAATTATACCTTCTTCTTCGGGAAAGGAGATTAAATATATATGGGAATATTCTATAACTGGTAACAATTGGAATGTTTTGACTAATAATAGTTTTAATGGTGTTGTTGGAATTGACAATAATAAATTAAACTTGACACATGTTACGAAGGAAATTAATGGAACCTTTGTTAGGTTGAAAGTTGATAACGAAAAGTGTTCAGACACGTCAAACGATGTTATTATTGAAGTTAAGACTTGTAATACAATGACTAACCCAATGTTGCCAAATAAAAGTAGATAAGTTAATAAGTTTATAAATAGAATTATGCAATCAAAAAAATTATTTAAGGTTGCGCTTGTTGGGTTAATGGCTCCAAGTGCAATTGTTGCACAAAAGGATAAGAAAGATCAGGTGTTGCTAAATGAAGGGATAATCTCTATTGCTGAAGGTGGAGTATTATCTACTATTTATGACTTTGACAATACAAAAGGAGGAAATGTAATAAACGACGGTACAGCTTATTACTATAGTAACTTTAACAATGATGATTTATATTATCATAGTGATGGAGCAAAAGAGTCTAAAGCAATCTTTACTCGTTACGAAGATGAAAAAGGAAAGCAAGTAATTTCTGGGTCAAAACCAACAGAGTTTTTTGATGTGGTTTTGGATAATGCAGAAAACTACGTTGCCTTTGATCTTAAAAACGAAATGAACGTAAATGGTTCTATGGATTTTAAAGATGGGATTATTAAAGTGGACTCTCTAAAAGGGGCACTTACATTTCATCAAGGTTCTAAAGCGTTACATCCAAAGGATAGAAGTCACGCTGAGGGGTTCGTAGAGAAAAAAGGAAATGAAGAATTTCAATATCCAAAAGGAGACAAGGGAATTTATCGTTATGCACGTATAAGTGCTCCAGAAAATATAAAGGATGCCTTTGAAGGGAAATATTCACTTGATGACAAGAATTTCTTTAGAGCTCGTTCAGGAAAATCTGGAGTAATTAATTTACTTGATGAACGCGAGTATTGGACTGTTGAAAAAGGGAATGACAATAGTGAGCGTGGTATTATGCTAACGTTGAGTTGGGATGAACGTACAACACCAGCTGAGTTGTTAAAAGATCCGGAAAAGGAATTACACATTGTTCGTTGGGATGCAAGACAGCAAGTTTGGGTTGATGAAGGAGGAGTAGTTGATATGGATAAAAAAGAAATTACTACTGCTGCATCTGTAAAAGGATATGGATTCTTTACCCTTGCTACTGTAAAAAAAGAATTGCTATTGGATGGTGATATAGTTATTTATAACTTAGTAACGCCTAACGGAGATGATAAGAACGATTATTTCTTAATTGACAATATCAATAAGTTTCCAAATAATACAGTGGAAGTGTACAACCGTTGGGGGGTGAAGGTTTATGAAACTAAGGCGTATGATAGTAACGGAAACGTTTTCCGTGGATATTCAGAAGGTCGTGTTACTGTAAACAAAAACGAAAAGTTACCATCAGGTACGTATTTTTACATTGTTAGCTACGAGCATAAAGATGCTAATGGCTCTAAAATGATTAAAAAATCTGGATATTTGCATTTAGATAACAACTAAGAAAAGAATCTATGAGTATTCATAATAAAATAAAGAAGATTGGAATTAGCCTACTTGCAGTAGGCTGTTTCAGTCAAATGTATGCGCAACAAGATCCTCAGTTTACGCAGTATATGTACAATACGAACAATATTAACCCTGCTTATGCTGGGTCGAGAGGTGTTCTTAGTGTATTTGGAATGTATAGAACACAATGGGTAGGATTAGAAGGTGCACCTAAAACAGCTAATGTTTCTGTTGCAACTCCTTTAGGAGAAAGCGGATTGGGATTAGGTGTTAATTTTACTAATGACCGATTGGGTGCAATGGATGAAAACAATATTTCTGTTGATTTATCGTATGCAATCGATTTGAACAGAGATTATAAGTTGGCCTTTGGTATTAAAGGAACAGCTAATTTATTGGATGTAGATTATACGAAATTGAACATTCACAATCCTTTGGATCCTGTTTCTCAAACTAATATCAACAATAAGTTTACGCCAAATTTAGGGGCTGGTCTTTATTTGTATTCAGACAGAGCTTATCTTGGATTGTCAGTTCCGAACTTTTTAACTTCGGATAGATATGACGATAACGATTTAGAAACAATGCGTCAAAAAGCAAACTTCTACTTAATGGGAGGTTATGTTTTTGAATTAAACCCGAGTTTGAAGTTCAAACCAGCTTTCTTAATGAAGGCGGTAGAGGGAGCTCCTTTACAAGTTGACTTAACGGCGAACTTCTTAATCGTTGATAAGTTTACAGTAGGTGCTGCTTATCGTTGGGATGCTTCAGTAAGTGCTTTGGCAGGTTTCCAAGTGAATGATAATCTGTTTGTAGGTTATGCTTATGATGCAGATACAACATCGTTGAGAAATTACAACTCAGGTTCACATGAGATCTTCTTACGCTTCGATATTTTTAGTCGCACAGGAAGAATTAATACTCCTCGTTTCTTCTAATATTGAAGAGTAAAGGATGTTAGAATAATTCTTTTGTAAGGAAAAAAAAGAGTAAAACATAACGTGTTAATATACAGAGCTTCTTTCGGGGAGCTCTTTGTAATAGAAATAGAATCAAATAAAATAAGTGAACTACTTAGTCGGTTTCACTTACAGCAAAGCATCCCCAACTATATGTTTTGCTAATTTTTAAATAAATCCCCACATCAAATTTATGCAGTTAAAGCCCGAGAGATCTATCTCTCAATTTAGGTTATTAATAGTCTTTTCAATAGTTATTTTTCTTTATAGTATTGTAACAAAATTTATAGGTGCACCTTTGTACTTTATTTATTTGGAAGGCTTTTTATTATTGTTCTTTTTAAAACGTAGAGCGAGAAAGCATCACAATGTGCGCTTCGGTGTTTTGTTATTGGTCTTTTTCAGTGCCTTGTTTTATATGTTGTACTACAATCAGATGTATTTACTTATAGCGGTAGTTTGCTGTAATGTAACTAATTTGTCTTGTCTTTTAAAAGAGATTAAGGAAGTACAAGAACGCAAGGATGTTGTAACGTCAATGGAGTTGAACTATATATTGGTAGTTTCACTTGTTTTAATAGCAGCGACGACAGTTAACTTTTCAAAATTGACCTACATTTATCACGAGTTAGAATACAATACTGTCTTTGAGTATTTCTTTTTTAGTACTGTGGGAGTTGGGTTAATTTATTCCATTGTTACTTTAGTTAGACTGTCATACTGTGATTGTCACGAGGTAATTGGAATTAATCAATCAAACTTGGTATTGGAAAAAGTAAAGCCAATGTTACAGTATGATACTTTGCCAATTTGTACAGAAGATAGTCGTAAGGTAATTGAGTTTTTTGAGAAGAGTACGTTGTATTTAGATCGTGACTTTACAGTTGAAATGTTAGCAAAGGAGCTTAATTTTACCAAGGCGCAGTTGTCAGATACACTCAATAGAACAATGGGAGTTAATTTTTACAACTTAGTAGCGAGTTATCGTATTAAGTATGCTAAAAAAATTATGCAAGAACGCCAAGATTTGTTGATTGATGGTGTTATTGTAAATTCCGGTTTTAATTCGAAAACAACGTTTAATAAGTACTTTAAACATTTTGTAGGAATTACACCAACGGAGTTTAAAAATAAGGTGATAAACGGAGAAATATAATTTTTCTGTTTGTGATACAAAGGGATTTTACATTAAGTAAGGTCCCTTTTTTTGTGTAAAAAACTTGTGTTTATTACCTTAAATTGGGTCAAAAAGGTATTTTTAAGCCTATTTTTTATTAAAAAAGTAGGGAATGCTGCTGCTTTGTAAAAGTATGAAAGTAGTTGTTTTTTAAAGTGTAAAATATTGATTATAAGTATTTTATATTTTTAATTATTGCTTTTTTTTCAGTAATTATTTAGTTTTTAGGCGTGTCTTAAAAGGGGTTTGTCCGACAATAGTCCGACAATCCTTCGAGAATACTGGGCTGAGGGTCATTTTGTCGGAGAATACTCAGAGGGCTCTCAGACGACACTCATAGAAGTGTTTGAAGAGGAGGCAATAATTGTTTTTTAGTGCATTTGATATTAAAATAATCACTTTGGCATTTTTGAGGTGTGAGAGAGTTTATTTTGCATTTTCGAGTTATGCTTAAAGAGGAGGGAATAAGTTATATGAAAGAATATAAATTACTTTATTATTAAAACTTCTGCTGTTTGAGTTTCTGTTTTGCGAATGCGTAAATGTGTGGGGTTGATTTTCAGGGTGTTGTGTTTTTGAGGTAAAATGATGTTTGCGAGTAATTAATTTAAGAAGGTTTAGTATTGTTATCTTAAAGGACTGTAGTACTATTGTTTAAGTGTATAAAATATTGTTAATGCTATATAAATTAGCGAAAAGGTGTCTCTGCAAAATATGATATTTTAAATACTTACCCTATATTTGGGAAGCATAAAAAAGAAAATATGAAAATTTTAATATCGCCAGCAAAGAGTTTAGATTATACAAGTGAGGTGCCTGTGCTTACAAGTACAAAACCCATTTTTATAAAAGAATCGAAAGAGATTAATGAAGTGTTGAAATCAAAAACTCCAATGGACTTGGAGGCATTGATGAAGATTTCATCGAATTTGGCTGAATTGAATTGGAAGCGTAATCAAGAGCGTGTTTTTGTGAAGAAGGATGGAAATGAGGAAGATTTTAGACAGGCGGTTTTTGCGTTTAATGGAGATGTTTATGGCGGACTTGATGCTTATTCGTTGAAAGTTGAACAAATAGAAGAATTACAAAATAAGCTTAGGATTTTATCTGGTTTATATGGTATTTTGAAACCGTTAGATGAGATAGAGCCTTATAGATTAGAAATGGGAACTAAGATGCCTGTAGGTGCTAATGCAAACCTGTATGAGTTTTGGAAACCAGTGATTGCAGAATCGCTAAATAAAGAAATGAAGCAAGGAGAGTTATTGGTAAACTTGGCAAGTAATGAGTACTTTAGTGCTGTAGATAAAGCAGCGTTAAAGGCTACATTGATTACTCCGGAGTTTAAAGAACTTAGAGATGGGAAGCTAAAAGTGATTAGTTTCTACGCTAAGAAAGCAAGAGGAATGATGGTTAGATATATCATTGATAATGGTATTGAGGACTTAGATGGCTTGAAAAAGTTTAATGTAGATGGATATGCTTGGAGCGAAGGAGATTCGAAAGGAAATAAATTAGTGTTTACAAGATAAATTTATATTATACCACCAACAAAAACTTATGGAAGCAGTACATTATATTAGCTCAGATGTATTTACAATTGAGAAATTAAATGAAATATTAACACAGGGTCAAAAGATCCAATTGTCAGAGGAAGCACGTGCAAATATTGAAAATTGTCGTACTTATTTAGACAATAAAATGGCGGAGCACAAGGATCCTATTTATGGAATTAATACAGGATTTGGTTCTTTGTGTAACGTGAAAATTGACAATGAAAACTTGTCTAAATTACAAGAGAACTTAATGAAGTCTCACGCTTGTGGAACTGGAGAGTTGGTTCCGGAAGAGATTATTAAAATTATGTTGTTGCTAAAAGTTAAGTCTTTGAGTTATGGTAATTCAGGGGTTCAATTAGCTATAGTAGAGCGTTTGATTGATTTTTATAACAACGATATTTTACCTGTTGTTTATACACAAGGTTCTTTAGGGGCATCTGGAGATTTAGCTCCGTTAGCTCACTTGTCATTGCCTTTAATTGGTGAAGGTGAAGTGTATGCAGATGGATTCCGTCAACCTGCTGCTAAAGTGCTTGAGAAAAACGGATGGGAACCAATAACGATGAAGTCTAAAGAGGGATTAGCTTTGTTGAATGGAACACAGTTTATGAGTGCTTACGGTTGTTATGTAATGATTAAATCTAAGCGTTTGTCTTATTTAGCTGACGTAATTGGTGCAGTTTCTTTAGAGGGGTTTGACGGTAGAATAGAGCCTTTTAACGAGTTGATTCACTTTGTAAGACCTCATAAAGGGCAGATTGAAACAGCGCAGTTTTTCAATGAAATGTTAGATGGATCGGAGTTGATTAAACGACCAAAAGAACACGTACAAGATCCGTATTCTTTTAGATGTATTCCTCAAGTTCACGGTGCGTCAAAAGATGCAATTGACTACGTAGATCGCGTGTTTAAAACAGAAATAAACTCGGTAACAGATAATCCGAATGTGTTCTATAAAGAGGATATTATTGTGTCAGGTGGGAACTTCCACGGACAGCCATTAGCTTTAGCATTAGACTTTTTAGGAATTGCATTAGCTGAATTAGGTAGTATTTCTGAAAGAAGAACATACCAGTTGATTTCTGGTTTAAGAGGATTACCTGCGTTTTTAGTATCTGATCCAGGATTGAATTCAGGATTTATGATTCCGCAGTACACAGCAGCGAGTATTGTTAGCCAAAACAAGCAATTAGCTACTCCGTCAAGCGTTGATAGTATTGTTTCAAGTAATGGACAAGAAGATCACGTGAGTATGGGAGCAAACGGTGCTACAAAGGCATTGCGTATTGTTGAGAACTTAGAGCGTATTTTAGCTATTGAGCTTATGAATGCTTCACAAGCTTTAGAGTTTAGAAGACCTGCTAAATCAAGTGATTTTATAGAATCATTTGTAAAAATATACAGAGAAGAAGTGCCATTTGTAGATGCAGACCGTATTTTACATTATGATATTGAGCGTTCAATTGCGTTCTTAAACTCTTTTCAAATCGATTTAGACGCTTAAAACGTTAAGTAAATCGTGAATTAATTAATAAAAGCCGTATCTTTTCGTAGGAAATAGGTACGGCTTTTATTATATTGCTATATTTGTAAGTGTTTATCAAAAAAACAATAATCATTGAGTAAATTAAATAAACTTAAGATATTGAATGACCCTATTTATGGGTTCATTACGATTCCGAATTCTTTAGTGTACGATTTAATCGAACACCCTTACTTTCAACGCTTGAGAAGAATATCTCAGATGGGGGTATCTTATCTTGTTTATCCAGGAGCTCATCATACGCGTTTTCACCACGCTTTAGGTTGTATGCACTTGATGCAAAAGGCAGTGCAAGTACTTCGATTCAAAAATGTTTCTATTTCTGAAGAGGAAGAGAATGCGCTATATGTGGCTATTTTGCTACACGATATTGGACACGGGCCATTCTCTCACGCAATGGAAGAAAGTATTGTGGAAGGAGTTCATCACGAGGAGATTTCTATTTTATTTATGAATCGCTTGAATCAAGAGTTTAACGGACAATTGAGTTTGGCGATTGAAATATTTCAAGGGAGATATCACCGTAAGTTTATGTTGCAATTGATTTCAGGTCAGTTGGATATGGATAGAATGGATTACCTAAAACGAGATAGTTTTTATAGTGGGGTAGCGGAAGGGAATATCAACTCAGAGCGATTAATTCAAATGTTGAATGTAGTCAATGATGAATTAGTTGTAGAGAAAAAGGGAATTTATTCTGTAGAGATGTTTTTGATAGCACGTCGTATGATGTATTGGCAAGCGTATTTACATAAAACAAGTGTATGTGCTGAGCTAATTTTGGTGCGCATTTTGAAGAGAGCAAAAGAGTTAACGCATAAAGGTGTTGAGCTTTGGTGTAGTGAGTCGCTATTGTTCTTTTTGAAAAATCACATTGATCACGATGATTTTGATACAATGGCATTAGAGAAGTTCGCTTTGTTAGATGATTCTGACATTATGGGAGCTTTGAAGTCGTGGCAGTTTCACAAAGACTTTATTTTAGCAGAATTGAGTAAAATGATTGTGAATCGTGAGTTGTTGCGAATTGAGATTGTTTCTGATAAAGAAGAGACAAAAGCCAAGATGAATGTGATGTTAGATAAAATTACAGAAAAGTATGGTATTTCTAATGAAGCAGCAAAGTATTTTGTGTTTAAAGGCAAGGTTGAAAACCAAGCGTATAGCAAGAGTAAAGAACCGATTATGATTTTGAAGAAAGATGGCTCTGTAAAAGATGTTTTATCGATTTCAGATGAATTAAACTTAAAGTCATTAACTAAATTAGTAACAAAGTACTTTGTTTGTTATCCAAAAAACGTTTTTGAAAGTTAAGTTTCAATTATATTTTATATTTTTGCCACAATGAAAATAGCAGCAGAACAAATAGCGTCAGTATTAGGAGGAGATATTGTAGGAAATCCTGCAATCGAAGTAAGTACTTTAGCTAAAATTGAAGAAGGAACTGAAGGGTCTATTTCTTTTTTAGCAAATCCTAAATACATACATCATATCTACACTACCAAAGCTTCGGTAGTAATTGTTAATAAAACATTTGAACCAGAACACCCAATTGAGGCTACTTTAATTAAGGTAGATGATGCGTATAAAGCATTTTCTAAATTGTTGGAGTATTACAATCAAGTTAAATTAATGAAGTCTGGTATTGAACAACCGTCAGTTATTTCTGAAGGTGTTGAATACGGGGAAGAGTTATATTTAGGTAGTTTTTGCTATTTAGGTAAGAATGTTAAGATTGGTAAAAACGTAAAAATATATCCGAATACATTTGTTGGTGATAACGTAAGAATAGGAGATAACACTGTGCTTTTTGCAGGTGTACGTATCTATTCTGAAACTGTTATTGGTAATAATTGTACAATTCACGCAGGTGTAATTGTTGGATCAGATGGATTTGGATTTGCACCCAATGCTGATGGAACTTATAGTAAAGTGCCACAGATTGGTAATGTAATCATTGAAGATAATGTGGAAATAGGAGCAGCAACGACAATTGATCGTGCTACTTTAGGTTCTACTATTATCCGCAAAGGTGTTAAATTAGACAACCAGATTCAAATCGCTCATAATGTAGAGATTGGAGAAAATACAGTAATCGCATCACAAACTGGTGTTGCGGGATCAACTAAAATTGGGAAACATTGTCTTATTGGAGGACAAGTTGGTATCGTAGGGCATATTGTGATTGGAGATAATGTAAAGATTCAAGCACAAGCAGGTGTGAGTAAAAGTATTGAAAGCAATACTGCAGTTCAAGGAACTCCTGCATTTGCACACGGTGATTTCTTACGTTCATATAGTCATTTCAAGAATTTGACTAAGATAGTAAGTGATGTAGAAGATTTAAAAAAGAAGATATAATTATAGTCTATCAAAATATTTAAAGAGATTTAATTATGGTTAAACAGAAAACCATCCAGAATGAAGTAACATTAAAGGGTGTTGGATTACATACAGGTCAAGAGGTTACTATGACTATTAAGCCAGCTCCAGTGAACAATGGTTTTACGTTCGTTCGTATGGATTTGGAAGGGCATCCTGTTATTGAAGCAGATGCAAATTATGTTGTGACAACACAACGTGGTACAAACCTTGAAAAAAAAGGTGTTAAAATTCAAACAACTGAGCACGTTTTAGCTGCTTTTGTTGGATGTGATTTAGATAATGTTATTATCGAATTAAATGCATCTGAGCCACCGATTATGGATGGGTCTTCTAAATACTTTGTTGAAGCTGTAGAAAAGGCTGGAGTTGTAGAACAAGATGCGGAACGCGATGAGTATATCGTAAAAGAGGTAATTTCTTTTGTAGATGAAACTACAGGAAGTGAGATTATCGTAATGCCTTGTGATAGCTACCAAGTTACAGCAATGGTAGATTTTGGAACAAAAGTGTTGGGTACTCAAAATGCTACTCTTAAATCAATTCACGATTTTAAAGAGGAGATTTCTGAAGCGAGAACATTTAGTTTCCTACACGAATTAGAAGCTTTGTTGGCTCACGGGTTAATCAAAGGAGGAGATTTGAATAATGCTATTGTTTACGTGGATAAAGAGATTTCTCCAGAGACAATGGAACACTTGAAAAAGGCGTTTGGAAAAGACGAAATAAGCGTTAAACCAAATGGTGTTTTAGATAACCTTACTTTACATTATCCTAATGAGGCAGCTCGTCATAAATTATTAGACGTTATCGGTGATTTAGCATTGATTGGAACTCGTATTAGAGGGAAAGTAATTGCTAATAAACCTGGGCACTCAGTGAACACAAGTTTTGCTAAGAAAATGTCTAAGATTATTCGCAATGAAAAGCGTAATCAAGTACCTACTTATGATTTGCATAAAGAACCTTTAATGGATGTGAATCAAATTATGGCCTTGTTACCACACAGACCTCCATTCTTGCTTGTAGATAAGATTTTAGAAATGTCTGAATCTCACGTAGTAGGATTGAAGAACGTAACAATGAATGAGCAGTTTTTCGTTGGTCACTTCCCAGGAGCACCAGTTATGCCAGGGGTTTTAATCTGTGAAGCAATGGCGCAATCAGGAGGAATCTTGATTTTAAGTACAGTACCAGATCCTGAGAATTACTTAACTTATTTCATGAAAATGGATAATGTTAAGTTTAAACATAAAGTTACCCCAGGTGACACTTTAGTCTTTAAGTTAGAATTAATCACGCCTATACGTCGTGGAATTTGTCATATGCAAGGATATGCATATGCAAATGGAAAACTTGTAGCTGAAGCAGAGCTAATGGCTCAAATTTCAAAAATTAAAAATTAAATAAAGAGATAATATGAATCAGCCTTTAGCATACGTTCACCCAGGAGCAAAAATAGCACGTAACGTAGTGATTGAGCCGTTTTCTACAATTCACAATAATGTAGAAATTGGTGAAGGAACTTGGATTGGGTCAAATGTGACTATTATGGAAGGGGCACGCATTGGTAAAAATTGTAAGATATTTCCAGGAGCGGTAATTTCAGCAGAACCACAAGATTTAAAATTTGAGGGAGAAGTTACTACAGTAGAAATTGGAGACAATACAACAATTCGTGAATGCGTAACTATAAATAGAGGTACGAAAGATAGATACAAAACTGTAGTTGGAAAGAATTGTCTTATCCAAGCATATAGTCATATTGCTCACGATTGTATCGTAGGTGATAACTGTATCTTTTCAAATTCAAGTACTTTAGCTGGACACGTAACAGTAGGGGATTTTGTAGTTTTAGCAGGTCTTGTTGCTGTACACCAGTTTTGTACAATTGGTTCTCATTCATTCATTACAGGTGGTACATTGGTTCGTAAAGACGTTCCTCCGTATATTAAAGCAGCTCGTGAGCCAATTTCATATGCAGGTATTAACTCAGTTGGATTGAGAAGAAGAGGGTTTACTCCAGATAAAATTAGAGAAGTTCAAGAAATTTATCGTCTGTTATATCAGAAAAACTATAATACAAGTCAAGCTTTGGAAATTATAGAAACTGAGATGGAGGCTACTCCAGAGAGAGACGAGATTATTATGTTTATCCGTAGTTCTTCAAGAGGAATTATGAGAGGATATTCAGGAATTTATTAGAATTAAGTATTAAACTAAATATATTTAGAAAATGGCAACTACAGCTGATATTAGAAATGGTTTATGTATTAAGTACAACAATGATATTTATAAAATTGTTGAATTCTTACACGTTAAACCTGGAAAAGGACCTGCTTTCGTTAGAACAAAAATGAGAAGTTTGACTAATGGTAGAGTATTAGAAAACACTTTTTCTGCTGGACACAAAATTGATACTGTGAGAGTAGAAACACATAAATTTCAATATTTATACCCAGAAGGGGATCAGTTCCATTTTATGAATGTTGAGAACTATGAACAAATTACTTTATTAAGAGATATCTTAGATGCTCCTGATTTATTAAAAGAAGGAGAAATGGTAATGGTTCAAATTAATACAGATACTGAGTTACCACTTTCAGTTGATATGCCAGCTTCTGTTATTTTAGAAATTACATATACTGAGCCAGGTGTAAAAGGTAATACTGCAACAAATGCAACTAAGCCTGCTACTGTAGAAACTGGAGCTACAATCAACGTTCCTTTGTTTATCAATGAAGGAGATAAAGTTAAGATTGATACAGCTACAGGTGCTTACATGGAGCGTATCAAAGAATAATTTTTTAGAAGATATATCATGCGTTTTGCAAAAGTTCAAGATTTACAGACAATAGCGGAAATTATTGGCTGTAAATTTGTTGGAGATTCTAACTTCCCTGTTTATGGTATAAACGAGATTCACGTTGTACAAGAAGGAGAGGTAGTGTTTGTGGATCATCCAAAATATTATGATAAGGCATTAAACTCTAATGCAAGTATCGTTTTGATTAATAAAGATGTACCTTGTCCGGAAGGAAAGGCTTTATTGATTTCTGACGATCCGTTTAGAGACTTTAATAAATTGTCTAAATTCTTTAACCCTTTTAAACCAGCTACAGAAGTTCGTGCAAAAGATGCTGTAATTGGTGAAGGTAGTGTTATTCAACCAGGTGTGTTTATTGGACACAACGTTGTTATCGGAAAGAACTGTCTTATTCATCCAAATGTTGTTATCTATGATGGTACGGTAATTGGTGATAATGTAGTTATTCACGCAGGTACTATTTTAGGTGCTGATGCTTTTTATTACAAAAAACGTCCAGAAGGATTTGATCCTTTAGTTTCTTGTGGTAGAGTAGTGATAGAAGATAATGTTGGTATTGGTGCCGCTTGTACAATTGACAGAGGGGTAACAGGAGATACTACTATTAAAGAGGGGGCAAAAATTGATAACCAAGTTCATATTGGGCATGATACAGTTGTAGGTAGTCGTAGTTTGATTGCTGCACAATGTGGTATTGCTGGTTGCGTGGTTATTGAGAATGAAGTAACCTTATGGGGACAAGTAGGAACTACAAGTGGTATTACTATTGGTAGTAAGGCTGTTGTATTAGCTCAATCAGGAGTTTCTAAGTCATTAGCTGGAGGTAAAGTTTACTTTGGATATCCTGCAGAGGAGTCAAGAGATAAATTGAAGCAAATGGCTAATATTAAAAGAATTCCAGAATTACTTGCAAAAACTAAAAATATATAGGTTATTTTCTCTAATAGTTGTTTGATTTTTTAGTCAAAATGACAAAATTGAGGTAATGTAATTAATTAATCAGTTAAACTCACTTATAAAGGGATAAAAAGTTTTATAGCTTAATAGAATTGTTTATTTTTGTGTAAGTAAGTTAAATAAATAAAAACAAGATCATGAGTGTTTTAGTAAATAAAGATTCAAAAATAATCGTTCAGGGATTTACTGGAAGTGAAGGTACATTCCACGCTTCTCAAATGATTGAGTACGGAACAAACGTTGTTGGTGGTGTTACTCCAGGAAAAGGTGGTAGTACTCACTTAGATCGTCCAGTATTTAATACAGTTTCAGAAGCAGTTGAGAAAGCAGGTGCTGATACATCTATTATCTTCGTTCCACCAGCATTTGCTGCAGATGCTATTATGGAAGCTGCTGATGCAGGAATTAAAGTTATTATTTGTATCACAGAAGGAATTCCTGTTGCTGATATGATCAAAGCTTACAACTATATCAAAGGTAGAGATTGTAGATTAGTAGGACCTAACTGTCCAGGTGTTATTACTCCAGGTGAAGCTAAAGTTGGTATTATGCCAGGTTTCGTATTCAAAAAAGGTACTGTAGGAATTGTTTCTAAATCAGGAACTTTAACTTATGAGGCTGCTGACCAAGTTGTAAAACAAGGATTAGGAGTTACTACTGCTATTGGTATTGGTGGTGATCCAATTATCGGAACTACAACTAAGGAAGCTGTACAGTTATTAATGGCTGACCCAGAAACTGAAGCAATCATTATGATTGGTGAAATTGGAGGTCAATTAGAAGCTGATGCTGCTCGTTGGGTAAAAGAAAATGGTAACAAAAAACCTGTTATTGGATTCATCGCTGGAGAAACTGCTCCAAAAGGAAGAACAATGGGACACGCTGGTGCTATCGTAGGTGGTGCAGATGATACTGCTGCTGCTAAAAAACGTATTATGGCTGAGTGTGGAATCCACGTTGTTGATTCTCCTGCTGAAATCGGTAAAAAAGTAAAAGAAGTTTTAGGATAGGTCTTTGACTTACTAAAATATATTATATAGGAAAGCCAATACATTTATTTGTATTGGCTTTTTTATTTTCTATATTTTCAATAAATTATTTAGATTATTTTACTGTTTAAATAAGAATAGAAAGTTTACTTATTTTTAAGTGCTTTATGTTTAATATTTTTTCTTTTCAATATAGGAATGTAGTAAGTTAATTAAGGCTAAAATTCTATAATTATAGTGGCCTTATAAGTAATGCTATTTTGTATATGTCTTAAAATAACAAAAGCCTAAACTATTTAGTTTAGGCTTTTGTTTATAATGTATAAATATGAATCTTGTTATTATCTCAATTGAGCACCAACGTTGTTTTCAAGTTGGTATTGGATTTTACCCATTATCTTTTCAACTTGACTATCAGTTAATGTTTTACTTGAATCTTCCATTAAGATAGAAATAGCATAAGATTTTTTACCATCTTCTATTTTGTCTCCTTGGTAAACGTCAAATAATGTAACATCTTTAATAATGTTTTTATCAACTTGTTTAACGATATTGTAGATTTCTCCAAAAGTAACGTTCTCATTGATTAAAAGAGCATAGTCACGTTTAACAGAAGGGTATTTATTAATATCAGTAAATTTAATTTTAGCAGACAACATTTTAATTGTGTTGTCCCAATTAAACTCTGCATAGAATACCTCTTGTTTTATGTCAAACTCTTTAAGAACACCTTTCTTAAGAATACCAAATTCAACAATTAGATCTTTACCTAAGTAGTATGCGATACCTTCAGAGAAGATGTCAGATTCAACAGGTTGAGTTGTTGTTTTTGTTAATCCTAAACGTGCTACAATAGCGTTGATGTAAGCTTTAAATTCAAAGAAATCAACAGGTTTTTGTGTTGAGTTCCAACTTGCTTTAGTAATATTACCAGTTGCAAAAACAGCGAAGCGTTTGTATTCTTCATAACTGTTTAGCATTTTGTGGTAAGTTTTACCAAATTCAAAGAATTTTAAATCTCCACGTTTTCTATTGATGTTGTAAGAAATAGACTCTAAACCTCCAAAAAGTAAAGATTGTCTCATTACACATAAGTCGTGACTTAATGGGTTTAAGATATCTACTTGGAAACTTGAATTGATATTCTCAGATAAATTGCTGTAATCAGGAGTAGTTAATGAGTTATTCATAATCTCATGGAACCCTTGAGCAACCAATTGGTTAGCAATAATATTCTGTACTTTATGATCTTCAGTACGAGAGTTTGCCGCAATTGTAGCGTTTAATTTAGAAGAATAAGTGATATTATTGAAACCATATACACGTAATACTTCTTCGATGATATCAATTTCTCTTGTTACGTCTGCACGGTAAGCAGGTACAGTAATACCAATACCAACGTCAGACATACTATGTACTTTAATGTCTAAAGACACTAAGATTTTCTTGATTGTATCCTTTGGAATTTCTTCTCCAAGTAAGCGAGTAATATTGTTGAAGTTTAAGAATACTGAGTTGTCTTCAATTTTCTTAGGGTATAAATCAACGATATCAGAAGTGATTTCACCTCCAGCTACTTGTTGAATCAATAAAGCTGCGTGCTTTAAAGCATATTCTGTAATAGACGGGTCAATTCCTCTTTCAAAACGGAAAGATGAATCAGTATTTAAACCGTGTCTTTTAGCTGCTTTACGGATAGTTACTGGGTTAAAGTAAGCACTTTCTAAGAAGATTGTTGTCGTGTTTTCAGAAACAGCTGACTTTAATCCTCCAAAAATACCTGCTAAACACATTGGACCGTTTTCGTCACAAATCATCAAGTCATCTTGGTGAAGAGTTCTTTCAACTCCGTCAAGAGTTGTGAATTTTGTTCCAGCGTCAACAGTTTTAACAATAACTTTTCCACCTTTGATTTTAGCTGTATCAAAAGCGTGTAACGGTTGTCCTAAATCGTGTAGTACATAGTTTGTAACGTCAACGATATTGTTTTTAGGAGCAATTCCAATAGCTTTAAGTCTGTTTTGTAACCACTCAGGAGATTGTTTTACTTCAACTCCAGAAATAGTAACTCCGCAGTATCTTGGAGCTTTTTTATAATCATTAACGCTTACGTCAATTTTTAACGTTCTACGTTCTACTTTAAATTTACTAACAGAAGGAGTAATCAACTCTTTGTGTTGAATTTCCTCTTTTGAGTTTTGTAAAAGGCCAGCTCTTAAATCACGAGCAACCCCCCAATGACTCATTGCATCAGAACGGTTAGGAGTTAATCCAATTTCAAAAACTTCGTCAGTTACAACATTGAAAATAGTTGCAGCAGGAGTACCTGGTTCCCATTTGTTATCAAGAACTAAAATACCACTACCGTCTGTTCCAATTCCAAGTTCTACTTCAGAACAAATCATACCAAAGCTCTCTTCTCCACGAATTTTACCTTTTTTGATTTGGAATGCAATTCCTTCTGCATCGAATAATTCTGTACCAATTGTAGCAACAGGTACTTTCTGTCCTTCAGCAACATTAGGAGCACCACAAACGATTTGTACTGGTTCACCCGTTCCTAAATCAACTTTTGTTACGTTTAATTTGTCTGCATTAGGATGTTTTGTACAAGACAATACGTGTCCAACAACAACTCCTTTTAAACCACCTTTTAAACTCTCATAGTGAGTGATTCCTTCCACCTCAAGACCTAAGTCTGTTAAGATTTCTGAAGTTTCGTCTGGTGTAATGTCTAATTTAATGAATTGTTTTAACCAATTGTATGAAATCTGCATTCGAGAATAGTTTTTTATAAGTACGCAAATATAAGCAATGCCTAAGTTTAAGTGAAATTATTTGCGATTAAAAAATCACAAAAAAGTATTAAGATTAGAAATTATAGAAATTTCTGTTTAATTGATTCATTAGGAATCATACAACTTTCCTTTTTTCCATACCATTTATAACGATTTTTAGCTATAAAATCATAACCAATATCTGTAAGTGCTTTGGGAAAAACGGAAAAGATATTTATCAGAGAGTAGGGAAGTCCTAAGTATGAAGCTATCTTAAAAGCTGCTTGGGATTTTAGGTAGTAAGAAATACCTGGTTGGTAAAGCACAATGCTATCCATTTTTTGTCTATCCACACCAATGTAATCCAAAATCTGTTTACCGATTTCAGAATCTAAAGAAGCAAATCTAAACTGATCGTTTTTATCTGCTTTAATAACCTTTTGAACGGTGTTGTCGCAAAGGTTGCAAACACCGTCAAACAAGATTATTTTTTTATTTCGTGGTATATCTAACATTACTTTTTACGTTGTACCATTTCCAATTGATCTAAACTTACTTTAGAAGTAAAGAAACCATAGTTAACAGTAGCTTTATTTTTTTCAATAACGTCAATTGTTCCAACAGAACGACCGTCTATCATACGAACTCTATCTCCAACTTTTAGAGGGAAGTTCGTTTTGTTTTTAACTTGTTCTTGTTGTTTTTTGACCTTCTCTTCTTTCTTTTCTTGGCGAATCACCTCAACTTTTTGCTCTACCTCTTTGATAAGCTCTTTCTGTTGTTGTTCTTTCTCCTTTTTCTCTTTTATGGTAACTTTCTTACGCTTAGAGTTTTCAATTTCAACAACTTTTAATACTTCTCCAAACAGAGTTTTCTTGCTTTTATTGTTGAAGTATTTTTCTGATAGATCATCTAAACGTTGTCCAAGAGAAACTAAGCGTTGATTTGAGTCGAAAAGCTCTTGGTATCTCTCCAATTTTTCTTGAATCTTCGTGTTGATAGATTCCATTTTCTTACTCTCTTCTCTTGCTTTTGTTTCTTCCTCTTTTAGGTTTTGAGAGGTACGTTCTAACTTATGACGCTCTTTTTGCAAATTAGCAATTGTTTTGTCAAAGCGAACTTTATCACCTTCCACTTTTTTCTTAGCTCTATTGATTAAGCTAAAAGGAATACCGTTTTTCTGTGCTACTTCAAAAGTAAATGAACTACCAGCTTGTCCCACGTTTAACTTATACATTGGTTCAAGTGATTTCTCGTCGAACAACATATTGGCATTGGTGGCATTAGGTAATTCATCTGCTAATATTTTTAAATTAGTGTAGTGAGTGGTAATGATACCATAAGCCTCACGATCGTAAAACTCTTCTAAAAATACCTCAGCTAAAGCTCCTCCTAATTCAGGGTCAGACCCAGTACCAAACTCGTCAATTAAAAATAAAGTACGGTCGTTACACTTTTTCAAGAAGTAATTCATATTCTTTAAGCGGTAACTATATGTACTTAAATGGTTTTCAATTGACTGGTTGTCTCCAATGTCAGTTAAAATTCGATCAAATAAGAAGGTTTTACTGCGTTCGTGAACAGGAATAAGTAAACCTGACTGTAACATAAGTTGAAGTAATCCAACAGTTTTTAACGTAATACTCTTTCCTCCAGCGTTTGGTCCAGAGATAACAATAATACGACTATCCTGTTCTAAACTAATTGTTTGAGGATAAGTTGGTTTTCTTTTCTCTTTGTTGTTAACCAATAGAATAGGGTGGTAGGCTTCTCTGAAATACATTTCTCTTTCAGATGTTATTTCAGGTAACAGACCATTAATTTTATTAGCATATTTTGCCTTAGCAGCCGTAATATCAATAAAAGTCAAGAAGTTTTGATAGTCAAACAACAACTCTCTAAATGGGCGAATTGTATTCGTTAATCTTTTTAAGATGCGCACTATTTCTTCTCGCTCTTCGTATTCTAAGTTGTTTAATTCTCTTGAAAAACGGAGTGTAGCCTCTGGTTCAATATAAACGATGCTTCCCGTTTTAGATTGACCAAGTACACTACCTTTCACTTTACGTCTGTGCATTGCCATTACAGCTAATACACGTCTGTTTTCAACCACAGTTTCACGGATATCATCTAAATACCCTGCACTGTTGTATTGCGATAAAGCAGCACCAAAGCTTTGGTTGATTTTTCCTCTTACTAAGTTAATGTTCTTGCGAATATTCATTAAGTCAAGAGAAGCATTATCCTTGATCTCTCCGTATTTGTCCAATACATTTTCAATATCTTTTAAGATACTTTTTTCAAGGGGATAATCAACTGCTTTACTATATAAATTAGGGTAATATTCCTCAAATTTCTTTAAGTAAACAAGTAAGTTCAGTGTTGTTTCTGTCAGTGTAAATATCTTTTTAAAGCTACTTACTTCAAGAAAACTATCTTCAATTCCTAAAAACTTTAATTCGTAGTCAATGCCGTCGAAATAATGATTGGGAATTATATTGTTATTAGTGTATGAAGAAACATATTCAGACGTTTGTTTTAACGCTCGAATAGTAGATTCTTCTGTTTTATATGGTCCGATTTCCAAAGCAGCTTCTTTACCTGCTTCTGTTACACAAAGTGCAGAAACAGTTTCTAAAACTGTATGGAATTCTAAATCTTGTAATGTCTTTTTATTAATTGATGTCATTCTTTGTAAATGAGATTGAATACAAAAATAATACTATTTGGATTAATAATCCTTTTCAAATTAAAAGTTGTACAAAAGGCTGGTAAATATTGTCAGTGTTGCCTTACTAAATGATACTATATAGGCGTAAAAGTGATGAAGCTATTTGGTTGGCAAGTCATATCGTCTTGTTTTATGCAATTCAGGCTATGTGTGATATGTAGAAAATAAAAACATAAGATGCAGACATTTTTCTATAGTAACTCTTCAAATTAGATTAAATGTGGAAAAAATTAGAACAGGTAATCGTAAGAATCACTCAATATGTACATAAGCGATAGATTTATTTACCTAAACCCAACATCTGTCATATAATCATAAACTGAAAAGTTGTATTTTGTAAGCTGTTTAATCAAGCCAGCGATAACATCAATAGGTTGTACTAAAAGAAAATATTATGAAGTATGTTTCAGCGTCAGAAGCGGCAAAAGTAGTCAAGTCCGGAGATAGGATTTATGTACAAGCAGCAGCGGCAACCCCCAATGTTTTAACAAAAGCTATTTCAGATAGAGCAGATGAATTGAAAGGAGTGGAGTTTTGTCATATTCATACAGAAGGAGCGGCACCATATGCAGACCCAGTGTTAGCTGAGAGTTTTCACGTAAATTCATTCTTTATCGGAAAAAATGTACGTCATACTATTGCGGCTGGCAATGGTTCATATACCCCAGTTTTCTTGAGTGAAGTGCCTAATTTGTTTAGAAAAGGAGCTGTTACATTAGACGTTGTTTTAATTCAAGTTTCACCACCAGACGAACACGGTTTTTGTTCGTTGGGAGTATCTGTAGAAGCTACAGTTGCAGCGATGGAATGCGCTAAGGTTGTTATTGCTCAGATTAACTCTTTTATGCCACGAACTTTTGGTGATAGTGTGTTACATATTTCAAAGATTGATATGGCGGTAGAACACAATTGTCCGCTTTATGCTTCTAAGCCTACTGTAATTACGGACACAGAAGCTAAGATTGGTGGTTTTGTGGCCGAACTTATTGAAGATGAAAGTACTTTGCAAATGGGAATTGGGAATATTCCTAATGCGGTATTAGCTCAATTGACAAATCATAAGGATTTAGGATTGCACACAGAAATGTTTTCAGATGGTGTGATTGATTTGATAGAAAGTGGTGTGATAAACTGTTCTAAGAAGGCAGTTACCAAAGGAAGAGCATTAGCAACGTTTTTGATTGGTTCAGAGCGACTATATAAGTTTGTTGACAACAATCCCTTTATCGTTTTGAAAGAGTCTAACTATGTTAATGATACTTCTGTTATTCGTCAAAATCCTAAAGTAGTTGCTATTAACTCAGCTTTAGAAGTTGATTTAACAGGACAAGTATGTGCGGACTCGCTTGGTACAAAAATGTATTCAGGAGTAGGAGGACAGATGGACTTCGTACGCGGTGCATCGTTGAGTAAAGGAGGTAAGGCAATTATAGCGTTGTCTTCTGTTAGTAATCGCGGTGATAATCGAATTGTACCTTTCTTAAAACAAGGAGCTGGAGTTGTTACTACACGTGCTCACGCGCAATATATTGTTACAGAATATGGTGTTGCAGATTTGTATGGAAAGACTTTAAAACAAAGAGTGGAGGCAATGGCAAGTATTGCACATCCTAATTTTAGGGAAGAGGTTTTACGTACGTACTACAATAGTATAAAATAATTAAACTATACGATAGCAAAAAGGAGGTCATTGACCTCCTTTTTTAGTTTACAACTTACATTGTAAACTTATTATTAACCAATAATAATACTCTAAACTTATGCTATCTATTAATTACCCAAACTTTTTACTTCCAGCTACACATAAAATGACTCCAATAGTTACTAGTATCATATTTGGACTTACATATTCGTTTAACAATGTAGCTGCTAATGCTAAACCAAAGAAAGGTTGAAGTAATTGTAATTGACCTACAGATGCAATACCACCTTGTGCTAATCCTTTGTACCAAAATACAAACCCAAGAAACATACTAAATACTCCTAAGTACGCAACGCCAATCCACGCGTCTACACCTACAAATTCGGGATTAGAAGGAGCTGTTAAAAACATAAGAGGTAGTGATACTGGAAGTGATAATACAACTGCCCACGAAATCACTTGCCATCCTCCTAATGCTTTTGATAATTTAGCACCTTCCGCATAACTTAGTCCACAAAGTAAAATGGCAATTAGCATTAGGATATTTCCGATTGTAGAACTTGTTCCTCCTTGTAAAACAGCAAATCCAATTACAATTAAACTACCTACTATTGAGAACAGCCAGAATATTGGTTTAGGTTTTTCACCTCCTCTTATTACTGCAAAAACAGCTGTTGACATAGGTAGTATTCCTAAATAAACTAATGAGTGTGCTGATGTAATATGTTGTAAAGCCAATGCAGATAGCAAAGGAAAACCAATTACTCCGCCTATTGCTACAATAGCTAAAGGTGTTAATTGTGCTCTTGTTGGCTTCTTTTCTTTAAATAATAATAAACAAGCCAATGCTAAAATTCCTGCAATTGCAGCTCTTACAGCAGTTACAAAAATAGGGTCTAAAGCAATAACAGCAGCTTTTGTTGCTGGCATAGAACCACTAAAAAGTAATACGCCTATAAAGCCATTAATCCATCCACTTGAAGTAGAGGTTTGTTTTACGGTGCTTAATGCAGTAGCTTGTTTCATGTCTAACGATTTATTTATAAGACAAAAATACAAGGATACAGTTGATAAGCACAGTAACAATTTTGTATATTTGAATGGATACAGTTTAGAATATTATGGAGCACAATTATTTATATATTGGTATTGCTGAGGCTATAGCTAAGCAAATAAAGAGTGGTGTATTGCGTGAAGGTGATAAGTTAGCTTCTGTACGTATGCTGTGTAGTGAACACAAAGTAAGTATGAATACAGCTAAACGGGTGTATCTTGAATTAGAGTCGCAAGGGTTGATAGAAGCAAAACCTCAGTCGGGGTATTATGTAAGCAATCGCTATTATGATGATATTCCATTGCCCCAAGCGAGTAATCCTATTTTATTAGCTAACAATAAAGAGCCAAAGGAGATAATTAGAAAGGTATATGCTAATATGGGAAACAGAGCATTAACCTTATTTTCTTATAGTACTTTATATGATGATTTTCTGCCATTAGCTAAGATGAAGAAAGAGATTATAGCGGCTTCTCGAACAGTAGCTTATGGAGGAGTAGAATATGATTCTGTGCAAGGAAATATTAATTTAAGAAGAATGATAGCTCAGCGTTCTATTAGTTGGGGAGGGAGTTTGACAGAAGATGATATTATTACAACAAATGGGAGTATGAGTGCTATTTCCTTGTGTATGTTAGCACTTGGCAAACCAGGTGACACAATTGCAATTGAGAGTCCGTGTTATCCAGGCATATTTCAGTTAGCTATTGATTTGGGGTTTAAGGTAGTTGAATTACCAACAGATCCGGTAACAGGAATAAAGATTGATGCATTAAAAGAGGCCTTAGCTTGTATTGATATGTGTTTGTTAATCTCCAATTATAATACTCCTTTAGGAAGTTGTATGCCAGATGAAAATAAGAAAGAGATGGTGGAGTTATTAGATAAACATAATATTCCGCTTATAGAGGATGATGTTTATGGAGATATGTATTTTGGCAATCAACGACCAAAGTGTTGTAAAGCCTTTGATAAAACAGGGAATGTTTTGTGGTGCAGTTCTGTGTCAAAAACTTTAGTGCCGGGTTATCGCGTGGGTTGGGTTTCTGCAGGAAAATATAAGGATAAGATAATACACCAAAAGTTGGTTCACTTAATATCTACTCCCTCTTTAATGCAGGAGGCAGTTGCGAGTTTTATGAAATCTGGCAATTATGATAAACACTTACGTAAGTTAAGGAAGGATATTTATAGCAATTACCAAAAATACTTGAATACTATTATTAATAGTTTTCCTTTGGGAACAAAGGTCAATAGACCACAAGGAGGTTTGTCATTGTGGATAGAGTTTGATGAGCGCATAGACGCAATGGATTTGTACGACTTGGCAATTTCAGAGAAGATAAGCATAGCTCCTGGGCGTATGTTTACAGTACAAGAGCAATTTCAGAATTGTATTCGCCTGTGTATTGGTTTGCCTTGGTCAGATGATGTAGAGATAAAATTAAAGAGGATAGGGGTTTTGAGTAAACAATTACTTAAAAAATAAGGAGGCTGTCTGAAAAGGTTGCATTATTTCCTTAGGACTTAATATTTGTAAGCTTGTACTTATGGGGTATAAATCTAAAGCGTAGTAATCTAAAGAAAGATATCTTTTAAGATAAACTGTAATAAAAAAAGGAGGTCATTGACCTCCTTTTTTTATAAGCTGTTGTAAAGACAACATCTAATATTATTTCTTTTTATAACCGAAAAGTTCTTTTTCTTTAATGATTTTAGAAATACCTTCAGGTAATTTATCTTCCCAGCCATCTGTGTTTTGTTGAAGAAGCTTAAGGACATCTCTTGAGAAGATTGATAAATTCTCTTTTTGATAGTCATCAATATCAATGATTTGTTCTGTTTTCTTAAAGAATTTGTATAGCTCTTTAATGTGTAAAGCTACTTTTAAGTTTGTAGAATCAACGATTTCTCCTTCTTCATTTAGCATAGGATATAAGAAAATCTTCATATCATTTCTAAATAACTTACCAAGTCCTTCTAAAATACCCCCTGTTAAGTTTTTGTAATATTTCTCTTCAAAAATGTTTAACAAGCTACTAACTCCCATTGCTAATGCAATTTTTTGGTCAGTGTATTTAGAGTAGTACTCTGTTAATTTGTAGTACTCTTGATAGTTAGAGATCATTACTGTTTGCCCTAATGAGCACAATAAATCAGCTCTGTGTAAGAAGTCTATTTCATCTAATTCACCTTCAGACAATAAGTTAGAAAGCGTAATTTCAAAGATTACTTTTGTGTTGTTTTCAGACAAGTTATTTGTACTTAAAAACTTAGCAAGAGATTTTCTGTATAAGTTCATATTTACAATTGTAACTGGTCTGTAACTACCTCTTAACGTAAGAATGTTTTGTTTGTACAATGCATTAGCAGGTAAAATACTTCTTCCGTCAGGACCAAACATAACAGCCTCTGTCATTCCATTTTTAACCAAAAGTAAACTCATCAAACGATTGTCTACTTTATCAAACATAGGACCAGAGAAGTTGATACTATCAATCTCGATTTGGTCTTTGTCTAAGTGGTCGTATAGACTATAAATTAATTTCTTAGGATCGTGATGTTGGTAAAAAGCACCATAAATTAGGTTAACCCCTAATATTCCTAATGTTTCTTGTTGTAGTTTAGAGTCAGTTTCTTTGAACTGGATATGAAGAACAATTTTACTGTATTCTTGATCTGATTTTCCTTGGAACATAATTCCAACCCAACCGTGACCTTTGTTCTTTTTAGCGTAGTCAATTGTAGCTACTGTATTGGCATAACTAAAGAAAGTTTTTGTAGGGTTTTCTGCTCTTACCAAGCGGTCCTCAATCTTCTTAGTCTCGTAATCTAACATTTTAATCAGACGGCTTTCCGTTACATATCTTCCGTCATCTTCAACCGTATAAATAGCGTCACTAAAAACTTTATCATAAGCAGACATTGCCTTTGCAACTGTTCTTGAAGAACCACCAGCTCTAAAGAAATGGCGCACTGTTTCTTGTCCTGCCCCAATTTCAGCAAATGTTCCGTATATGTTATTGTTTAAGTTAATGCGAAGAGCTTTGTCTGATATGGCAGGCTGATGCTCTATAAATCTATCTCCTTCTAATACTAAATCTTCTGCAAAATTTTTCATCTGTAAGCTATTTTAAACAAACCTAACAAATATCGTACAACAAAAAAAGATAAACCTTATTTTTGTGGAAAATTATAGCATTTTGGAAGTATATTTTTTGGGAACAGGTACCTCACAAGGTATTCCTATTTTAGGGATTGATCATCCGGTAGCTAAAAGTGAAGATCAAAGAGATAAAAGATTGCGAACTTCTGTTTTAATCAAATGGGATGATACTACTATTTTAGTGGATTGTGGTCCTGATTTTAGACAACAGATGCTAACGGCTGAGTGTAGTTATTTAGATGCGATATTGTTTACGCACGAGCACGCTGATCATATTGCAGGTCTTGACGAAATACGACCTCTAAGCTACCTTTATGGACCAATGCCTCTCTATGCTTCTGAAAGGGTAATGACTGCTTTAGAGAAGAGATATGAGTATATATTCACACAAGAGAATAGATATCCAGGTGCTCCGAGTGTATTAGAACATATTGTGAACTCAAATGAAGCGTTTCAGGTTAAAGATAAAACTATCGTTCCTATAGATATTATGCACGGACCATTGCCTATTTACGGGTATCGCTTTGGAGATTTAGTCTACATAACAGATGCAAAATACATTGCAGAAGAAGAAATAGAGAAAATAAAAGGGTGTAAGGTTTTGATAGTAAATGCCTTGAGGATAAAAGAGCACCCGACTCATTTTAGTTTAGCCGAATCCTTAGCGTTTATTGAGAAGATAAAGCCAGAGAAAGCTTATTTAACACACATTGCGCAAGATTTAGGTTTTCACAAAGAAGTCTCTGCAATTCTCCCAAATAATGTATATTTGGCATATGACAATTTACGAATAAATATTTAAATTTACTTTTCATTATGAGACATAAGGCTTTCTTCTATTTATTCCTTTTTTCAATTGTAATCATGGTATTGTTTTATGCAAACAATAAAAATATGTATCAAATGGAGGAGAAGAAGATAGAAATTGCACACAAGAGAATTGATATTGTACGAGATTCTTTAAAGCAAGTGATTAAAGAGTACAATGAGGCAAATTACTTTTCAGTAGAAAATAACGAAGATGCGCAAGAGTATTTCGATTATAAAAAGATTGATGATAATTTAATTCAAATTAAAGAAGAGATATTAGCTTTAAATCACCAAGAAAATGGTAATCCATTAGTGCCTTACGGTAAAATCAACGAAGATAAATGTATAATCAATAAAGTTAAGATTATCAATCACAGATGGGCTATTGCTGATTTTTATGCGGGGGCTATTCACGGAGAAGTATTGATAAAGTATTTCTTTACAGAAGGTAAGCCAACAGAGTTTAAAACAATTGATACGATTTTATATCCAACAAAATAAACCATAACACTTATTAATATGAGAATATCTTTAAGTTTAACAGCATTGTTATGCTTTTTGTTTGCATCGTGTGATTTTATATTAAAGGAAGATAAAGGTGATACTGCGAAAGAAGTAGTAAATACTAACGGTAGTAGAACAATTGTTTCGCACGATGAAGATGAACACGGTTGTGCTTACACGGCTGGTTATAAATGGAGTTCGATCGAAGAAGATTGTATTCGTATTTTTGAAAAAGGCTTTCGTTTAAATCCGATAGGATTAGGTGAAGATAGTGTAGAGGAGAATGAACTTGAAGACAACGATGTTAGTTGTTTTGTATTATTCTCTGACAACAAAAAGGAAGCGGAGATTTTTTTACCTAATGAAACAGGTGGTTTGTTGTTAGAACAAACAAAGCAGAAAAAGTTATATACAAATGAAGGGTGGGAGTTAGAAACAGAAAAAGACTTAGTTTTAAAGTATAAAGGAGAAGTTAAGTTTACTGCTGCTAAAACAATAGAATTAAAAGTTATTAATTCTGATTTACTACCTGAAGAAGATGAATAAGAAAAAAGGCTGATATAATATTATATCAGCCTTTTTTATATTTATTTCAATAAGAACTTTTTGAAGTCTGCAAAGTTCAATGGGTGAACTCCGTGTCCTACAGGGTATTCTTTATACTCGTGTTCAATGTTTAAACTCTTCAAAATAGTAGGAGTTTGTCTTGCCCAATCTACAGGGATAACTTGATCTACTGTTCCGTGAGAGGCAAAGAACTTTAATTTGCCAAGATTACCTTTTTCAAAACCTTCTTTAATGATGTTACTATTGAAGTATCCACTTAAAGCAACTACTTTATTAATCTTTTCAGGATAAGAAAGTGCAATAGCATAACTTAATATAGCACCTTGACTAAATCCTACAAGATTGATGTCATTGGCATCAATTGGATATTTAGCAATTAGTTCATCAATAAATTTAACGATTAAGTCTCTTGATTCAATAGCCTGATTATCGTCAGAGAATTTATTAGCATCTGCGTCAAAGTGTATAGCATACCAAGCATTTCCGTAAGGAGGAACAGGGTAGGGTGCACGTGCAGAAATTACATAATAATCTTCAGGTAATTCAGAAGCAAAAGAAAATAAGTCTTCTTCATTACTTCCATATCCGTGAAGTAATAAAATAAGAGGGTTCTTTTCTTTCTTAACTTTTGGCTCTTGAATTAAGTATGCAATTGATAATGATGTATCCATAATAATTAAGCTGATAATTTATTAAACCATTTTTGGAAATATACGCCAATTTTTGGAAGTGGCTTAATGTCATTGCTTAAAGCTCCTACAAAGCTGTAAATCCACAGCACGAAGAAACTCAAGTAAAAAGCATAGAAAGCCATTTCAGAAGCGATTAAAGATGCAAGAGTCATCATTATAAAAAAGAACAAGTGTAAACCAATAGTTTGCTTTACATAAAAACCAGCAAAGCGATTTTTAGGTTCTAAGTTCATAAATACCGCAATAATACATCCTACAAATGTTAGGTGTGCTATAATAGCAGTGATTTTTCCCTCTTTAATTTCTTCTTTCGTAAATTGTTTCAGCATTGTAATTTATGTGTTTTATTTTTTGTTGAAGATAGCATTATTACCGTTAATAACACCTATAACTTTTCCTTTCATTGGTTGATTTAAGAAAGCAGAGTTTTTAGATTTTGATAATATAGCCTCTTTTGTGAATGTCCATTCGCTATTTGGGTCAAACAACGTAATATTTGCTTTTGCCCCCTCTGTGATAGTTGCTTTTTCAACTTTAAATATCTCCCTTGCTTTCGTAAGTTTTTCAACAATTACTTCAGTTGGTAAAATAGTTCCTAAAGCACCTAAAGCAGACTCTAATCCAACAGTACCATCTGTTGCTTTTTCAAACTCTAATTTTTTGTGTTCAATATCAAGTGGATTGTGCTCTGATGTAATACAATCAATAGTACCATCAAGAACTCCAGCGATTAATGCTTTTCTATGCGCTTCATCTCTCAATGGAGGTAATACTTTATATCTTGTATCAAAGTCGTTTAATACATCATCTGTCAGAATCAATTGGTGAACAGAAACACTACAAGTAACGTTTAATCCTTTGCTCTTAGCTTCTTTGATTAATTCAACTGATTTTGCAGTAGATATAGTAGGAATGTGCATTTTACCACCTGTGTATTCCAATAAGAATAAGTTGCGTGCAATTTGTAATTCTTCAGCAAGTGCAGGAATACCTTTTAATCCAAGTTTAGTACTTTCAATTCCTTCGTGCGCTACACCTTTTCCTTTGATGCTGCTATCTTGTGAAAAAGCGATAACTAATCCATCAAAATCTTGTGTGTATTGTAAAGCGATTTTAAGGATATTAGCATTTTGTATTGCTTTTTTATAGTCTCCAAATGCAACTGCTCCTGCATTTTGCATATCATATAATTCAGCTAAGTCAACTCCCTCTGATTTTACAGTTAATGCTCCGATAGGGAATACTTCTGTAGCTTTATTAAAAGCTTTATGCTTGATAAAGCTAATGATACTTTGTGTATCAGGAATAGGATTAGTATTTGGTTCTACTGCAATTTGTGTAAAACCACTCTTTGCAGCCACGTCAAGACCATTAGCGATAGTTTCTCTATCTTCAAAACCAGGCTCTCCTAAGCAAACAGAACTATCAAACCATCCTTGAGAAATGTGTAAATTTTCAGCATTGATAACATCACAGTTTGCAACGTTGATATCTTTTGCAATTTTAGTAATTACACCATTTTCAATCTGTAAATCAATAGTTTGGTTGTGGAAAGGACTCTGAGGGTCAATAACTTTGGCAGCTTTTAGAACAATATTCATCTTTGGTATAGTAGTTTATAATTAATGATGTGTTGTTATTTGTACAAAAATAGTTTTTATTTCTATTTTCCATAAGGGAAAACGGGGAAAAAGTGCAAAAAAAAATACATCTATTAATTAGATGTATTTACTTTTTTAGTAGCAAGAACTTTAGAGTTTTCAAAACAATCGCTAAGTGCTTGATATATTTGAAAATCAGTAGCCGTATAGATGAATTTATCACTATAGTTGCAATTTTGTAATGATTTAACGATGTCCTCTCTTGTGATATCTAAAAGTCCACAAACGATTTCACGGTCATACCTTGTTTGCATTAAAGCAATCATATTCTGATCCTCTTTAATAGCTTCAAGTTTTTTAAGTTTTTTAGATTTTCCTTTAAATAGATTATAAACCACATCAACAGGGCTAAAGAATGTACCCATTGCAGTTCCGTAATACGGAGTTTGGTTTCTTCTGTAGAAGTCAAACTGCATTTTTTCGTTTAATGCAATAAGTTTAGTGTCAACTTCCAAATAACCAGTTAGGTCAAACTTCTTGATAACAATTTCATCAAGTTCAATACTTTGTTCAGTAAAGTACACTTTTAAGTTGTCATTGTTAATCCAGTCGTTTGTAACTTTTAGTTTAATTGGTACATAACCAGGAAAAGAAAAATGAATAGAGTCATTAAGACTTGCTTCTACAGAGAAGCTACCATCGCGTTTACTGATGGTTCCTTTGACTTTAGTGATGTTAATTACATTTACATCATCGATCGGTAGAAAAGATTTATCATTTAGAATAGTACCACTTACAGTTGTCTTGTCTTGCGCCAAAACACCCACAGTAGTAAGTATTAGAAATAAAAAAACTGTAAAATTTCTCATAGTTTTTAAGATTGCTTAAAAATAAGAGATATTTTACAGTTTTGTATGTTATTTTAAAAAAATTAACAACTTAGTCTCTTCTTGATCTTCTTGAAGAATCACCGTCATTACTTCTTCTTGATCCTCTTTCATTTCTTGGAGAACGATCAGATGATCTTCTTTCTCCACGTCCTTCAGATGATCTTCTTTCTCCGCGACCTTCAGATGATCTTCTTTCGCCACCGAAAGATCTTCTCTCTCCGCCACGACCTTCAGATGATCTTCTTTCACCACCGCGTCCACGTCCACCACCACGGTTTCCATGATCACGTCTTCCGCTGTTACGTCCACCATCATTATTAGAGATTTCAACGTTAACACGTCTTCCGTTGTAAGTAACTCCGTTAAGAGTTTCCATTACTTTTTCAGCGTGTTCAGCTTCAGTATTAAAGAAAGAGAAACCTTCTTTTACATCAACTTTGAATAAGTCATCACGACCTAATTCTAAAGTATCACGTAAATAATCTTTTAAAGACATCCAATCTAAATCATCTTTAGCACCTAAGTTTACGAAGAAACGTACAGCACCATCAGTAGGAACCTCTTTCGAGTTGTTACGGTTTGCACCACCTACAGTAGATAAACTGTTAGAAGCTTTTTGGTAGTACTCTAAGAATTGGTTAAACTCTACAGAAACTACTTTTTTAATGATTTCTTCTTTGTCGAAGTCTTGTAATAATTCAGAGATAGCAGGTAAGTAAGCCTCGATTTCAGGGCTAACTTCTACTTCTTTGATTCTGTTAGCTAAGTGGAATAATTGAATTTCGCAAATTTCAATTCCAGAAGGAATTGGTTTCTCTTCGAATTTATTTTTGATAATTCTTTCGATTGCAGAAATTTTTCTTAATTCACTTTTGGTAACAATTACCATAGAAACACCTGATTTACCAGCACGTCCTGTACGTCCACTACGGTGAGTGTAAGTTTCGATTTCGTCTGGTAATTGATAGTTGATTACGTGTGTAATGTCATCAACGTCAATTCCACGAGCAGCAACGTCAGTAGCAACTAACATTTGAATTTGCTTAGCACGGAAAGACTTCATAACACCATCACGTTGAGCTTGCGATAAATCTCCATGAAGAGCAGCAGCATTGTAACCATCTTCAATTAATTTTTCTGCAATTGCTTGTGTATCTCTTTTTGTTCTACAAAATACAACTGAGAAAATATTTGGATTTGCATCTGCTAAGCGTTTTAAAGCTAAATAGCGATCTCTTGCAGATACTAAGTAAAACTCGTGACTAACGCTTTTGTTACCTTCGTTTTTATGTCCAACCGTAATTTCTTCCGGTGTTTTCATAAATTCTCTTGCGATTCTCGCAACTTCAGCTGGCATTGTAGCTGAGAATAACCAAGTACTTTTTTCTCTTGGTGTATCCGCTAAAATAGCAGTGATATCTTCGTAGAAGCCCATATTAAGCATTTCATCCGCCTCATCTAATACACAGTACTCGATGTTCTTGATGTTCACCATACCACGGTTGATCATATCTTGCATTCTACCTGGAGTAGCAACAATGATATGAGCACCACGTTTGATGTCTTTTGCTTGTTCTGTAATGCTTGCCCCACCATAAATAGCTACAGTATGAAGTCCTTTTACGTACTTCGAATACTGTTTGATTTCGTTTGCGATTTGCAAACATAACTCTCTAGTCGGCGATAAGATAAGAGCTTGTGTGTTTTTATTAGACACGTCTATCTTTTGAATCAAAGGGAAACCAAATGCTGCGGTTTTCCCAGTCCCCGTTTGGGCTAACGCAACAATATCGGTATTTCTTTCTAATAGTAATGGAATCGCCTTTTGTTGGATCTCAGATGGATTTTCAAAACCTAAATCTTTAATCGCTGATAAAAGAGATTCATTTAATCCTAATTGTTCGAAATTGTTCATATAAATATTAAATAGCCGCAAATGTACTACTATTCTGCGTAAAAAGATACTTTTGATATGGTTATTATTTTTAAAAATTCAAATTTTATGGTTTTAGTGGGAAAAATGTAATATATTAAGTGCTTTGTTTAGAACTTAATAGTCTGTGTTTGTTGCTCTTTTTGAGGCTTTTGTAATTGTTTTCCCTTATCTATAAGGGAGTTGTGATTTAACACTTTTTGGGAGAATCATTGAATATTTTACTTTAAAATATTACTACGTTTTACAAATATTGCTGTTTTTAGAAGCTATTTAATCCGACTTTTTGCTTTCAATAGAGGTTATTTGGTCCTTTTTTTAAAGAAATTTATATTAGAGGTAAAAACAGTGAAATTATTTGTCATTCTATTTTATATTCAACAATGGTGCATTGGATATAGTTTAGATAATTTGATAATAGGTCTTTTAAGTAAATTATTACAATTATTATTCTGTAGTATATGTAATCTGACTTGTGATTTTGGGTATGGTTGTTATACTTTAAAAAGAGTTTAGTAAAAGTTTTGTTTGGAACTTGTTCGGAAAAGATGCCTTTTTTACGAAGGTGATACGAACGATTTCCGAACAGCTTCCGAAGAAAGTACGTTTTAAAGTTATCTATTTTGGAATTTGAAGTGGAATTTGGAGAGATAATTTCTTGAAGAAGAAATGAAATTCTCTGCAAGTTAATCAAATTATTTTTCGAATAGGTGTGAAATAAGAGAAAATGTATTGCTTATCAGTTGGTTAGGGGAGTAGTGTAATGTTGGTTGATTTGATTTTAAGGTAGTGTAGTGCAGCAGATTAATAGGAGAGATTTTAGCATAAAAAAAGCTATCATTTCTGATAGCTCTATATTTTTATTCTGCTTGTAATAAGAATTCTACTAATTGTTTAACAGCTTTTCCTCTGTGACTAATAGCGATTTTTTCTTCCATACTTATTTCTGCAAAAGTTTTATCCATTCCATCTGCTTGAAAAATTGGATCGTATCCAAAACCATCTGTTCCTTTGCGTTGGTCAATGATTTGACCGTTTACAATACCAGTAAAATTATACGTTTCACCTTTGATATGTAATGTAATGACAGTTTTAAAGTTGGCTTTTCTATTGTCTTTGTCTTTCAATTCACGTAACAACTTGTCCATATTGTCCTCGTCGTTTTTTTGTTCCCCTGCATAACGAGCAGAGTAAACACCAGGCGCTCCGTTTAAAGCGTCAACTTCAAGTCCTGAGTCGTCAGCAAAACAATCATAACCATAGTGACGTTTAATAAAATCTGCTTTTAAAAGAGCGTTTCCCTCAATTGTATCAGCTGTTTCTGGAATATCAACAACACATCCGATGTCTTCCAAACTTAATATTTCGATAGAATCAGGTAGTTGATTTTTGATTTCTTTAATCTTGTTTTTGTTGTTTGATGCGAATACTAATTTCATTGTGTTATTGTTAGCTTATGTAATTCCAAATGGTTGTTTTGCTATTTAATAGCTCTATTTTTTGTTTTATATATTGGTTTTCAGGATCTTCTAATGAAGGGTCTTTCTTTAGAAGTTCAACTGCGTGATGTCTTGCATAATGCATTATCTCTTGGTCCTTAACAAGGTCGGCAATTTTTAATGGCAACGTACCACTTTGTTGTGTTCCCATTATATCACCAGGTCCACGAAGTTTTAAATCTACTTCAGATATTTCAAAACCATCATTAGTTCTACACATCGTTTCCATTCTAATTTTAGAATCGTTGCTTAGTTTATCTCCCGTCATTAATATACAATAACTCTGTTCGGCACCACGACCAACACGACCTCTTAATTGGTGTAATTGCGATAAACCAAAACGCTCAGCACTTTCTATAATCATAACAGAAGCATTCGGAACATTTACCCCAACTTCAATAACGGTAGTAGCTACCATAATATTGGTTTCTCCTTTTGCAAAACGCTCCATTTCACGGTCTTTTTCAGCAGGAGTCATTTGCCCGTGTACAATACTCACGCTGTATTCAGGTAATGGGAAATCACGTGATATACCTTCATATCCTTCCATCAAATTCTTGTAATCTAATGTTTCACTTTCATCAATTAAAGGATATACGATATATACTTGTCTGCCTTTAGCGATTTCTTGTTTGATGAAATGCCAAACTGCGAGTCTTTTACCCTCAAAATAATGAGCTGTACTAATTGGTTTTCTTCCAGGTGGTAATTCATCAATTACAGAAATGTCAAGATCTCCATATAAACTCATAGCAAGCGTTCTTGGAATTGGAGTAGCAGTCATTACCAGTACGTGAGGAGGAATAATGTTTTTCTTCCATAATTTCGAACGCTGTTCTACACCAAAACGGTGTTGTTCATCTATAATGGCTAAACCTAAGTTCTTAAAGATAACCTTGTCCTCAAATAAAGCGTGTGTTCCTATTAAGATATGTAGGCTACCTTCAGCAAGCTCTTGGTGAATTACTCTTCGCTCAGCTGTTTTAGTAGATCCTGTTAATAGTTTGACGTTTAAACCTAATGGTTCTGCCAACTCACTTATACCAATAAAGTGTTGAGTAGCTAAGATTTCCGTAGGAGCAACAATACACGCCTGAAAACCATTGTCTAAGGCTAAAAGAGAACTCATAAACGCAACTATGGTCTTACCTGATCCCACGTCACCTTGTAGTAGGCGATTCATTTGGGCAGGCTGGCCAACGTCATTTCTGATTTCTTTAAGCACACGTTTCTGTGCGCCTGTTAGCGGAAAGGGTAGGTGGTTCTTGTAAAATGTATTGAAATAATCACCTACTGTTTCAAAAGGGAAACCTTTTATTTTTCCTTTTCTCGCAATATTCTTAATAAGTAATTGCATTTGCAAGTAGAACAATTCTTCAAACTTTAATCTGAATTGTGCTTTATTCAGTATGTCGTGATCTTTAGGAAAGTGAATGTTAATCAATGCTTCTGGCATTGATATTAACGTTAGTTGCTTTCTGAAATCAGGAGATAAAGTATCAATAAATGAAGTGTGACTCTCATTTAAGAGTTGCGTCATCAACTTAATTAAAGTTTTATTAGAAATTTTAGAGCCAAACTTTTCTGTAGAAGGATAAACCGCTTGCATAGTAGAAGCGATGTTTTTTTTGTGTTCTTCTAAGAGTTCAAGCTCAGGATGAGGCATTGAAAATGTGTAGTTGAAACTATTAAGCTTACCAAAAGCAACATAAGGGGTATTAAGTTGTAAGTTTTCTTGAATCCATTTGAATCCTTGAAACCAAACTAACTCTATTTGCCCTGTACCATCAGTAAAAGTAGCCACTAAACGCTTACCTCTTTTTTGTTCTACTGTTTTTATATGAATAATTTTCCCCACAATTTGTACCTCACTACTGTTACTTTGTAGTTCGTTGATTTTGTAGTATTGCGTACGATCTATGTATCGGTTGGGATATAAGTGTAGCAAGTCTCTATAAGTAAATATACCTAACTCTTTCTTAAACAAGTCTCCACGATGTGGTCCAACGCCTTTAAGGTATTCGATAGGGGTGTCAAGGATATTTCTGCTCATCATTATTCTTATAAATACTGCACTAAGATAAGAGTTTTTGGTTTAGTGGGAAAATAGAGTGTGGAAGAGTTAAGCGGAGAAATAGCTATTTAATCATATTACTATTCTCAGGGGTCTTTTGTATTTTATTAGCTATGAGCAGGATGTAAAAAAGCCATTATTAGGAGCTTATTTTATTCGAAGGTAGGAAAGAAAGACTAATTAGAATAATAACAAATAAGTTGAGTTCACTTGGTTAATGAACTATTTTATTAATGTAATGACTTGTGTTTTAGTTAGGTAAAGGTATTCATTGTAACTGAATGTTAAGCATAGTTTACACTGAGGTAATATAGATAAGAGTGTAATGTTTGGTTTGGTAACACTTTGATAATACTATGTTAATATGTTGCTAAGGCAGTAATTCTAAGTTTGTTAAAACTAAAATATAAAATTATGAAACTTAGTAACAAATTGCCTAAAATAGCTTTAGGTCTATTATTAGCAACATCTTTTGTTGGTTGCGATGAAGACAATTCTTCTAAGGTAGAATTACCAGGTGAAGAAAAACCTGAAACGTCAATTGATTTAAAGAATTTTTCAAAAACGCCAGCTTTTGTATTTGCGATGCCTGGATTTGAGAATTTGGAGATTTTTTCACTTATTTCAAGTGAGGATAAATTAGAACAATCGCCAGATTTTGTTTTTGGAGGACAACCAGATGGTGCAGGTTTTATGAAAGACCCTAATGGTGATGGCTATTTGATGATTACAAATCACGAGATTATGAAGTCTGTTTCACGTGTGTATTTAGATAAAACGTTTAAACCTGTGAAGGGAGAGTATATTGTTGATGGAATTGGAGGAATAACAAGGTTGTGTTCTGCAACATTAGCAAAACCAGAGGTACATGGTTTTGGTCCTGTTTTTTTGACAGCTGGGGAATCAGGTGAAGAAAGTATGGTACACGCTATTAACCCGTTGGGAGATGTTTCATTAAAATCAAGTGTTGACCGTGTATTACCTGCTTTAGGAAAAGCAAGTATGGAGAATGCTGTACCTCTGCCAATAGATGTTTCACTTGGAAAAACGTTTATACTTATTGGCGAAGATCAGGGATATAGTTCAAGTCATCAAAGTGCTGGGCAATTGTTGATGTATGTTGGAAGTAGAGGAGATTTACATAATGGAAAGTTATATGCTTTAAAGCGTAAATCAGGTGGGTATACTGAAATGGATATGGTAAAAGGAAGTGAGTATGATGTTGAATTTGTTGAAATACCAAACGCTAAGAATTTGACAGGAGCACAGATTAATCAAGTGAATATGGATTTAGGTGTTATTCGCTTTTCACGTGTAGAAGATGTTGATTATAGAAAAGGAGCGAAAAAAGGTAATGAAATTTACTTTACAGCTACAGGACAGGCAAGTGGTGGAAACCCAGTAAAAGGGTTTACTATGTGGGGACGTGTATATCGTTTAGTTCTTGATCCTGCAAATATGATGAGTGGTAAACTTGCTGTTATAGCAGAGGGGGATAGTAATCCTGGAAGAGATTTGATTAATCCAGATAACTTGGCTGTAACAGAGAATTATGTATATATCCAAGAAGATGGAGATTCTTACTACGCAGCAGCACAACACGATTCATATATCTGGCAATATAAAATGTCAGATGGTAGTTATAAGCCTTGGTTGAATATGAAACATAATCGCGATGATGCAGAGTGGCAAAAGAATTATAATCAATCTGGTAATTTACAAAAGTTTGGTTCGTGGGAGTTTGGAGCTATGGAAGATATTTCAGAGTTAGTAGGAATTCCAAATACTTTTTCAGTAAATATTCACTCTCACACTTGGCAAAAAGACGAATTTGCTGATGCTGATAAGGCAGGGGTAAATAAAAATAAAGAAGGTGGGCAGGTAGTAATTATCCGCAATGTAGAAAGATAATTTAAAAGATGTGTATTATCCCCTGGTATTGTATTGTGCTTTATCAGGGGAAAATTTTTAGCCTATGTTTAAAATTAAGTATATAGTTTTTTTGTCTTTGTTTATGCTAATTGTAAGCTGTAAACAGTCAGAAAATAGTTATGATAATGTTTCTTTTAATAAGTATTTGCTTGAAAAGGTTGCTGTTTTAGAGCAAGAAGTAGATCATATGCTTGATGCGGTGGAGTTACAAAAGGATAGTATTTATATTCGAGAAGCATTTGTAAAAAGTAGAATAGCCTTTAAAGAAATAGAATGGGCTGTATCTTATTTTTTACCCCATACAAATAAGTCAATAAATGGACCTGCATTGGATCAATTAGATTTAGATGAAAATAAGTTTATACCAGCAGAGGGCTTTCAAGTGATAGAAGAAATGATTTATAGTGATTTTAAAGAGGTCGATTATAAGGAATTGTTGACAGAAGTAAAAATCGTTAAAAATAATGTAAACAGTATTCGTAAGAATTTTGATGTTATTACTATTTCAGATACATCTGTTTTAGAAGCTTTAAAAATGGAGGTGTTTCAGGTTACAACTCTTGGTATAACAGGGTTTGATACTCCAGAGAGTGGATTGCGATTTATTGAAGCTGAGGCGAGTTTGCGCGGTGTTCTTGAGGCTTTATTGTTAACAGAAAAATGGAGAGAGACAGAGAGATTTGCTGAGTTAAACAAGTTGTTGGTTGAAGCTATTGCTATATGTGAATTAAACCCTGATAAAAATGAGTTTGATTACTTGGATTATATTGTAACTTATTTAGATCCAATTGCAAAAGGTGTAGTAACCTTACAAAAGGAGTTAGGTATTCCTTTTAATCAAGGAAATCAAGTGGTAAAAGGAGAGGTAGGATCTTTGTTTGAAAAAGATCTTATTAATTTGAATGCTTTTTTGCCAGATGAATCATATTATATGACACCTGCAAAAATAGCATTGGGTAAGGAGTTGTTTTTTGAACGTAAGTTGTCAAAAAATCACGTGCGTAGTTGCTCTGATTGTCACCATTCAGATAAGGCATTTTCAGATGGGTTAAAAACATCTTTAGATTTGCAAGGAAATCCATTAAAACGAAATACTCCATCTTTAAACTATGCTGCTTATTATCACGGTCAGTTTTGGGATATGAGAAGTGTTACATTAGAGAGCCAATCTTCGGATGTAATTACTAATGAAGATGAGATGCATGGAAACTTAGAAGAAATAGTAGAACATTTGCGAGATTCTGAATCATATAGACATAAGTTTAAAGAAGTTTTTGTAGGTAGTGAACAGATTGAAGTTTGGCAATTAGAGAATGCTTTGGCGTCTTATATTCGCTCGCTATCTGTTTTTAGTTCTCGTTTTGATTTGTATATGAGAGGAGATCAGACTGCCTTGACAAAAAAAGAAAAGAATGGGTTTAATCTATTTGTAGGCAAAGGAGAGTGTGCTACTTGTCATTTTATTCCTGTATTCAATGGAACAGTACCTCCATATTTTACTAATTCAGAACAAGAGGTATTGGGGGTTCCTATGGATAAAGAGGGAACAAAATTAGATATGGATTTAGGTAGATATGTATTTAATACAGATTTAGAGCAGCTAAAATATGCATTTAAAACACCAACTGTTAGAAATGCAGGAGAAAGTGGTCCGTATATGCATAATGGTGTGTATGAAACTTTGGAAGAAGTAATGGATTTTTATAATAAAGGAGGAGGAATAGGGTTAGGGCTTGATGTACCAAATCAAACGTTGCCTGAGTCTCCCTTAGAATTAACAGATGAAGAGATGAGTGATGTAATTACTTTTATGAAAGCATTGAGTGATAGGAAATAACTTTATGTATAAAGACAACTTTTAGGATTGATTCACTTTTCACCTTGTTCCCAAGTTTTGAACCTGATTTGAAATAAATAGGAAGTGATATAAAACAAAAAAACTCTTGCGTATACAAGAGTTTTTTTGTGGGCGATGAGGGATTCGAACCCCCGACCCCCTCGGTGTAAACGAGGTGCTCTGAACCAACTGAGCTAATCGCCCCTATTTGTTTTTTTAAGGGAGTGCAAAGATAGACTTTCCGATTAAAGTAACAAATGTTTTAGTAACTATTTTGAAACTTTTTCAATGTCGTATAACTTAACTTTATTCTCATAGTTAATCATCTTAACTATAATAGGCTCATTTTCACTGTTTCTACCAGAAATAACGTATAGTTTACCTTTTTCAAGTTCAACTTTACTTTCAGAAAAGTCAACTTTCCCATACATTAATGTTTTACGGATATCGTCTTTAGTAACCCATCCTTCTGTAAGTTTTACCTCTGCATCATTTGAATATAGTACAGGTTTACTTCTCAAATCTTTTAAAACTCTACAATTTGGTAAGTAACAAAAGTCTGTTTTCTTTTCACCAAAGAAGAAGAATAAAAACATGGCACCAATTAATAGTCCAAATAAGTAATAAGCTAAACGTTGTGGAAACTTCATTTTTAATTTGTTTTGTGCAAAATTAGTAATTCAACAATGGAAAACTAATCATTTATAAAAAATTTAAAATGCGAATAGATGTATGTCTTTATAATCAAGATTGAACCATTCTGCTACATTGCGATTTGTGATTAATCCTTTATAGCTATAAATTCCTGTTTGCAACACAGAGTCAGAATGTACAGCACCATCTAAATCTCCATTTTCAGCGTATTCAATTAGCATAGGAGTAATGATATTGCTCAAAGCCATTGAAGCAGTTTTACTATAACGAGAAGTAATATTAGGAACTCCGTAGTGTATTACACCAGACTTAACTATCGTAGGGTTTTCGTGCGTTGTTAATTCAGAGGTTTCAAAACATCCGCCAGAATCAATAGAAACATCAATAATGACAGCTCCTTTTTTCATATTTTCAACCATTATTTCACTAACAACGATAGGAGCTCTATTTTTACCTCTTATGGCACCGATAGCAACATCACAACGCATTAATGCTTTTTGAAGTATTTTTTCTTGAATAGTAGAAGTTGAGATTTGTTGAGGAAGGTTGTTTTGTAGTCTGCGCAATTTTTGAATAGAGTTGTCAAATACCTTGACGTTAGCTCCCATTCCTAATGCTGTTTTAGCAGCGTATTCAGCTACTAACCCAGAACCTAAAATAACTACTTCTGTAGGAAGTACACCAGTTACATTACCAAATAATAGGCCTTTACCATTGTTTGTAGTAGTCATTAATTCGGCCGCAATTTGAATAGAAGATATACCTGCTATTTCACTAAGTGTACTAATTGCAGGGTATGCTCCATATTTGTCGTGAATAAAATCAAAACCAATAGCGGAGATTTTCTTTTTTGATAATGCATCAAAATACTCTTTGCTAAGCGTTTTTAGTTGTACAGTGGACCAAATTACAGTATAAGGAGCCATTAACTTGATTTCATCAAGAGTAGGAGGTACTACTTTTACAATAATCTGACAGCTATACACCTTTTTAGGATCACTTGTTAATTCAGCACCCGCTTTACTGTATTCTAAATCGCTATAACTTGCGGCTTCTCCAGCCCCTTTTTCAATAAGTACACGATGTCCGTAAGTGCTTAAGGTTTGCACTGCCTCTGGGGTAATACAAATGCGTTTCTCTGTAGTGAAGTTCTCTTTAGGAACTCCGATAAACATATCACTTCGTTTGCGTTCTACCATTAGACATTCTTCTAAAGGTATAAGGTCTTTCTTTGAAAAAGGAGTTGTCATCGCCATAGTCTTTTCAGTATTTAATTATTTCGTAATACAAGTTTTCTGTTGCCGTTTTCTAATATTTCTATTTCAATTTCAGCGTGTTCGTCTGGTATTATTGTTGGCGTTTTCTCAGGCCATTCAATAAAGCACCAGCTGTTAGAATCAAGGTATTCGTCCATTCCCATATCATAAGCCTCTTCTTCATCATTTAAACGATATAAGTCAAAATGATAAACTCTTTCGTTTGTAGTCTCTGACTTGTATTCATTTACAATAGAGAAGGTAGGGCTACTGGTCATATCCTTAACTCCAATATACTCACTTAATTCTTTAATTAATGTTGTTTTACCAGCCCCCATAGGAGCATTGAATAAAACAATTTTATGTTGTAAGTTGTCAATTACTTTTTTAGCAACTTCTTTGATATCTTTTAACGAGTATACAATCTCAGTCATCTTTACGATTTAGGTGTTAAAACAATAAATGGTACGATTACTTCTTCTAATGAAATACCTCCGTGTTGGTAGGTGTTTTTAAAATAAGAAGCGTAATAGTTGAAATTATTCTGATACGCTAAGAAGTAATCATTTTTTGCAAAAATATAAGAACTACTGATATTAATGTTTGGTAATTGTATTTTTTTAGGGTCTTTTACGTGGTAAACATCTTTGTTTTCAAAGGTAAGGCTCTTGCCAGTTTTGTAACGTAGGTTTAAACTTGTATTTTTATCACCAATTACTTTTGAAGGTGTTTTACAGTTGATAGTACCGTGATCTGTAGTAATAACAAGTTTATAACCTAACTGTTGTGCTTGCTGAATCATCTCAAAAAGAGGAGAGTTTTTAAACCAACTAACAGTTAAAGAACGGTAAGCTTTGTCATTTGACGCAAGCTCTTTAATTACTTCCATTTCAGTTTTTGCGTGAGAAATCATATCTACAAAGTTGTAAACAATAGTAATCAGTTTATTGTCTTTCAGTGATTTAAAGTTGTCTACAAGTTTTTTACCTTCACGTTGGTTAGTGATTTTGAAGTATTCGTTTTTAATATTTAAACGCAAACGTTGTAATTGTGCTTGTAAGAATTCATTCTCAAATAAGTTCTTTCCGCCTTCATCTGTATCATTTTTCCAATATTGAGGCAATTGCTCAGACATCTGCAAAGGAGTTAAACCAGAGAAGATTGCATTACGTGAATATTGAGTAGCCGTTGGTAGAATAGAGAAGAAGCTGTTTTCTGATTCTACTTTATAGTGATTGGTTACGACAGATTCAAAAGCTCTCCATTGGTCATATCTTAAGTTGTCAATTACAACAAACAGAATTTTAGAGTCTTCTTTCTTTAAATCAGGAGCTACCCATTTACGAAATATTTGGTGGGAAAAAACTGGACTGTTTTCAGGATCATTAATCCAGTCTTCATAATTTTTTTCAACAAACTTTCCGAAGAGTGAATTGGCTTCAGCTTTTTGAGTATCTAAGATTGAAATTAAACTTTGATCTTCAATATTTTCCAGCTTTTGTTCCCAATACAACAGTTTTCTATAGATAGAGATCCAATCTTCATAATCACGCGCTTGCATTAAGTCCATAGAGATATTTCTAAACTCTTTTTGGTAACTTAGAGATGATTTTTCAGAAATAAGTCTTGAATCATCTAAGTTCTTCTTTAAAGAAAGTAGAATCTGGTTAGGATTTACAGGTTTGATTAAATAATCTGATATTTTAGCACCAATAGCCTCTTCCATAATGTATTCTTCCTCACTTTTTGTGATCATTATGATAGGTGTATTGTTTTTAATAGCTTTAATTTCATTTAATGTTTCAAGACCTGAAAGTCCAGGCATATTTTCATCTAAGAAAACGATATCAAAATCGTGTTCCTTAAACATTTCAATTGCATCTTGTCCGTTAGTACAAGTACTAACAGCGTAGTTTTTCTTTTCTAAAAAAAGGATGTGTGGCTTTAATAAATCAACTTCATCATCAACCCACAGTATATTAATTTTATTCATAGAAATCATTTTGAGATACTTTGCTGTTTAAAGGTTAGGATGCCTTTTAAACATAAAGTATATTTGAATTTTTAAATAGTATTGATAAATATAGTGATGTATTTTCTTATTACAATACTTAACGATATTTTTGTCAAAGTATTATAAAAACTTTATAAATGTATTTTTCTTTTATTATTCCGGTATATAATCGTCCAGACGAGATTGATGAGCTATTAGAGAGTTTGACTCAACAAACTTATACTAAGGAATTTGAGGTGGTGGTGATTGAAGATGGTTCAAAAATTGATTCCCGTGAAATAGTGAAGAAATATGAAGATAGATTAACTATCTCTTATTTCTATAAGAGCAATTCAGGTCCTGGTGATTCAAGAAATTACGGAATGAGTAGAGCAAAAGGAGAATATTTTATTGTTTTAGACTCAGATTGTATTATTCCAAAGCAATATTTAACTGTAGTTGATAGTTATTTACAAGAGGAGTATGTGGATTGTTTTGGAGGACCAGATGCTGCTTTAGACAGTTTTAGCGATGTGCAAAAAGCAATAAATTTTTCAATGACTTCCGTATTAACAACTGGAGGAATACGTGGTGCAAGTGAACGTATAGGGAAGTTCCAACCCCGTAGTTTTAATATGGGAATTTCTAAGAAAGCTTTTTTAGCATCTGGAGGATATGGAAAAGTACATCCAGGAGAAGATCCAGACTTGACAATCCGCTTGTGGGAATTAGGATTTGACACACAATTGTTTTCAAAAGCATATGTATATCACAAACGCAGAATAGATTGGGATAAGTTTTATACACAAGTTAATAAGTTTGGGAAAGCACGCCCTATTTTAAATCAGCGATATCCATCCTATGCAAAGTTGACCTATTGGTTTCCTATTTTATTTATAGGAGGACTTGCACTTAGTGTATTATTGTTATTCAAAGGTATTTATCTAATCGGCTTGTATATTATATACTTTTTATTGATATTTTTGAGTTGTCTTGTGAAAGAAAAGAGTTTTAAAATAGCTTTTTTTGCAATTATAGCAACTTTTTTACAATTTGTAGGGTATGGTACGGGATTTGTTAAATCAAATTATATATTATTTGTCTTACGTAAAAAAGCAGAAGAGGGATTACCTGAAATGTTTTTTAAATAAAGGATTAAAATATGGCATTAGTAGTAGGATTGACTGGAGGTATAGGTAGCGGAAAAACTACTGTAGCAAAAATGTTTGAAGCAGAAGGAGTTCCAATTTATATTGCAGATGAAAGAGCAAAAGCAATTATGGATAGGTCAGATATTGTTTTAGCAGTTCAAGCATTGTTTGAAGAGGATATAACAGATAGTGGAGTAATAGACCGAAAAAAATTAAGGAGTATAGTTTTTAATAATAAAGAACTTCTTGAAAAGTTAAACGGAGTAATTCATCCTGAAGTAAGAAAAGATTTTATAGACTGGTTAGAAGTACACAAAGATTTTAAGTTTATAATTAAAGAAAGCGCTATTCTTTTTGAGCAAGGATTAGACAAAGAATGTGATTTTGTAGTGTTAGTTACTGCTCCTGAAGAGGTTCGAATAGCCAGAGTAGTTAAAAGAGATGGTGTTTCTTCACAAAATGTACAAGCAATTATGGCAAATCAAATGAAGGATTCATTAAAAGTTCTTAAAAGTGATTACGTAATTGCGAATATTAGTAAAGAACAAGTAAAAAAAGAGGTTAAAATGATAATTGAAGATATTAATTGTAAAATTTAAAGAAATTTAATGGTTAATATTGTGTTAACAAGTATTTAAAGTGATTTTTTAATGTTAATTTTGAAATAAGAATGAGTAAAGTCAGATTTCGGCTTTTAGTGGGAATAATGAGTTTTTCTCTAATAGGAATAATCATTGTTCAGTTATATTGGATTATTAGCTCTTATAAGAATAATGAAGAGCAGTTCAAATACCACGTACAACAAGTGATAGGTAACGTAGCAAATACACTACAACAGGATGAAGCTACAGAATTTTACCGAATGTATAATCAACTTAGAGATAGTATAGGTACGCCACCTAAGCAAAATGAGTTGAAACAATACTATGTGGTAGAAAGAAACCCAATGACCAATGAGCAAATAGTTTACTCTAATATTTTAGTTTTAGAAGACTATAATATAAAGAGTTCGTTCTTTGATAAAAAGTCAGATAGTTTAAAAGTCAAAAACTTTGTATCTAAAAGAAAGACAGAGATCTATAAAGGAGATGACTTTGATAGGAATAATTTAAAGCAGAATTATCCTGATGAGGTTATTGAGAAGACAGGAGATCTGGATGTATTAGATAAAGCACAGTTTGATATTTATTTTAAAGATATTGTAGCTTTAAGAAGTGTAGATGAGCGTATCTCTAAAGCCAAATTGAAAGAACTTCTTGAAAAAGAGTTAAAACAATACGGAGTTAATGCTAAATTTGAATTCGGAGTTTACAATAGAGGATTGGCTACTAAAATTAAATCGGATGAATTTGAGTATGAAGATGATTCTACTTATGGAGTTCCGGTTTTGGTAGATAATGAAAATAAGAGTAAGTATCAATTGTATATTACTTTTCCTGAAAAGAGTAAATATTTATTCTCTTCATTAATAGGAATTACATTTTTATCTATTTTGTTTACAATTGTAATTATCGCAGCTTATTTAAATGCAATAAATCAGTTGATCAAACAAAAGCAAATTTCTGAGATAAAAACAGACTTTATCAATAATATGACCCATGAATTTAAAACACCTATTGCTACTATAAATTTAGCCTTAGATGCAATAAAAAATCCAAAGGTTATAAATGATCCAGAGAAAGTAGACCGCTATCTGCAAATGATTCGTGATGAAAATAAGCGTATGCATGCACAAGTTGAAAATGTGCTGCGTATTTCAAAACTTGAACGTAGAGAGTTTGACGTTGACAAAGAGGCTATGGATGTTCATGAGATTATAGAAGATGCAGTAGAACATGTTAGTCTAATTATTCAAGATAGAGGAGGGGAGATAAATCTTCACTTAGATGCCAGACGTAGTGATGTATTAGGAAATGACTTCCATTTTACAAGTGTTATTGTAAATATCTTGGATAATGCAATTAAGTATTCAGCAGATATTCCTGTTATTGATGTTTATACGGAAAATGTTAAAGAGTACATCCTTATTAAGATAAAAGATAATGGTGTAGGAATGAGTAAACAAGCTCAAAAGCGTATCTTTGACAAGTTCTATAGAGAGCACACAGGAGATTTGCACAACGTTAAAGGACATGGTTTAGGATTAGCTTATGTTCAGCAAATAGTCGAAGTTCACAATTCACAAGTATATGTGGAAAGTGAAAAAGGTAAAGGAAGTACCTTTATAATTAAAATGCCATTAATAAATTAATTGATATATGGAAACAACAAACAACAAAAAAATTTTATTAGTAGAAGATGATCCCAATTTTGGAGCAATCTTAAAAGATTATTTAGCCATAAACGATTTCGAAGTAACTCTTGCCAAAAATGGTATGGAGGGATTTGAAAAATTTAAAAGAGATTCTTTTGATCTTTGCATTTTAGATGTGATGATGCCTTATAAAGATGGATTTACTCTAGCCAAGGAAATCCGTGATAAAAACAAAGAGGTGCCAATCATTTTCTTAACTGCAAAAGCAATGAAAGAAGACGTACTAAAAGGATATAAAGTAGGTGCGGATGATTACTTAAACAAGCCTTTTGATTCAGAAGTATTGTTGATGAAAATCAAAGCAATTATTCATAGAAAATCATCTGAAGTTAAAACAGACAATACTAAATTTGAATTTCAAATCGGTAAGTTTCATTTAAATTCAAAATTGAGATTTTTAACTTTTGAGAATGACGAGCCAATCAAACTTTCTCCAAAAGAAAATGAATTATTGAAAATGTTAGCAATTTATGAGAATGATTTAATGCCTCGTGAAGTTGCATTAACAAAAATCTGGAGAGATGACAACTATTTTACATCTCGTAGTATGGACGTTTACATTGCTAAATTGAGAAAATACTTAAAACAAGACGAAACAGTTGAAATTCTTAACATTCACGGTGAAGGATTTAGATTGGTAGTTAAAGAAAATGAGGATGAGAATTAATCCTTATTGATAAATATAAAAAAAGGGAAGCTATATATAGCTTCCCTTTTTTTATACTATTAATCCTGTATCTTTATTTTAGGAATAGTAACTATTGATAGATATAGTTACTTTGATTTTTTGGGACTAATGATTTTGACATCTTGAAAAGCAATTGCTCCTCGTATAATACTTTGTATTACATCAAATAAGGCATCACTAATCTGTTTTTTTAGTTCATTTTTAGTATATATTAAACTAATTTCTCTTGCTGGTTTAGGGTCTGTAAACTGAACTAAATTAGCTTGATCATCATTGTTAAGACTTAAAGTATGTAAGTAAGGTAGTAAGGTGTAGCCTAAACCTTCTTTTGATAAGTTTATTAATGTTTCAAAACTTCCACTTTGTAGTTTAAAATTGCGAGACTCAGTTTCAATTTTATTATTGCAAATATTGATTATCCCATCTCTAAAACAATGCCCGTCTTGAAGTAATAAAAGCTTTTTCAAATCAAGTGTATCGGCTGTTAGTTCCTTGCCAATATTCTGACGAAACATTGGTGGAATATATCCTACAAATGGCTCATAGTATAATACACGCTCTTTAATATCCGACTCTATTAATGGTGTAGCTACAATTGCAGCATCTAAATAACCCGTTCTTAATTTTTGAATTATCTCTTCTGTTGTATATTCTTCTATAATTAAGTTTACTTTATCGTGTTTACTTAAAAATGTTTTTAAGAACATTGGCAATAAAGTAGGAGCTACAGTCGGTATTATTCCTAATTTAAACTCTCCTCCAATAAATCCCTTTTCTTGATCTATTAAGTCTTTAATTCTATCTGATTCATCAACAATCTTCTGTGCTTGTTCAATAATGATTTGTCCAATAGCAGTAGCTTGTATAGGTTTAGTTGTACGATCAAATATTTGAATTTCTAATTCTTCTTCTAATTTTTGTATTTGCATACTCAACGTTGGCTGAGTAACAAAAGTTTTTTCTGCTGCCAAGGTAAAGTTTTTGTGTTCTGCAACAGCTAAAACATATATTAATTGTGTGATTGTCATTGTTAGTTTATTTTGCTGTAAGTTAAATAAAATAAGGCAAAATGTCTTTATTCGTATTCTATTTTTTCCAGCTCTTTATAGTTCTTCATTAACTTCTTTATTAAGAAGCCGTAAATCACTTTATAATAAAGCCATACGATGCATATGAAAGTAGCACATATAAAAAGAATGATACCCATAAAAACAATAGTCAGTGTTATATTAGAGCTGTATTTTAAATCAGTTGTAAGTATATCAATAATTGTAATTAAGAATGCAATTGTTAAGATACCAAGGTTTGTGTAGATGTAGTAGTTTACTGTCTGCTTGGTTTTTAAAATATGTGTCATTAGTTTTTTGGTAGAATCGGCAACACATATTTTACGATAATTCAGATAGAATAATATGATAAAAAAGACTGACGTAATTACCGATATATAATCAATGTATTCAATTAAAAAATTGAAAACAGGGCCTGTTTCTTGCTTGTTTTCTGCTTCAGAATCAAAATAAAAAACACTAAGTAGGTTTAAGCATATAAACTCAACTATACTAATGACAAATATCCACATCACTATAGATGAAGATTTTTTGTGTATCATTTTGTGTATTTCTTGAACTGATATTTTTGGAAAATTCTGGTTTTCATTCCAGTGTTTTTTCAATAAATCTAACTCCTTCATATTCGTATAGCTTCTATGGATTTAATATTTTTTTCAATTTTGATTTAATTCTATTCATTTTAACTCTCGCATTTACTTCACTAATACCGAGTGTTTCAGCTATTTCTTCATAGTTTTTGTCTTCGAGATACATGAAAACTAAAGCTTTTTCAATGTCATTAAGCTGATGTAAGGCTTTATACAATGATTTGAGTTGTTCTTCTTCTTGATAATTGTATTCTGAATACTCAAATTTATAGTTTGCTGTGTCAAATGGAATAGTATTTATATCGCGTTTTTTCTTTCGATATAAAGAAATGGCAGTATTTAATGCTACGCGATAAGCCCAAGTAGTAAATTTTGAGTCTCCTCTAAATTTGGGATATGCGTTCCATAATTGAATAGAAATTTCTTGAAACAAATCCTTGTGAGAAGCTTCGTCAACTGTATATAGGCGACAAACTTTATGGATAAGATTTTGGTTCTTATCCAATAAGGTTACAAATTCTGTTTCAAATTTTTTGTTCATATGCTATTGGACGGAAGTTTTATCATTTTGTTACAAAACACCTTAATTATTTTACTATTTAAAGATAGGGTGACTTTTATAGAAGTAATAGACTCTTATTAATTTCAAGAAAGCAATGGTTAAATTGTATATTATTTTAAATCTATAGTGTTGATTTTTAGTTAGATGGTTTTTAATATAATTACATAGTTTATTATAATAAAAAAACTCCTTTTTATGTTTTTGAAAAGGAGTTTACATTAAAATAATCAATTATTTTTTTATTAAATCTTCTATTATACTATTCAAGTTCTTTTCTAAATGATTTGTTTCGATAATAACTCCGTTTTGATCTAAAACATAAATTGTAGGAATAGAACGAATACCAAATTTAGAAGCATAATCTTGAGTATCAAGAATATGTGACCATGATAGGTTTTCTTTACTTATAGTGTTTTTCCAATCAATTTTGTCTTCTGTTAAGCCAACACTAAAGATTTTTAGACCTTTATTTTTAAAATTATTATTTAGCTCTTTTACTTTAGGTAATGTTTCGTGACAAGAAGAGCACCAAGGAGCCCAAAAATGTACAATTGTAGCTTTTGCTGAAGTATCATATAAAGTGATTTTTTCATTATCTTGATTCCATCCCTCCAGGTTAGGCATTTTACTGCCAATTACCATTTTGGATGATTGTTGCTTTTCAAGAATATGTTTTATAGCTTCTCCGAGATTTGTAGCTTTAATATCTTCATTAAGGTTGTTGTAGAATGCTGTCGCTTCTTGTATTTCAATATTATTATTTTGTAGACGTTGATAAATTACAATAGCACTTGTCATTGACTTAGGGTTTGTATTGACTTGATAAGTTATTGCATTATTGATATTTTCAACATATCCTTTAAACTCATTAGATAATCTTCTTAAAGTAATAGTGTCATTATCTTTAATAGCAGAAGTTAAAGCATCTTGATTTTTATCTTGATATTCTTTTGCTTCTTTTTGGTACTTTTTAACTTTGATATAAAAGTTACTTAATTCATCGTTATTTTTAGTACCTAAGACGCTGTTAGAGTCTAATTTGTTGGTGTTTAGCTTAACATTGATTGTGCCTTCTTCTAAAATGATTATGTCATTTATATCTTCAGAAAGCATAATCATACTATATAAAGGCCTTTCTGACTTTCCTTTAAATTCAAATTTTTCTTTATGAATAGGAGTAGAGTCAAGAGAAATAAATTGATGTGTATTGGAGTCAAGTACTTTTAGGTAAACCATTTCTCCTTCTTTTACATTTGTTGTTTGTCCTATAATTTTATAATTCTTCTCTTTTGGTGTAAAACTCATAAGAAGTAAAGCCATTAGAATAGATAAAGTATATTTCATTGTTTTAAAAAAGTTATTTTGATTTTTAACTCACTAAATATAATAAAAAAAGGACGAGTAGTTTTAGCTTTAAACCATTCGTCCTTTTTATATTATATTCAAAATTAATTATTTTAATAATTCTTGAATTTTAGCTTCTAATTTTTTACCTCTTAGGTTTTTAGCTACTACTACACCATTTTCATCTAAGATAAAAGTAGCAGGGATAGCTTTAATTTCATATTCTTGAGCGATAGGGTCTTGCCAAAACATTAAGTTTGAAATATGATTCCAAGCTAATTTATCTTTAGCAATAGCTTCAATCCATTTGTCTTTATCTTTATCTAAAGACACTCCAATAATGTTTAAACCCTTATCGTGATATTGATTATAAATTGCTACAACTTTTGGATTTTCAGCTCTACAAGGACCACACCAAGAAGCCCAGAAGTCTATGATTGTAACTTTACCAAGACTTTCTTTTAAAGAAATTGTATTTCCTTCAGGACTTTTAGCAGAAAAGTCAGGTGCTTTGTCTCCTATTTTAATTTTAGCGTCAGGCATTTCATCTAACATAACTTTGAATGCTTTACCGATAGTTGTTTCTTGTAATGCTTTATCAAACTTATTGTATTTTTCAATTAATTCTTCTTTTTGAAAAACCCCAGAAGAAGCATTCTGAGCTAATATAGTTAGTGTAGTGTAAGAATTAGGGTTCTGATCGATATACTCATCTGTATAATCTTCTAACTTCTCAGCTAATTTCATAAAACCATTGATGATACCTTCTGCAGCTTCTCTATCTTCTTTTTCTTTAGCTTGCATAAAAGCAATTTGATTGTCAGCTTGATATTGAATAATGTTTTTGTTTAGTTCTTCTGCTTTTTTAGAAAAAGCTGAAAACTCATCATTATTTTTTGTTCCTGTTGCTCCACTTTTAGTAATATCTTCTAAATTATAAGTAAAAGCTATATTTCCTTTTTCAAGTATAAATGGAACTCTACCTTCTTGTTCAGAGAATGTTATAAAGCTTTGCTCAATATTATCGGCTTTTCCTTTAAAAGCGAAAGCGTTGTTTTTCACTTCAGTAGAATCTACCTTTATTGGCATACCTGTTGTAACGTCTATTTTTTCAATATAAACTTTTGTTCCGTCATTAATTCCATTCGCATCACCGTTTATTGTGTATGAATTAGAATCTCCACAAGAAGCCAGAATTGTAGCAGCTCCAAGTAATGTAAATACTTTTTTCATTTAATTATAATTATTTTATAGGGTTTTTAATATAAAGTATGTTCTACTTTTTAACAAATATACTGAAAATAGTAGAAGTTGTACTTGTTTTAGTTTTAAAGACTTATAGAGTGATGAAATAGTATAATAACATTAACCATCCAATGACCATACAAAGTCCACCAATTGGAGTGATAGGACCTAATATTTTAATTTTTTTTCCAAAAGTTCCACTCAATGTTAGTCCGTAAATACTGAAAGAAAAAAGTAAAACCCCAATACTGATTATATTACTTGCGTGTCGTATAATTTCGGCATTCGGCATTAAACCAAGAATCAATAGAAGAATAGCATGATACATTTGATATTTTACGCCTACTTCAAAACTTTCAAGCTGGTCCTTATTCATATGTTTTTTTAGAGCGTGTGCTCCAAATGCTCCAAATATGATAGCAAGAGCGCCATAGATAGAACCGATTATAAGTGGAGTTGTATTTGTGATTAGCATATTATAAATTAATTTAAAGTTAGTTGTCCTAATATTTCTTCAGACATAAATGGGCCTCCAGGATATCTTGCTGTGTAATCTAAATTTAGCCAGATTTGTCCACGTTCGTCTATGTGATAATGAATTTCTTTTCCTTTACTTTCTTCTTTGAATAGTTCCTGCTTAATTAGATATATCACTTGTTCTAAATCTCCTTTATTAGGAATCAACATTTCAGGATACATATGTTCTTTAGTATGTATTAATCTTGGAGTTCCGCCAATTGCTCTAATTAATGCTGCCATTAAAATTGAGTAGTCGTCACAATCGCCTGAGAAGTGTTGCAATGATTCAGAAGCCGTAGCAATATATTCTCTACCTTTTGGATCATTTACATAGTTCCATCGTGATCTAACCTCTTTAAATATAGCCATTGATTGAATAATTTGACGATATTGATAAGCATTTGGCACATTTGTAAAATGCTTTCTTGTAGTAGCTAAAGCAAAGTTTCTTACTTCTGGTTTATCGTATTCAATAGCACTTATAACCTTACTCTTATTAGGAAAAGGGAGTAGTTTGGAGATAATAATATCTTGTGGAGAAGGATTTTCTGCCATTGAAAATATCATTGCTCTGTAATCTTCATAAACGGAATTATATCCATAGCCTCCAAATAACGATCCATAAATTAAAGCTCCTAAATAAATGAAAATAAGAATAAATAAAACTGTTTTCATTTTTTGTAGCAAAAATTGTAATACGGCTACAATAGCGATAAATAGGACAACACGGTCAATATGATATTGCCAGTCTGGATCAATTAAGTTTTGATGTGCAATTATAAAGATAGGAATCGTAATCAAGACGTTAAGAATAAGTATAACAATATTATCCCAAGGCTTCGGAAGCCTTAGGTACATATACCATTTCTTTTTTGAGGAGTTATTCAATTCTTGATTATGCGTCATTTTATATTTGCTCTATTATAGAACGACTTTTTTGTAATCTGTAGTATGTGGAATAAGGTTTAATTCTTTCAATTGAGTTTGAACTTTGTCAAAATTTTTCTCTGAAAGCTGTTTTTGAGACCATTTAGTTATCATTAACCATTCTTTGATATCTTCAATTTGTAGATTAAACTTAGTTGCTAAAGTTCTGTCAATACTTGGAATATGTTTAAATTCACTTGTAGTCATATTTATACATTCCAATAAGTTGTCTATTAAACGTTTGTTTTTTGATGCAAACGTTTTAGTTGCAACTACAACAAAAGAAGGCCAGGGAGTAGGGCAGTCACCTAAACGTCTAAAAATTTTCTGGTCAACTAATGGTTTAGTCATAAAATGTTCCCACATAAAGTAATCAGCCTCACCATTAGTAAGTGCAACCACAGCATTATCTATATTGTTTACAATGACAAACTCTAAACTATTGATATCCCAATTCATCAGTTTAGCGTGAACGATAGCCATAAGATGAGAGCCTGAGCCGAAGCGACTTATGGCAATTTTCTTTCCTTTTAGGTCTTCTATTTTGGTATACGGTGAGTTTTCTGCAACATGTATCCCCCAAAGTAGAGGAGAAGCCACATATTCTTGAATAATTGTAGAGTTGTTACCATCAATTATATCTTTGATAATCCCTTCAGTCAGAATGACAGCTAAATCAGTTTCCTCATTGCGGAGCATTTGACACATTTTACCTGTTCCTTCAGGAATATCTTGCCAATGTAAATCAATTCCAAGTTCATTAAATTCCCCGTTTTCAATACATAAGTGCCAAGGAAGATTAAAATGTTCTGGCACTCCTACAATATTTACTTTTTTCATTTTTACTTATACATTTTACTGCTAAGATAGTAAAATGCATAATGCTTTGGCGAATAAAATGGGTAGAAATAAAAAAATCTCTACTATAGAAAACAGTAGAGATTTTTGGTGTTTTATTCAGGTTTCATAGAACCTTTATCTTTAAATCTAATGTGGAATTTGAAAGCTTCTTCTAAAATGTGAGGAGTATGTCCTTGGTTAAGTTTTGCTCTTTCAAAGTAATCTCTTAGTTCAGCCTTGTAATCAGGATGAGCACAGTTTTCTATAATAACTTCGGCGCGTTCTCTTGGCGACAAACCTCTTAAGTCTGCTAAACCTTGGTCTGTAACTAAGATATCAACATCATGTTCTGTATGGTCTGTATGTGAAACCATTGGTAACACGTGAGATATAACGTTGTTTTCTTTAGAAGCAGCTTGTGTAACGAAGATACTTAAATAAGCATTTCTTGCGAAATCTCCAGAACCACCAATACCGTTCATCATTTTACTACCACCAATATGAGTAGAGTTTACGTTACCGTAAATATCAAATTCAATAGCTGTGTTAATTGCAATAATCCCCAATCTACGGATTACCTCAGGAGCATTACTGATGTTTTGTGGTCTTAAAACAAGTTTGTCTTTATATTGGTCAAAGTTCTTGATTAATCTTTCATAGCATTCTTCTGTTACTGTAATAGACGAACCTGAAGCGAATACCATTTTACCTGAGTCAATTAAATCAAAAGTACTGTCTTGCAATACTTCAGAGTACATTGTAAGGTCTTTAAAAGGACCATCAATAAATCCAGTTAAAACAGCATTAGCTACTTTACCAATACCAGCTTGAAGTGGAAGTAGAGAATGTGTTAGCTTTCCTTTTTTCACTTCTTCTTCGAAGAACTTTAATAAGTGACCAGAAATGGCAGAAGTTTTAACGTCTGGTTCTGGCAATAGAGCAGGAGTATCTTCAATACTTGAAAATACAATACCAACCACATTATCAGGGTTTAAACGAATGAAAGTTTCTCCAATTCTATCTTCACAATTGTGAATAGGGATAATCTCTCTACGAGGTTGTTTAATAGGCACACAGTTGTCGTGGATACCCTCAATACTCAATGGAATAGCAGAGTTTACCTCAATGATAATTTTCTTTGCAACACTTGCAAAGTACGCTGAGTTTCCAATAGAAGTAGTAGGAATAATAAAACCATCTTCATTAATATAAGTAGCCTCGATAATAGCGACGTCTACTTGTGGTATATGTTTTTCTTGTAACTGTTCTATTGTTTCACTCAAGTGCTGATCGATGTATTTAACCTGTCCACTATTAATAGACTTTCTTAAAACAGCATCAGCTTGAAAAGGCATTCTACGAATTAGAGCATTATTAGTTGCTAAATCAGCATCAGTTGTTTGTCCTAATGATGCACCAGTAATTAAAGTAATTGCAACATTTTCTTCAGCTGCACGTTGAGCAAATGCTGGTAAAACAGATTTACTATCACCGGCTTTAGTAAAGCCACTAGCTCCAACTACAGCTTGATCATGAATTAGGAGAGCTGCTTCTTCTGCAGAAATAATTCGTTCTCTATACGGAGCGAATTTTATTCTCTCTAATCTCGAGTCTTCTTTCGTCATTTCAAATAAAAATTTTAAGCACCTTAAATTTAAGGATATTTATATCAAACAATCAAATAAAAAAGAGTCTTACATAATTTATGTATTAATTAGTAGTATTTACCATATTCAATTCTATTTATGCTGTTAAAATTAAGATAGCAAAACTAAAGTTTTATGTTTTGTATTTTTCACTGAATTTAATTCAAACCTTTAGGAGGGAATGATTGATAGATTCGCAAAAAAAAGCCTTAAAACGGGACTTGTAACCTATAATATTCATTTTTTAGTCAAAAAGTGACGTTATTATGTCGTTGTTGGGACTTGGTTTTTGAAAAATATTTAATAGTAATTAAACTTGTGGAATTACTGGTAGAAATTCCAGACTAAGGAAGATATAAAGTGTAAATAAAAGTTCAGTAATTAATTTGGCAAATATTTTTGAGAGCTATATAAGTGGAGTTATAGCACAATCCTTCGAGGTTTTTCTGAGAGTTGTTTGATAAAATGGCTTTCAGCCCACTATTCTCGAAGGAATGTCCCACTATTGTCGGAGAATTGTCTTAGAAGCATTAGGCAAGAGTAAAGGGGGTTTTTAGCTGTATGCTTTATATATAAAGGAGTAAGAGAGAGGAGAGCATTGAAAAATGTTATATAAGAAAGTCTGTGAATGGATTGTTTTTACCTAAAAAAGGAAGCTGAAATAATAGAAAATGAAGTGTTTATACTCTTTTGTGTACATTTTTTAATTAAAAAATGTAGAGATAGAATCTAAATTAGATTGAAGTGATGGTATATAATGAAATAAAAAAAGCTACATTTTTACAATGTAGCTTTTCTATAATAATATTTGATGGAGCCCTAAAACTATTGAGCTAACTTATCTAATGTATAAATGATCAATTTATCAACTGCAGCATAAGGATCTTCTGAGAAAGTACCATTAGCTCTATTTGCAATAATTGTATTTAAAGAAACCGCATGGTGTCCTAATAACTTACATAAACCATAAATAGCAGAAGTTTCCATTTCAAAGTTAGTAACTCTGTAATTTTCGAACTTAAAGTTGTCAATTTTGTGGTTTAATTCAGGATCTTGAATAGCTAAACGCAATACACGTCCTTGAGGACCATAGAATCCGCCAGCAGTACCAGTAATACCTGTGTAAGTAAGGTCAGATGCTAATTTAGCCTCTAATTCAGGACTGTTTTGTACAAAGTAAGGACGTCCTTTTCTTAAATCCCAATTAGTGTGCTCGATAAAAGCATCCTCCATTGGAACGTTGATGATTTCGTCAATAACGTAAGAACGCATTAGGTTATCAAGACCTAAACCATATTGAGATAATACAAAACTATTAACAGGGATATCAGCTTGAAGTGATCCAGAAGTACCAATACGAACAATATTTACTGAAGTAAGTTCTTTTTTGATTTCTCTTGTTTCAAAGTCAATATTGAATAATGCATCAATTTCGTTGATTGCAATATCAATATTATCAGGACCGATACCAGTAGAGATTACAGAAAGTCTTTTACCTTTATACGTACCTGTTGTTGTTTTAAACTCTCTTTTTTGTGTAGAGAATTCAATATTATCAAAGTGTTTAGTAATACGATCTACACGATATTGGTCACCAACAAAGATGATATCAGTAGCAATATTTTCAGGTCTTAAGTTTAAGTGATAAATACTTCCGTCAGGATTAAGTATTAATTCAGATGATTTTATCTTCATGATCTATTATTTTGATTATGAGCCTACACGTTTAACTTTGTAGCCTTCTTTAATTAAGTATTCCATTATTTTATCTCTGAAATTACCTTGAATGATAATCTCTCCATCTTTAGCACTTCCTCCAACACCACATAAGGTTTTAAGTTTTTTAGCTAAAGTTTTTAAATCGTCATCAGACCCTTCAAAGCCTTTAATTATAGTGGCTATTTTACCACCTCTATTTTTTTTATCTAAATGAGCTTCAAGTCTTTGATCTTTATTATTAAGTGTTTCAACACTTTCTTCTTGTTCAAATTCAAAATCTTTATTGGTAGAAAAGACAAAGCCTCCTAAGTCTTCCAAGCTATTCATTTTTTTGCTCATAGATAATATTAGTATAAATATAGAGTTGTTAATATCTGATTACTATCAAAGATACGAAATAAGTAAAGGTTTAAAAAGACAAATGTCCTAAAAACGATATAAAAAAGGAATACAATAGTAGAATTACTATGTGATTAAAAACAAAGAGGAAGTAAATAAATACTTCCTCTTATGAGTCTTATTATTGTTTGTTTGATTATTTGATCAATCCTAATTCTACAAGTCTTTGGTGTAGAAATTCTCCTGATGTAATATCGTCATACAATTTAGGGTTGTTGTCATCAATACAGTTCTCTAAACAGTTCAATGGCATATCGCTCACTGGGTGCATAAAGAAAGGGATTGAGTATCTTGAAGTACCCCATAATTCTTTTGGTGGGTTAACTACTTGGTGAATAGTAGATTTCAATCTGTTGTTAGAATGTCTTGATAACATATCCCCAACATTGATTACTAATTCATCTTCAGCAGCGATTGCATCAATCCATTGCCCATCGTGGTTTTGTACTTGTAAACCTCTACCTTGAGCTCCCATTAATAGAGTGATCAAGTTAATGTCACCGTGTGCTGCTGCACGCACTGCATTTTTAGGTTCATTTACAATAGGTGGGTAGTGGATAGGTCTTAGAATACTGTTTCCGTTTTTAACAAACTTGTCAAAGTAGAACTCATCTAAGTCTAAGAATAGAGCTAAAGCTCTTAATACATAAACACCAGTTTTTTCAAGCATTTGGTATGTTTCTTTACCAATAGAATTGAAATTAGGAAGTTCTTTTACTTCAACGTTAGCTGGGTAAGTTTCCTCTAATTTCGGATCATTGTCAACATACTGACCAAAGTGCCAGAATTCTTTTAAATCTCCTTCAGTTCTTCCCTTTGCACTTTCTTTTCCAAAGGCTACATAACCTCTTTGTCCTCCAATGCCAGGAATTTCATACTGTTCTTTAGTCTCCAAAGGAAGATTAAAAAAGTTACGAACCTCTGTGTATAGATTTTCAACTAATTGATCATCTAAAAAGTGTCCTTTTAATGCTACGAATCCAATTTCTTCGTAGGCTTTTCCGATTTCATTTACAAACTTTTGTTTACGTACCGGGTCATCCGATAGGAAATCACGTAAGTCAACACTAGGAATGTTTTGCATTTTCTAAGTTGTTATATATGCTTACTTGAGTTATTTGTCGCAAAAGTAAATTATTTTTCCACAAAATGATGTTGATAAGTCTATAAAATTTATTGATTGTAATTAATAAACGACAAAAAAGTGCACTTTGTGACTATTTCATTTCTTTAAAAAACGTATTCTCCCTATAAAATATTTTTAAGAGTAGTGAAAATGTGACGTTTTTTTTTATAAATTGCTTCAATAACTGATAAAATAAGAAAAAGATGAAATTACCAATAGAATTAAAAGGAAACGAATTTGTTGTGTTGGTTACAGTAGAAATAGACCATAAGTATGCAGTAACTAACTTAGAAGAGTTTTATACCACATTGCCAAAAAGTTTTAAACCAATTTTTAAGAAGGCAGAAGGTTCAACTATTCGAATTTATTGCATTTGTGATAAGGAAGATGATTTCATGTTTTGTTTAAGACAAACAGGATACAAGACAACACTATTATAATTTAATAGTGTTTTTTTTTACTTTTGTCCAAAATAATATGATGAGTAAAAAAGTAAATAAAACGAATGCAATTCGTTTTTTAGATAGTAAGAAAATCAATTATGATCTTTTTGAATATGAGATAGAGGATGGTCTTATAGATGGTGAATCTGTATGTGCAAAGTTAAATGTTGCTGCAAATGAATCGTTGAAGACATTAGTAGCGAAGGGTAAAGGGAATTCTTTTTTTGTGTTTGTCGTTGCAATTGATAGAGAACTTGATTTAAAAAAAGCAGCAAAAATATCAGGAGAAAAGAAGATTGAGATGTTAGCTGTCAAAGATTTGCTTGATGTTACAGGGTATATTCGAGGAGGATGCTCGCCAATAGGAATGAAAAAGCATTATCCAACTTTTATAGATGAAAGTGTAAAAGACTTAGCTAAAGTGTATGTAAGTGGAGGAAGAAAAGGAATAAGTATCGGAATAGATCCAAAGGTATTAAAAGATATTACTTTAAGTGAGTTTGGGGATTTGACATAAAAGCTAAGTCATTTAATTAAAAACAGAAATGAAACAGTTATAGTATTGAAAAATAGCTTTGTTGTATTAATTTTATGTTATAATTTGTCAAATGTTGACGTCACGTGATTTTTTATAATTGCAGATGTGTTATCTTTGCAACCGAAAAGAATTAGGGTTTAATAAATTGCAGTGTATATTGTTAAAAAAAGCATAAATTAATGATAAATTTAAAGTTTGGCATTAGTTTGGATTTACCTTTGTACATTGAAAATAGAAAAATATGATATTGGCATTAACAGTTTCATTGTTTCCATCTTGTGGAGTTGACCATGTAAAGGAGAAAAATTATAAAGAGGGCAGTAATAAGCAAATTGATTTGTTGAATAAAAACGATCTTGATGGTACGTTTTTTAAAGCAGTTGCTCAAGATTCACCTCAGGTAGTTTCTATTAGTAGAAAAGGTATTGTTTATTCAAGTACAAAACCAAATCAAAAAATAGTGTTTCCTTTTGTAGAACCTTTGGTTGATGGAGAATGTAGGATATATAAGTCTCAAACTAAACATGAAGAGATTGAAATAGTTATTTATGAAGATGAGACAGCACGTGAATTTGCTGATGGTAGATTTGATCATTCTGTTGCAGTTAGATTAGTTAAGAAAGTTGATGATGTTGAAAACATTAATGATTTCGCTTGTTTTGGACATTATATTTATACAGAAAAATTATCAGGTAACTGGATTTTTCAGTCCTATGAAGATAAAAGGGTAGAGGAATTAGGGATTAATCAAATACCTATGATTTGTATTGATATCAATACAAGAAGTTTTTCTGGAAGTGGTGGTAACCATATGATTTATGGTGATATTCGATGTGAAGGTGATTCTATATTTTTTAAAGTAGTTTTATCTCCGGAATATGTTACAGAAATGTATCAAAAAGAAAAAGAGTTACTTTCGGTATTGGATAGTTGTGATAAGTTTGAATTAAAAGATGATTACTTATATTTATTTGAAGGCAATAAACAAAAATTGACTTTTTTAAGAGATACTTATTCAATGTAAGAATTATAATGATACTTAATAAAAAATGGAGAACTATGAGTTCTCCATTTTTTTTATCTCTTCAATAGACATTAAATCGGGTCTATCTTCTGTTTTTTTGTATGCATCTACAATTTTCTTAACTAAACGGTGTCGTACGATGTCCTTATCATCTAAATACAACATTCCTATACCGTCTACATCTTTTAATATATATAGTGCTTCTTTTAGGCCAGAGGATACTTTGCGTGGTAAATCAATTTGTCCTGGATCACCTGTAATTATAAACTTAGCATTTTTTCCCATACGAGTTAAGAACATTTTCATTTGTGAATGTGTTGTGTTCTGAGCTTCATCTAATATTACAAAAGCGTGGTCTAAAGTTCGTCCACGCATAAAAGCAAGTGGCGCAATTTGAATAACTCCTCTTAAAATATAATCATCTAAAGTTTGAGGAGGAATCATATCTCTTAATGCATCATAAAGTGGTTGCATATAAGGGTCCAACTTTTCTTTCATATCACCAGGTAAAAAACCAAGGTTTTCTCCAGCTTCTACCGCAGGTCTTGTCAGAATTATTCTTTTAACTTCTTTATTTTTTAAAGCTCTTACAGCAAGGGCAACACCTGTATATGTTTTACCCGTACCAGCTGGCCCTACAGCGAAAACCATATCGTTCTTTTCAACAAATTTTACAAGTTTATGTTGATTTGGAGTTAGGGGTTTAATGATTTTACCAGAAACTCCGTGAACAAGAATATCGTTAGACGGGAGTGAAGGTGGAGCGCTATCCATTACTAATCTTTCGATTGCATTTTCATCAATACGATTATATCGCGTAAAATACTTTATAAGTCGGTCAAAACTCTTTTCAAATTCATCAAGAACCTCTGGATCTCCATAAATTTTTAAGAAATTACCTCTTGCAACTAATTTTACTTTTGGATATAGCTTCTTAAGTATATCTAAATGAGTGTCTTGTGGTCCCCAAAAGTCTTTGGGACTAAAATCTGTGAGTTCAATTATCCTTTCGTTCAATACCAATGAGAGTTAATTAAAAAAAATAATCTAATTTTGTAGTTCAAATCTACTATAAAAAAACCATTTTTCTTAAAAATATATTGAAAAATAAAAATGCAAAGAATAATTACACTAACGACAGATTTTGGATATAGAGACCATTATGTAGGAGCTTTGAAAGGGAAGATCTATTCAAATATCATTGGATGTAATTTGGTAGATATCTCACATGGAATAGGAAAATATAATACGGAAGAGGCGGGATTTGTTATTGGTGCAGCTTATAAACAATTTCCTAAGGGAACAATTCATATCATTGCTGTTGATGCGTCTATTACGGAGTATTCTAAAGCACTTTGTGTGAAATATGATGGACATTATTTTATTACATCAGATAATGGAATAATAAGCGTTGTATTAGGGAATAATGATTATGATGAGGCGATTTTCATAAATCACGATGGAATTATGAAATCAAATGATATTTTTGTTTATTGTGCTTATCAATTACACGAAGGAAGAGCTTTGAGAGATATAGGTGTTTTTACAGACACTATTTATGTGCCTAATCGTTTAGCAAGTAACCTTGTTGTGGGAGAAGACCGAATTTCAGGAAAAGTTATATACGAGGATTCTTACGGAAATCTTGTTACAAATATTACAAAAGAGTGCTTTGAATCTTTAGAAAAAGGAAGGGAATATGCCGTACGCTTTAAAGATTATAGAGTGAATAGGGTGAGTCATTATTTCGCAGATTTTAAAAATGCGGATTGGGCATCTTTAAGGGATAGAGCGGGAGAATTAGTCGTTTTATTCAACGATGTTGACTTGTTGACAATTGCTTTGTTTTATTCTAAACCTGATTCACCAGGAGGTACACCTCGTAATTTGATGAACATTAATTTGAACGATAGTATCGTAATTGATTTTAATCAGGAAGAACAAAATTAAAGAAAAAGATATGTTTATAAGAATTGTAAAGTTGACTTTAAAAGAAGATAGAATTAATGATTTTCTTGATCATTTTAATTCAGATAAGGAGAAAATTCGCCATTATCCAGGCTGTCAATTTTTAGAAGTATATCAAGATAAACATCAAGCTAATATTTTCTTTACCTATAGCTATTGGGATGAAGAACAGAGTCTTGAAAATTATAAAAAATCAGAATTGTTTGGACAAATATGGCCTAACGTGAAAACAATGTTCAAAGAAAGGGCAGAGGCTTGGAGCGTAGATAAGGTTGTTACTCTAAATTAATAGTTTTATGAAAGCAATTTGTCTTAGAGAAATAAAGTCCTTCTTTGGTTCATTAACTGGTTATTTAGTTATAATCAGTTTTTTAGCTATTAATGGAGGCTTGTTGTGGTTCGTTGATGGAGATTTTAACGTTTTGCAGAGTGGATTTGCAGACTTATCTCCATTTTTTAATTTAGCACCTTGGGTATTGATTTTTTTAATTCCAGCTGTTACTATGAAGAGTTTTTCAGAGGAAATTAAAAATGGAACTATTGAATTATTGTTGACCAAGCCATTGAGTGTTTGGCAAATAGTTTTAGGGAAATTCTTTGGAGTATTCTTTTTGATTGTTTTAGCTATTTTACCAACGATTGTTTACGTTTTTGTATTAAAAGACTTAGTGTTGCCAGGTCAGTTTTTTGACTTAGGAAGCATAGTTGGGTCTTTTATTGGACTACTTTTTTTAGTTAGTAGTTATGCTGCAATTGGTGTGTTTTCATCTTCAATTACAGAAAACCAAATCGTTGCTTTTATAATTGGAATAGTTTTATGTGCTTTCTTTTCTATAGGAATTGATATGATGTCTGGAGTATTTGGAGAATGGTTTGCAAAAACAGGAATGTTCTATCATTTCAGAAGTATATCAAGAGGTGTTTTAGATACTCGTGATTTGTTGTACTTCGGTTCTGTCGCTACTCTATTTCTTGGATTTACCGTTTTTAAAATTAAAATGCTACGCAAATAATGAAGAAGTTTTATAGAAAGGACGTTTCGTTACTGTTAAGGCTATTCGTTGGGTTGGTAGTTTTAAATGCTTTAGGAGCTTATTTATATGTTCGACATGACTTTACTCAAGATAAGCGTTATACTTTGTCTAAAGCCACTAATAACATTGTAGATAGAATTGAAGAGCCTATAGAGATAGATGTGTTTCTAAAAGGTAACTTTCCACAAGAGTTTAGAAAACTACAAAGCGAGACAAAACAGTTGTTAGAAGAGTTTCAAGCTCGTAATTCTAATGTGCGTTTTAGATTTATAGATCCAAGTGAAGAAGGTGGTTCACAAGAACAAATCTTGGAGGAATTATATAACTTCGGACTAAAACCTGTTACTATTTCTGTTAATGATAAAGGGACTCAGAGTCAGCAATTAGTATATCCTTGGGCTATTGTGTCAAAAGGAGAGAAGGCTACTCGTGTTCAATTGTTGAAAAATTTAATGGGGGCTAATACAGAAGAGAAAGTGATTTCTTCTGTGCAACATTTGGAATATGCTTTTGCAGATGCATTGCATAAAGTTACAGAAGAGAAGAGTAAGAAAATTGCGATTCTAAAGGGTAATGGCGAATTAGAGGATATGTATATCGCAGATTTTTTGATGTCTGTAAGAGAGAGTTATCATATCGCGCCGTTTACATTAGATTCTGTAGCAGTAGCTCCACAAAAAACATTAGAGCAGTTAAAAGAGTATGATCTTGCTGTTATAGCAAAACCGACCAAAGCCTTCACAGAAGAGCAAGTAGAGGTTTTGGATCAGTATATAATGAATGGCGGGAAAACAATGTGGCTGTTGGATCAAGTACAAGCTGATTTTGATAGTTTGAAAAATACTGGTTCCTTGTTAGCTTATAATAAAGACCAGAGTTTAGGGGAGATGCTTTTTAAATATGGTGTGCGTTTGAATGCTAATCTTGTGAAAGATGAGATAGGTACTCCAATTAAGTTGGCTATTGGAAAACAAGGAAGTGAAACACAATATGGGGATTTTGTGTGGAAGTTTGCACCATTTGTTTATCCAGAGTCAGAACATCCGATCGTAAAAAATATAGAAGGAATAAAGCTTGATTTTGCCTCGTCAATTGATACATTGAAAAATGGAGTGAGTAAGACAGTATTGTTAAGTTCATCTAAGTACTCAATGTTGGTTGGAGTGCCAAACGAAATAAGTTTTGAAGTTTTAAATGAAGAAACAACACCCGAGCTTTTTGAAGGTAAAGGGAGTTATATAATGGGGGTTTTATTAGAGGGTAGTTTTACTTCTGTTTATAAAAATAGGGTTCTGCCATTTAGTTTAAAAGAACCTCAATACGAAAGTAAACCAACGCAAATGGTTGTAATTTCTGATGGAGATATTGTTCGTAATCAAGTCGATAGTAAAGGTACTCCGTTAGAATTGGGATATGACCGTTGGGTAAATAAGCTGTATGGAAATAAAGAGTTTTTATTAAATACAGTGAATTACTTATTAGATGATAACGGATTAATAGATTTACGAACAAAAGAAGTAAAGATACCAATGCTTGATAAGATGAAGGTCTCTCAAGTGTATAATACTATACAATTAATGGTTTTAATTATTCCAATTGTGATAGTTATGGTTTTTGGTGTTATATTTATAGTGTTAAGAAAACGTAAGTTCGTTAAAAAGTAGTCTAATATTGCTTTTATAATTGACAATTATCGAATATATTTGTGGCTGTAAAAGCATTTTACATATAAAATAATTATAGTATGAAGTTTATAGTATCGAGTTCCTACTTGTTAAAGCAATTGCAAGTTCTAGGTAGTGTAATCAACAGTAGTAATACCTTACATATTTTAGATAACTTCTTATTTGAGTTAGATAATAATATATTGAAGGTTTCTGCTTCGGATTTAGAAACTACAATGTCAGCTACTTTAGAGATTGAATCTACAAGTCAAGGAAGTATAGCTGTTCCTGCTAAATTGTTGTTGGAAACATTGAAAACATTTCCAGAACAACCTTTGACTTTTTCAGTTAAGGAAAACAATACCATTGAAATCAGTTCTGATGTAGGTAAATATGTGTTAGCTTATGCATTAGGAGAAGAGTTTCCTAAAGCTGAGTCTTTAGAAGATCCTTCTAAAACAGAAGTTCCTGCTGGAGTATTAGCAACAGCAATTAGTAAAACTATCTTTGCTGCTGGAAATGATGATTTAAGACCAGTTATGTCTGGTGTATTTTTTCAATTTTCACCTGCGGGATTAATTTTTGTTGCTACAGATGCTCACAAATTAGTTAAGTATTCAAGAGCAGATATTACTTCTTCAAATGAAGCAAGTTTTATTATGCCTAAGAAACCATTGACTATTTTGAAAAACATCTTAATGTCTTCAGGTGCAGATGTAACAATTGAGTTTAATGAATCAAATGCACAGTTTGCTTTTGAAAATTACTTCTTAACTTGTCGTTTGATTGATGGAAAATATCCTAATTATGAGGCTGTTATTCCAAAAGAAAACCCGAATAAGTTATTGATCAACAGAACACAGTTTTTAAGTTCGGTTAGACGTGTGGCTATCTATGCTAATAAAACTACACATCAATTAAGACTTAAAGTTGCTGGTACTGAGTTAAACATTTCTGCAGAAGATATTGATTATTCAAACAAAGCAGATGAGCGTTTAACTTGTGATTATCAAGGTGATGATATGCAAATTGGATTTAACTCTCGTTTCTTATTAGAGATGTTAAATAACTTGCAATCAGATGAAATCTTATTAGAGATGTCATTGCCTAATAGAGCAGGAATTTTAACTCCGGTAGATGGATTAGAAGATGGGGAATCTGTAACTATGTTGGTTATGCCAGTAATGCTAAACAATTAGTAAATAGTATTCTCTTATCTGAATAGATATATTTAAAAGGATCTTTATTTTATAAAGGTCCTTTTTTTATAGAGTAAATTTTAGAAATGGACGGTATTTTACAAAGTAAGTTAGCTTTTGTTTTTAGATTCTTTTAACTGAGTATATTTCTGTATGGAATTAAAAGCTGTCCATATAATGTAAGAGAGAATAAAAAGCGAACTTGTTAAGGAGATTACAAGTATGAAAATTGTAATTAAAAAAAGGTTGTCAGTACCGGTATATAAATTATTTGCAATACTATTAAATGAGTATATACTAATTTTAATTAGTACAAAAGCTATTATTGCTAAAAATATATTAGTGAAAAATTTCATGTGAAGTACTGTATAGTATTATTGTAGTAAAAAGTATGCCATTCTTTAATAGTAAATAAATTTTATTAAATGCTTATTATTTCTATCTGGAAAATGCAATATTTGCTTAAAGTAATAAAGAGTTTAGTTGTTATTTCTATTACATTGCTAATTCTATATTTGATATATCAGTGAGTGTGCTCTTGTGTGAAAGAGTAGTGTCACCATTGATTGATATACCTAATAATGATTGGAGGATATTTAGATGTCTTTTATACTCTTTTCTATTGGTTAAATACATAAGTTGATTATTGATTATAAGATCTATTTCCTGTGATTTATAATGAAGTAGTTCATTATCATTAATTTGAAATAATCGTTTTATAATCTTTAAATCAATAATGTGTTCTTCTTTAAAATAATGGTGTTTTTTAATGATTTCATTTTTGATATCAATAAGCAAGCTTAAAAAATATTTTTTTAAGCTTTGTGCATTGTATATGCCATTGTTTTCTAATAAAGAGTAAAAACCTAAAGAGGTAACATTATCACTAATGAGATAGTTAATTGCTTTTTGTGTAATGATATTATCACTTTTAAGTAGTTGAATTGATTCTTTAATGTCTGAATTAAATTGTATCATAAGAGGTGTTCTTTTTTTGATTTAAGTTGACTACAAAGGTAGGTTATAATGTTAAAATTGTAAATTTTAATTACATAATTATCTTAAATTATCTAATTTATAACCAAAACTACCTTGTGTTGAGGTTTATTGTAATTAGTGTCTTTTTTTTCTTTTTTATTAGTATTAATGTCTTTTTTAATGAAAATTATCTATTGAAGATAATTGGCAATAATGAAAAATGAACGTTTTTAAAGAGTATCACTTAGAAATAGAGACAGATTTATGTAAAAAGAACTTGTATAATGAATATATTTAATACCTTGAGGTTAATTTATATTTTATGTCTTAAGTTAGTTTATGATTGAGATAGAAGCGAGTATCCACGATCCTTTTTCTTTGGAAATTAAAGTAGGGTTTAAGACGGATAAAGTAGGTGAAAAGAGAGAGTTTGATATTAATACTTGGATGTTTATTCCAAATTCTTTTGATATTAATGCCGCAACTTATTTAAAGCAACAGTTTTATTCAGACGTGAAGTCTAAGGTTAGATTTATTACGCCTGTATTTCATTTAAGGGAGATCGCAGATAATGGTGCTATACCATTAAATAATTTACGTGCATCGATGAATTTATTAAATAAAACAGCAGATGATCTAATTGAAAATAGTATGGAATACGAGTTTCAATTAAAAATGTTTATGGCTATTTTCAGAAGTTCAATAAGAGACAGCGTAAGTGAAATTAAAAACAAAAAATATACAAGTGAGTTATCTGATTTGTGTTCAGAGTATATAAAGAATTTACAAGGAATTATCGATTCTTTTAGAGAAGTAAAAGAATCAATTAAAGAGTTTGAAGGTAATTCTGATATAATGAATTATTATAGCTTTGGTAATGAATTCTTATCCTATTCTTCAGTGAATCATACATTCCAATTGATGGATGTCATAAAGGACGTTAAGGATAATCTTTCTACTGGTATATATAAAGAATTAGTTGATTCAATTATAAGAGAGAAAGAATATAGGAAATCAGAAGGGTTTTTAGATGTATTAATTGGTGATAGGGAAAACAATCAAAAGGTTGTCTATCGTCACGATATGCTTAATAAATACGTTGAATCTGATTTAGTATTGGTGTCTAATAAACGAAAAGATGAAGATGGTGTAATTGCGCAACAAATTTATTATAGTATAGCAGCTGGTGTATCAATGATTTTTGCTACTATGATTGCGTTTTCATTTCAACAAAAATTCGGGAATTTCACAATGCCATTATTTGTAGCTTTAGTAATTAGTTATATGCTAAAGGACAGAATTAAAGAGTTGATGCGATTTTACTTTGCAGGAAAATTAGGCGGTAAATATTTTGATAATAATACTGTGATAAGTGTAAAAGATCAGAAAATAGGATGGATGAAAGAAGCTTCTGATTTTATAACTGAAGATAAAGTTCCAGAAGAGGTTTTGAATCTTCGTGATCGATCGGCTTTATTAGAAGTGGAGAATAGAATTCACAATGAGAAAATAATGCTATACCGAAAAAAAGTGTGTTTAGAAAACAGTAAGGTACTACAAGAAAGTACATATGCTTTTGATGGTATACACGATATTTTAAGATTTAATATTACTCGGTTAACACAAAGAATGAATAATCCTTATGTTTCTCTGTATACACTTAAAAAAGATGGAGAGCCTGATGCGATCTTAGCAGATAAGGTATATTATTTAAATATTATTTCCCAGATTAAATATGAAGATAAAGTTGAATATAAGCGTTTTAGATTAGTATGTCAACGTACAGGAATACAACGAATTGAAGCGTTGATGTAATATTTTTAAGTTAAAAGATATAATCGTCTAAATGGCTCTTAAAAGGGATTGGAATATCTCTTTTAATTTGATCTTCAAATAGAATAAGAGAGTTAGAGTAAGATTGTAATACATCTAACAGTGTATCATTAGACTTTAATTTTACACATAATTTATATATAAGTATATTGCCCTCACTTATTGTAGAATGAAGGGAAAAGTATTCTATTTCTTTACGTGGTATTAAATGTGTGTATAAATCATCAGAAAAACCAACTTCATCATTGTTTTCGTCAATCCAAATGAATGTTTTATTGTGTGATATCTCTTGTATAAATGTAGGGATTCTATAAATATTAGGGTTTTCCTTATAAGCTTGAGTATCTAAACAAATAGAATCATCCAGAGTAGTACAATGACTTATAGCAAGTTTTTGTGTATGTTTAGGATAAATAACAGATTCAGGGTATTCCTTTAGATTGGTAACTAAGAAAAATACCTTCATATTACCAGCATCTAAAGAGGCAGGATAAGCATTTGATAGATAGAACTCTTGATTTTCTGTTTGTATAGTAGTGCTTAAAATATATTCGTTCTCTTCAGTTTTATTAAGTTTTAAGCTATTTAATTCTTTGTAGTTTAAAAGTAGATTTTTGAGCTCAATGTAAGGTTTGTTGCAGGGGTCACTGTTTTCACAATATGAAAAGTAAGAGCTAACTGCAATATTTTTTCTATGACAATCATAAAAAGAAAAATTATTTAAGATAACATCTCCAACTCGTACTGGTGTAGTAAAAGTGTACTTAATTAAGTCGTCTTCATTGTCAGGTGTACAAACTGCTATTTCTTTTAAATTAATGACTTCGTCATAAGTTGTATCCCAAGATATAAAAGTTCTTTGTAAATTTTGAATTTCATAACCTTCTACTATATCAGTAGATGTTTTACTGTCTATAATAGTGTAATTTGTTTCGTTTTTTCTTGCCCAAATGAATAGATTTCTATCACAAAATGTAGTGCTTGTGAATTCAGGTAAGAGTTGTTTTGAAAAGCCTAAAACAATTGATAATTGCTCAAAAGTGTTAGCGAAGTTTTCAGAAAATATAGGAATATAACTATTATGTTTACCTGCAATAAACAACAATCCTTTGTTGTTTATGCAGGTAAAGTATAGAACTTGTATGTCGTCAATAGACTGATGACAATTATAATAGTTGATTTTATTTTTACTTATTAAATAACCATTTTCTATATAAATAACATCTTCATTTTTTAATAGAGAGTAATTGTCCACAGAAGTAATCCTTTCTCCTGTAGATACATTAGGTTTTAAAAAATGCTTGACGTACTTAAACATAAAAACTACTATTTTATAAAAGCAATTTTAGCTGAATCTAAAATGTTTTCACCTGAATAGCGGTAACAGATAAGTTTACCGTCTTTGGCGATGCTAAAATCCAGACAACAAACGTTATCTTTTAATACTGTAGGTTTCTGATTTTCAGAATATGGCATCCAGTAGTGACCAAAGAAAACAGGTTTTTCACCTTGTTTATAGTAGCTTTTCTCTTCTGATTGAAATGGTGTATTGGGCAAATTATCGATTGGGTGTATGCTCATATTGCTATAAGTCATTTCTTGAGGGTTTTCCCACCATTTAATACGGAATTCAGTTCTTAAAATACGATCATTATCAATAAAGCTCAACCCTTCAGGTAGAGTCGCTTCTTTTCCTTTTAAAGCGTGTTCAACAGCTAAATGAAGTTCCGTACCCATAGTACTTGATTCTTCTAATAGTTCATCTGTTAAACAATTATTGACTAACTTCTTTTTAAGGACATCAATCCCTTTATCATCCCAACAAGCGTGTACAGCTCTAAAACTATCATTCTCAAAGAAAAGAGGAAGTGTTTTAAACCATTCAATATACATTTTATACAATTCAGCGTCTTGCATAAAAGCTGCCATTGTAACCGCGTGTTGATTAAAGTTTTTCTTGTTATGTGGACGAAGGTATTCGCCCTTAGAAGATTTTGTGTTGTAACAAATAGCGTTATACTCGTGGTTACCCATTAGAGCAATGGCTTGATTGTTATCAACCATTTTCTTTACTATATCAAGTACTTCAATTACATTAACTCCTCTGTCAATATAATCTCCAATAAAAAGTACTTTTCTTTCAGGATGTTGAAAATAGCCATTAGAAGTGGTGTATCCTAAAGCTGATAAAAGTTGTTTTAAATCGTTACTGTGACCGTGAATATCTCCAATGATATCAAAGTTGGTAAAGTTTGTTGTTATGCCGTTCATAATTAAATTAAATATCAATACTAAAAGTACGATAATTTATTCATATATGACTGTTATTGTGGGTAAATAAAGACATTAAACTTGTAAAGTATCTAAAAAGTAACTTTTTAGTAATACTTGCTTATAGAATTGTAATAATAGAGGTGGAGGGAGGTATAGTAGGAAAAATAAGGATAGGGTATAAAAAAAGCCACTCAATTAAGAGTGGCTTTATAATTAGTTTCCTTTTGCAAGTTCTTTCATTTCTTTTTCGATCATATCATAGAATTGATCGATTTTAGGTAGAAGAACGATTCTTGTTCTTCTGTTTCTCGCTTTGTTTTCTGCGCTGTCATTATCAACTAATGGCACATATTCTCCACGTCCTGAAGCTACTAATTGACCTGGGTTTAAACCAAAATCACTTTGTAATACTTGTACGATAGAAACTGCACGTTTAACACTTAAGTCCCAGTTGTCTCTCATCATAGCGTTTTTGATTGGCACATTATCAGTGTGTCCTTCAACCATAACTTCGAAGTCTGGTTTGCTTTTCGCGATAGCAGCAACTTTAGCTAATACTTTTTTAGCTTTATCGTTAACTTCATATCCTGCTGTTTTAAATAATAATTTATCAGCAATAGAAATGTAAACAACTCCTTTTTCTACGTTTACTTGAATGTCCGGATCGTCAAAACCTACTTCTTTCTTAACGCTTCTTACTAATGCTAAAGTAACAGAGTCTTTCTTAGTAATTGCATCTTGTAAACGAGAGATTTTTAAATCTTTCTCTTTTAAGCTTTCTAAAGATTTCTCAAGGTTTTCAGCCCCTTTAGAAGATAACATTGTTAAGTTACCTACATTGCTAATTAAGTCATTCGTGTTCTTTTTCAAGTGATCAACTTGATTTGCTAATGCGTTCTTTTCTGCTAAAGTAGAATTTAATTTAATAGTACAAGTGTTTAATAAATCTTGAACTTCTTTATTTTTTAATTCTAAATCAGCAATCTTTTGTTTAGTACCACATGATGTCATTACTAAAGCTAAAACTGATAATCCTAAAAATACTTTTCTCATAATTAAAAAAATGATTGAATTGTTATGTCAAATATAGCAAAATGCGTGCAAAATAAGAAGCGATTGAATAATTATTTTGTTTCGAATATTTTAAAATATTCTTTCTGATTCTGAAGATAATACAATTTTACTATAGACTTTGTTTTATAATAATCACATTTTGGCGTTTTACTGACTTTGTTTTTGAAGCTTGAAATACGCTTGTAAAAAGCAAAATGTGAGCGTACAATAGCAAAACAGTGCTTTGGCTGAAACATTAGCATATATCTTACTCCTGCAATACCGTCTAAACATAACCGCAAAAAGATTGTACTAAATTTTCGCTTCTTGGGTAAGTTCTTATATAATGTCAATAGTGAGTTTCGAAAATTTAAATATGTTTTCTTTGGACTTTGGTATTGTAGCGTAGCCCCTCCAACGTGGAAAACTGTGGAAAATCCACAATATTTAATGTGGTGTCCTATATTATGAGCACGCCAGCATAAGTCTATCTCTTCTTGATGGGCAAAGTAGTCTTCATCAAAACCTCCTAATTGTTGGTAAACTTCGTTACGAATGAAGAAACAAGCTCCAGATGCCCAAAAGATATCAGTAATGTCGTTATACTGACCATTGTCTTGTTCTATTGTGTCAAATATCCTCCCTCTACAAAAAGGGAAACCATATGAATCTATAAAACCACCTGCTGCACCTGCATATTCAAAATGTGTTTTTCTTTTATAGTCTAATATCTTGGGTTGAACAATTGCTACTTCTGGTTGACTATCTAATATCTCTTGCACTGGAGGTAACCAATTTGGGGTAACTTCGATATCAGAGTTAACCAAAACTAAGTATGGTTCTTTGATTGACGTTAAACCTTCATTATATCCTTTTGCAAATCCGTAGTTTCCTTGATTTACAATAATGTTAACCGTTGGAAATTCCTTTTTTAATACATCTATAGAGTTATCTGTAGATGCATTGTCGATCACATATATATTAGCTTGTTGTGAATTTTCTATAACAGAAGGTAAAAATTGCTTTAATAACTTTTCTCCATTCCAATTTAAGATAACAACCGCAAATTTTTTATTCATAATACAGTTCTTATAACCCAGTTTTATAATCGGGTAAGTTTTTTAAAAATATGTATTTACTTTGCTTATAATCCATCTTACAGTAGTAGTGATTAAGGCCGTTTGTTACATATAAAAAGTCGGCTCGCAACTGAAAATTGTATCGAGCTATTTGGTCAAATGTTTGTTGCGTAATATTTATTTGTGGAGCTTTGCATTCAATTAGGATTGCAATCTCACCATTGGGTTTAAATACAACTACGTCGTAACGCTTTGTCATTCCGTTAATTCGCACTACTTTTTCTACACTTATTAGTGAAATAGGGTAGTTCTTAACGTATAGTAAATCGTGAACAACGTGTTGGCGAACCCATTCTTCAGGAGTAAGTAGTATAAACTTTTTACGAATAACATCAAAAATAGATAGCTTATTTTCACTATTTTTGAACCTGAAATCAAACGAAAGAAAATTAAGTCTTTGCATAATGCAAAGATATTTTTTTTTCTACATGGATTGAGCAATTTAATAAAACTAATATTTTGGATCAAGTTAAAGAGATAATTAAGGGTATAAAATCAGGGCAAACTGCACCGATATACTTTTTAATGGGCGAAGAGCCTTACTATATAGATAAGATATCTGAATATATTGAACAAAATGTATTGACTGAAGAGGAGAAAGGGTTTAATCAAATGGTGCTTTACGGAAGAGATGTTACTATTCCGGAGATAGTGTCTAATGCAAAGCGTTTTCCTTTGATGGCAGAAAAACAGGTTATTATTGTTAAAGAAGCTCAAGAGTTGGTAAGAACTATAGATCAACTTGAAAGTTATGTTGCAAACGTACAACCTTCTACAGTATTAGTTTTTTGTTATAAATACAAAACATTAGATAAGCGTAAAAAGGTTTATAAGGCTATTGAAAAAGCTGGTGTAATTTTTGAAAGTAAGAAACTAAGGGAGTATCAGATTGAAGGATGGTTAAAAAAACACCTAACTTCTATTGGGTATGATATTGAGCCAAAAGCTTTGGCAATGTTGGTGGAATTCTTGGGTACAGATTTATCTAAGATTGCAAATGAAATTAATAAGCTTACTATTATTTTACCTAAAGGGACTCAAATAACTGGAGATGTTGTTGAAAAAAACATTGGTATTAGTAAAGATTTTAATAATTTTGAATTAATTAAAGCAATTGTAGATCGCAATCAGTTAAAAGCTTATAAGATTGCTAATTACTTTGCTCAGAATACAAGAAATAATCCAATTGTATTAACAATGGGACTTGTGTATTCTTATTTTTCTAAGCTTTTATTATATCACGGGTTAAAAGACAAGTCGTCTGCCAATGTGATGAAACAATTAAAGGTTAGTCAATATGCTATAAAAGACTATGAAATTGGCTTTAGAACTTATAAGATGAAACAAGTAAGTGCAATTATTGCACATTTAAAAGACATTGATTTAAAAAGTAAAGGAGTAGGAGCTCAAGCAATGCCTCACGCTGACTTGTTGAAAGAGATGTTGGTTAAGATTTTTAATTAAAAATACATATAATGGCTTACAAATTAAACAAAAACAGAATTTTAGGATATGCGACGTTGATTATGATTTTAATGGGAGTTCTATTAATCTGTTTAGGTGCATTCAAATACTCTGAAATAGCAGGATGGGGTTTCACAGCAGTTGGAATTGGTTTCTTTGCTATCGCTTGGGTCTTTAACGCATTGAAAGGTAGAGTTTAAATACAATACGAGTCATCTGGAAACAGATGACTTTTTTTATGCCATAAGGTGAAGTATTGAGCGTAGACTATAATGAATAACAAGCAATAGAAAATTGTTTTGAAATGTAAACGTTTGAGCCGTGTCTAAAAGGCTATATTATATAGGTAAAAAAAAATCTTGTAAACGACTCGTCTCACAGTAAGTCGCTTACAAGATTCTATAAAGCACTGCTTTAGATTCCAATATGATGTTCATACTCATCTTCTGTTTTGTCCTCTGCTTGGAATATAGAATTCGCAGGCGAAATAGCCTCGCAAGACGGACAAACGTATGCGTCGATTGATGGATCATAATAGTTGTTTTCGTGATTGTTTTCACAAAAATCTTTTTCTGTAAATAGAGAATAATTTGTCATAGCTGTGAGCTTATTTATTTTGACTACAAATTACTATTTAAAACACAATACTACAATAGATTTAGGGAATATTTTTGTTAATATTTCGGTAAAATATATCGTGTATTATTCAGAAAGTAATCTTCTGTTGAAAGATTAAGTAAATCGCATTTTTACATAAAAAGATGTACTAAAGGACAATTATAACCTCAAAATAGAAAACAGCTTTTTAATCTGAGTAATAAATCTTATTTTTGGCTGGTCTGCTATGAAATTCCACTCGGAATTGTAGTAGGTTAGTAATCATTAAATTCAATATATTTTACTTTATGTCAGACGATAAAAAGGTAATTTTCTCGATGTCGAAAGTGAGTAAAACTTACTCATCGACAAATAAAACTGTTCTTAAGGATATTTATTTAAGCTTTTTCTATGGAGCTAAAATTGGTATTCTTGGTTTAAACGGTTCAGGTAAGTCTTCTTTGTTAAAGATTATTGCAGGGGTAGACAAGAACTATCAAGGAGATGTTGTATTCGCTCCAGGATATACTGTTGGATACTTAGAACAAGAACCACAGTTAGATGAAACTAAAACGGTGATTGAAATCGTTAGAGAGGGAGCTGCTGAAACTGTAGCTATTCTTGACGAGTTTAATCAGATAAATGATATGTTTGGTTTGCCAGAAGTTTATGAAGATGCAGATAAAATGCAAAAACTGATGGATCGCCAAGCTGAGTTACAAGATAAAATTGATGCAGCAGGTGCTTGGGAACTTGATACGAAGTTAGCAATTGCTATGGATGCATTACGTACGCCAGAAGGAGATACACCTATTAGCGTGTTATCTGGTGGAGAAAAAAGACGTGTGGCTTTATGTCGTTTGTTGTTACAAAACCCAGATGTATTATTGTTAGATGAGCCTACCAACCACTTAGACGCGGAGTCTGTACATTGGTTAGAGCAGCACTTACAACAGTATAAAGGAACTGTAATTGCAGTAACCCACGACCGTTATTTCTTAGATAACGTTGCTGGATGGATTCTTGAATTAGACAGAGGTGAGGGTATTCCTTGGAAAGGAAACTATTCTTCTTGGTTAGATCAAAAGTCTAAACGTTTAGCTTTAGAAGAAAAAGTAGCTTCTAAACGTCGTAAAAACCTTGAGCGTGAGTTAGATTGGGTACGTCAAGGTGCTAAAGGGCGTCAAACTAAGCAAAAAGCAAGGTTACAGAATTACGATAAATTATTAAATGAAGACCAAAAACAATTAGAAGAGAAATTAGAGATCTATATCCCTAATGGACCTCGTTTAGGTACAAATGTAATTGAAGCGAAAAATGTTGCTAAAGCATTTGGAGATAAATTATTATATGATGATTTAAACTTTACTTTGCCTCAAGCTGGTATCGTTGGTATTATTGGACCTAACGGTGCTGGTAAGTCTACTATCTTCCGTATGATTATGGGAGAACAAACGCCAGACGGTGGTACATTTGATATTGGAGAAACTGTTAAGATTGCTTACGTTGACCAGTCTCATAGTAATATTGATCCTGAGAAATCTATCTGGGAAAACTTCTGTGATGGTCAAGAATTGATTATGATGGGAGGTCGCCAAGTAAATTCACGTGCTTATTTAAGTCGTTTTAACTTTGGTGGATCAGACCAAAATAAGAAAGTAGCTACATTATCAGGAGGAGAAAGAAACCGCCTTCACTTAGCAATGACGTTAAAAGAAGAAGGTAACGTACTTTTACTGGATGAGCCTACGAATGACTTAGACGTAAATACACTACGTGCTTTAGAAGAAGGTTTGGAAAACTTTGCAGGATGTGCAGTTGTTATTTCCCACGACCGTTGGTTCTTAGACCGTATCTGTACGCATATCTTAGCGTTTGAAGGAGATTCGCAAGTTTACTTCTTTGAAGGGTCGTTCTCAGACTACGAAGAAAACCGTAAGAAACGATTAGGAGATGTTGCTCCAACTCGATTGAAATACAAGAAATTAGTTCGCTAATGAATAGAAAAGCATAATTATAAATTTAATTATGCTTTTTTTATTTTATAATATCCCCAATTAAATTAATAAATGAGAATAGAAATATTAGAAATCAACGCACAATCGCCTGAAGGACTACCGGCAATTTTCACTCCTACATTAGTGAAATTCACTGATAAAACGAACTATTTAATCGATTGTGGTTTTACTTATAATTACCCTGAATTCAAACAAGAGTTAGAGAAATTTGGTGTTTCAATAGCGGATCTAACAGGTATAATTATTTCACACGATGATATAGATCACTTAGAAGGATTACATTGTTTTAAAGAAGAGAATGCAGCTATTAAAGTGATCAGTAGCGATGCTGAGGCAGATTCTGTAGCTGGTGTAATTCCTGCTGAACGATTAGTACAAGTAGAGGGAAGCCTTAATTTTATTCCGCAAGAAATGAAACCAATGATGGAAGGTTTTGTAAAGGAGCTTAAGGCAATTAAACGCTTCCCTGTAGATAGTGTTTTAAAAGATAAGGAAGTGATTAATGATACTTTAGTTGTTGTAGCTACGCCAGGGCATACAAAAGGACATATCTCTTTCTATGATACAGCGAGTAAAACCGTAATTGCAGCAGATGCAATTGTAGTAGAGGAAGGCGAGTTTAATATTGCTAATCCGCAGTTTACTTTAGATATGGATGCTGCTTTGGCATCAGTAGAGCGTATCAAATCACTACAGCCTACAAGAATTATTTGTTATCACGGAGGAATTGTAGAAGACGATATTCAAGATAAGTTACAAAGACTTTTAGATCGTTATAAGCAATAAAATAAGTTTAAATGAGTAAAAGGGTAGCAGTAATGCTATCCTTTTTTTATGGAGTAAAGTGAACGGAAAAGGGGCATTGGAGCTGTTTTTTGAGAAGTGGATTACAGTGTTTTTTGATTAAAACATATCAAATAACTAAAATATATAAGACAGGTGTTACACAAGTTTTAAGGATGTTTTAATATGAGTGCTTGTATAATGTATGTATACTCTATGTATAGTGGTTGTATACTTTCTATGTAAAAATATACAAGCAGATTACATACAATATATAAAGATTATACAAAGGGGCTGTATAATATAGTTATATGAAGTTGATAAGTGCTGTATTTGATTTAAGTAGATGGCTGGTTTGCTAATGTGTATTGATGCCTATTGTGGAGCAATAAGGCAATAAAAAAAGGACTATCAGCCGATAGTCCTTTTGTATATGTTTTTTAAGTTTCGTTTAGATGAAACTAATAAATAAGTTTAATATTAACGCGTTTAAGATGTCGATAAAAAACGCTCCCACCATTGGAATGATTAAAAACGCTTTATATGATGGTCCGAAACGATTTGTAACAGCTTGAATATTGGCAACTGCAGTAGAAGTAGCACCAAGTCCAAATCCACAATGTCCGGCACTTAAAATGATTGCATCATAGTCTTTACCCATTACTCTATAGGTTACATTTGCAGCAAATAACCACATTAAGATAACCTGTACAATTAAGATAACTAATACAGGAAGAGCTAAATCAACAATTAACCAAAGTTTTAAAGACATTAATGCGCAAGCTAAGAAGATTGAAAGTCCAACGTTTCCTAAAATGTCAACAGGTTCATTGTTTATTTTAACTTTCAAAGCGTTGCTTAAAACGTTTCTAATGATTACACCTACAAATAAACACCACACAAACGTTGGTAGTTTAAAAGAGTACTGTGCGTTCCAATCAGCTAATACTTGTCCGAGTACCAAACAAACAGAAAGCATTGTTACCGTAATCATAATAGATTTATAAGTTACTTTTTCTGCAGGGAAAGCTTCGTCAGACATTTCGTGTGTTTCTTCTCTAAATTCAATTTCCTCAGGGCTTAGTTCTGTATAGTTTTTCTTCTTTAATAAGCGATGTGCTAAAGGTCCACCAATTGTTCCACCAAAAATTAAACCGAAAGTAGCACAAGCTAATCCAATTTCCTTAGCTCCAAGTAGTGGGTTTCCACTTGCCATAAAGTCATTAGCCCAAGCACCAGCTGTTCCGTGTCCTCCTGTTAAAGTAATAGAACCAGCAATTAATCCAAATCGAAGGTCGATGTTCATTAATTTTGCCATCAGTACTCCGAGAGAATTTTGACATAAAATGAAAAGAGCTGCAATAACTAAGAATATTACAAGAGCTTTACCTCCTTTGATCAATTTAGAAAAGTCAGCGTTAAGACCAATCGAAGAGAAGAAGATGTACATCATACTATTTTGAAGACCTTCGTGAAAAGTGAACTCTTTGTCAAGTAATGCAAATACACCCCAGCTGAGTAAAGCTACAAGGAACCCCCCAACTACGGGTTCTGGAATGTTATATTTTTTGAAGAAATTAATTTTTTGAACCAAAAAACGACCTAATAAAAGCACTAAACAGGCCAACATAAGCGTTTCGTATATTCCGAATTCCATATAACGATAAGTTTTTTTGTAAATAATTAAGTGAAGAAAATAAATTCTTTGACAGGCAAATATAACTAATCGAGATTGTAAAATAATAGAAAACGATGTATAATTACCATAAAATTAAAAAATTAGTATTTATTTTCAGGTTCTCTTGTTAAAAAGAACTTCAAGCTTTAGAATACATATATTATACCAAATTGAAAGAAATATAAAAATCTTTTTTTAGATACGGTTGAAATAACTATTTTTGCGCATGCAACACAATGTACTTATTTTAGATTTTGGATCGCAATACACTCAGTTGATTGCGCGAAGAGTTCGTGAGTTAAATATATTCTGCGAAATCTTACCTTTTAATGATTTACCACAGGACTTATCAGCTTACAAAGCAGTAATTTTATCAGGAAGTCCTTATTCAGTTCGCTCGGAAGAAGCGTTACACCCTGACTTGTCTAATATTAAAGGAAAAATGCCTTTATTAGCTGTGTGTTATGGTGCGCAATATCTTGCTCATTTCTTTGGAGGAGAGGTTGCACCATCTAATACAAGAGAATATGGTAGAGCGAATTTAGATTTTATAGCTGAAGACGTTTTCTTTAAAGACATTCCTCAAAACAGTCAAGTGTGGATGAGCCACAGTGATACTATTAAAACTTTACCTACTAATGCTGTTCTTTTAGCAAGTACAAAAGACGTTACTAACGCTGCGTACAAAGTTGAAGGAGAGCAAACGTATGCAATTCAATTCCACCCAGAGGTTTATCACTCAACGGATGGAGCTACATTGTTGAAAAACTTTTTAGTAGATATCGCAGGAGTAAAACAAGATTTTACACCTAATGCTTTCGTAGAGGAAACAATTGAAGATTTAAGAAATAAAATCGGAGATGAGAAAGTAGTTTTAGCACTTTCTGGAGGAGTAGATTCTACTGTAGCTGCTGTGTTATTACACAAAGCTATCGGAGAGAACTTACACTGTATCTTTGTAAACAATGGTTTATTACGTAAAAACGAGTTCCAAAGTGTATTAAACCAATACAACGGAATGGGATTGAACGTAAAAGGAGTTGATGCTACAGACCTTTTTATGACTGCATTAGCAGGATTAGAAGATCCAGAGCAAAAACGTAAAGCTATTGGTAAAGCGTTTATCGATGTTTTTGACGCAGAGTCAAAATTAATTGAAGATGCTACTTTCTTAGGACAAGGAACTATTTACCCAGACGTTATTGAGTCTATTTCTGTAAAAGGACCTTCTGCTACTATTAAATCTCACCACAATGTAGGTGGATTACCTGACTTTATGAAGTTGAAAATAGTAGAGCCTTTACGTATGCTTTTCAAAGATGAGGTACGTAGAGTAGGAGCTTCTTTAGGAATTGATCCTGAATTGTTAGGAAGACACCCTTTCCCAGGGCCTGGATTAGCAATTAGAATTTTAGGAGATATTACACAAGAGAAAGTTCGCTTATTACAAGAAGTTGATGCTATTTTCGTAGAAGGATTAAAAGAGCACGGATTGTACAACCAAGTATGGCAAGCTGGAGCTATTTTATTACCTGTAAATAGTGTTGGTGTAATGGGAGACGAGAGAACGTATGAAAAAGTTGTAGCACTTAGAGCAGTTGCTTCTACAGATGGTATGACTGCTGACTGGGTTCACTTACCTTATGAGTTCTTAATGGAAATCTCTAATAAAATTATTAACCGAGTAAAAGGTGTAAATAGAGTGGTTTACGACATTAGTTCAAAACCACCTGCAACAATTGAGTGGGAATAATTAAAATATTTGAATAAGTCGCTGTAACTTTGTTGCAGCGACTTATCGTTTTTTATAAATTCATATTGCTACATGAAAAAGAAATTATTTATAGCCTTAACGGCGTTTGTTTTTACTACTACTGCATCTTTTGGTCAACAGGGATCTTTTGTTCAATACAGAGTGAATAAGGGGGATACTGTTAGTAAAATTGCAAGAGAGAATCAGGTTCCTGTATCTGAAATCTTGAAATATAATCCAGATGCTAAGAGTGGTATAAATGAAAATAGCTTTTTATTAATCCCCACCAAAGAATTTTTAGAAAAGGAGAGTAATAAAAGTTCAAATCCACTGAAAAAAGAAACGGTTAAACAAGCTGTGTCTCCTGCTTCTGCAGATACACATACTGTTCAACCTAAAGAAACGCTTTATAGTATTAGTAAAAAATATGGCGTATCAGTTACTGATTTATACACTTGGAACCCATCTTTAAAAGATGGTGGTTTGAAATCAGGAAGCACTATTTATATTGCAGCGGCTGATACTTCTAAAAAACAAATTTTTGAAAGTAAAGAGGTAGTTGTGTCAAATCAACAACCTAAGCGTATTCCTGCTAAGTTACCTTCGTCTACAGCAGATACTATTAAAGATATTAATAATATCTACTTTAAAACAATTGACGTAGAACCACAAGCTACTTTGTATAGTTTGGCTGTGATTAATAATACTACTGTGCAACGATTATTGGAGTTGAATCCAGAATTGAAAGACGGTTTAAAGAGTGGTCAAAAGATAAAGGTGCCTGCTTATGGATATAAAGCTGGTGAAAAGGTAGTAGAACTTACTGCTGGTAAAGCCAAGCCTACGCCAAGTAATACGACAACTATTATTGTAGAGCCTAAACAGACGTTATATAGTATTAGTAAACAATACGGTGTTTCTATCACTGATTTAGTTAAACAAAACCCAGAGTTAAATCAAGGATTACGCAGTGGAATGGAATTGATTATTCCTACTGATGGTACTCCTGCTGTGAAAAAAGAAGAGTCAAAAGTAGATTTTGATATTCCACAAGCAAGTGTTAGTACGGGAGGATATGTTGATTTTTCAACTTCTGTGGTTCGTTCAAATAGAAAAGAAATAGCTTTATTGTTGCCTTTTAATGCCAATAAAGCAGGTATTGATTTAGATACAAGATTACAGTCTGATGGTTTTTTAAACCTAACATTGGATTTCTATACAGGAGCTTTAATGGCAATTGACTATGCTAAGAATTTAGGTCTGCCATTAACAGTTAATGTGTATGATTCAAATGAGACAAAGAATAGTTCTTCTGTAAAGAGTATTTTTAAAACAGAGAACTTTGACGATACAGATGTTATTATTGGGCCTTTCTTTAAAGCGAATGTTGATGAGGCTGTAAAAGTGTTGCCGAATGATAAAGTGGTTGTAATTTCTCCATTGTCAAATGAGAAAGCTACAGCGTCTAATCGCTTGGTGCAGACTATGCCTTATAGCGATGTATTAAAGAGTCAATTATTAGATCATTTTATCAGAAGTGGTGCTAAAGTAACTGTGGTTGTAGATGATAAAAAGACATCGACAAAACAGTTTATGCAAAGACATTATCCTAATGTAAAAGTAATTAGTACAACCTTGATTAAGGATGTTGATAAAACATTAGTTTCAAGTCAAAATAATGTGTTTATATTGGATTCTAATAGTATTGCATCAGCTTTACTATTAACTGATAAATTGAAAAATAAAGTACGAGATTTCAATGTTCAAGTAGCTTCGTTTGATAAGAATGATATATTTGATTACAGTGAAATTAAAATACAAACATTAGTAGATTTAAAATACACATTCCCATCTGTAACAAGAGATAGTGAAGAGTCTAAAATGGAGTCAGAATTTGCTAAAGAATACAAGGATAAATATAACGTGTATCCAAATAGATTTGCTACACGAGGATATGATGTTACTTTAGATGTTATTTTGAGAATGTTCCAAAAAGATGGTTTCTTGAAAACAGCAGGACAAAAAACACAAGAAGTAGAGAATCGTTTTATCTATAGTAGAAATCCTGAAGGAACAATTAGAAACACAGGTGTTTACTTAATGCAATATAGCGATGATCTAACAGTGAAAGTATTGTAATATGCTTGGTGATCAAAAGTATTTAATAGAGTTAGCTCACGCAAAAATGCCCTTTGGTAAATACGAAGGAAAGTATCTGATAGATCTTCCGGAGTATTATGTGGTTTGGTATCACAACAAAGGATTTCCAAAAGGAAAGTTAGGAGAGCAATTAGCATTGGTTTATGAGTTGAAATTAAACGGCTTAGAGCCAATGATAAGAAATATTCGCAATAACTTTAAGTAAAAGGTTATTAGTATAAAAAGAGAAAGATAAGTTGTTTATAATGACTTATCTTTTTTTTTATAGATATTTTCCGTTAAATCTTAGTGATCTAAAGGTTGTAACAGAAAAATAACAAAAATTGTAAAAAAAACAGAATAGCTTGTTTTTTAGCATTAGAAGTAAAAATTCTATAATTTGATTAATTCAAATTGTCAAAATGATAAAAAAGGACAATATTATTTGCTTTGTGTCAATTATCACAAGGCTTTAAGCAGGGGTAGAACGAATGTGAAAAATGCGAATAACAATAATATGTTGTAAATTTGTCGTGTAAATTCGATTGATTATGATGAATATTCCTACTTCTAATCGTCCACGTGTTGTTATCATCGGTGGAGGATTTGGAGGGTTAGCTTTAGCAAAAAAGCTTAAGAATAAAAACTTCCAAGTTGTGTTGTTAGATAAGCACAACTACCATACTTTCCAACCATTGTTATACCAAGTAGCAACAGGAGGGTTAGAGTCTGGGTCTATTGCGTACCCAATTCGTAAAGTAGTACAAGGTTTTGAAGAGATATACTTTCGTTTAGCGAATGTACAACGTATTGACACAGTCAATAAAAAGGTAGTAGCTGATATTGGTACTATTTTTTATGACTATGTTGTAATTGCTACAGGATCTAAAACAAACTTCTTTGGAAACGAAGCAATTAAGACGAATAGTATGGCGATGAAGACAATTCCTCAGTCGTTAAACATTCGTAGTTTAGTATTAGAGAACTTTGAGTCTGCGTTATTGACTACAGAAGATACAGAGCAACGCGCATTGATGAATTTCGTTATTGTTGGAGCAGGACCTACAGGAGTAGAGTTAGCTGGAGCATTAGCAGAAATGAAGAAGCAAGTGTTGCCTAAAGATTATCCAGACTTAGATTTAAGTAAAATGGAAATCAACGTTATCCAAGGGGCAGGTAAGGTGTTAGACGCAATGTCTGATAATTCATCTAAAAAAGCACAAGAGTTTTTAGAGAAATTAGGAGTAAATGTTTGGTTAAACGAGATTGTAACAGATTACGACGGTAAAGTTGTATCTACTAAATCTGGTAAAACATTTACAGCTGAGACTGTAATCTGGACAGCTGGAGTTATGGGAGCTGCGGTAGATGGATTTGACTCTACTGTAATTCAAAGAGGTAACAGAATTAAGGTGAATGAGTATAACCAAGTAGAAGGTTTTACTGATATTTTTGCTATTGGTGACGTTGCAACAATGATGACAGAAAAAACGCCAATAGGACACCCAATGATGGCACAACCAGCAATTCAGCAAGGGCAATTATTAGCAAATAACTTAATTAACCTTAGAGATGGTAAACCGTTGAAAGCTTTCGTTTACAATGACAAAGGATCAATGGCTACAATCGGACGTAATAAAGCAGTTGTAGATTTACCTAAGTTTAAGTTTAGCGGATTCTTCGCTTGGTTTGTATGGATGTTTGTTCACTTAATGTCATTAATTGGATTTAGAAACAAATTAGTTGTTTTCTGGAACTGGTTATATAACTATTTAATGTTTGACAGACAAGCGCGTTTAATCGTAAGACCATTTAAACGTAAAACAGAGGAGAGCTTCAAAGATCATAATGAAGATTAACTACTCATATAAAGCATATAGTTTATCGTAATTGATTAATAAGTCAACAAACTTATTATAAGAATGAATACCTTCTTTTTGGTTGTTTATTTTTAAAAAATTACTGTAAAAAAGTTTAAAAAATGAATCAGTGATATTCTTGTAAGAATTCCAAAATATAGTATTCTCGTTTATATTTTCCATTACACCTGTATTGAGCATACTAAGGAGTTCTTCAAGTTCATCTGGTTCATTTTTTGCAATATTAGATAGGCAGTATCTCAAAGCGAAGATATTTGCCCCATATCTATATACTTCATTCGGGTGATGGTATGCTGCCATAAACCCAACAAAATTAGCATCACTTTCTTTTGCATATCCCAATTGATGAGAAACTTCGTGAGAAGCAGTAACGATCATTGTTGTTTTGGGTATTAAGTAATTTACTTGAGCTTCATTAGTAAACGGATTGATGTATCCTGAAAACCCCATATAGGTAAGAGGCTTACTAAAAAGCGACTCTTTAATAGAGGTAGGAACATTGCCAAAGTTAAATGTTGATTCAATCTGTTGTAAACCAATTTTTGCATCTCCCAGTATTTCTTCTGTTGTAAATTGATTATTGACCGCTTTAAGGCTATCATTTGTCAAAGACAACTGAATTGTGTTCGTTTCTGTAATAATGCGTTTAGTAAGCGTTATAAGCTCTGTATTGTCATATCCTTGTGCTATTTTAAGTTGCGAATGCAAAGAAGGTCTGAAATTGTTTAATCCCCAGCCTATAGTAAACAGTATATAAAAAGCAATAGAGAATTTTATTGTTCCAACTGCAATTGTTTTCACCCTTATTTTCCATTCTTGCTTACGTCTAAATACGGTTATTAGACTCTTTATAATTTGAAGAATTGCGATGAGGTAAAGCAAATCTCCAATAGAAAAGGGGATCCAATGCGTTATGGAGTCCCACATTGCACTATAATATTTATAAAATCCCGTTGTGTAATATGATTCGATGATATTAGGATAAAGCGTTATGCTTTGAATACCAATAAGGAATAAGATTAAACAAAGTATCCAATAACGTAATTTCATAAGGAGTATAATTTTACAAAAACAAAAGTAAGTGTATTTGTTATAAGTATCAAAAATGAAGTACAAAGTTAAGATAGGGTAAGAGCAACTTTATTTAATGCCAATAAAAAGTTATTTAAAAAGGAGCGTGAACTCATAAGTATGAATGACTTGTATAGTAAAAAAGATAATTGATGTATTTAGATACTTCTGTTAAAGTAATAGAAATGAAAATAACTGTTGAAGTCATATTTTTAGTTTATTTCAGTTATGAAAGTTGACTCCTAATTTGTTACTAATTTCAAAAAAGTATAATATTTTTTTACCGTAAAATAGACATTTCTAAAATTTTGATTTAATATAATTTATTCTTTTGTTTATTTTTTTGATTTATATTGCTTATTTCGTATTTATTTTATGTATTATGTTGTAATTATTCGCAGGAATTAAAAATAAAGTGCATTTATTTTTTGTATTTCACAACAAGGTAGAATTTAATTCATTTAAAAACTTGTGTGGTTAACTAAATATATTTATAATTTGTTAAAATTTAGAAAATAACCAAAATAATATATATTGTATTGTAAATAATATGTTTTTGTTAGCTATTTTAAGTTAAATATATGTGCTGTTTGTATATTTGATAAGATTATGATAGTAAATAAAAACAGCATGAAAAGAATATTACTTACACTATTTGTGTTTGGTTATACTGCGATAGCCTTAGCACAAGAAAAAGGAGGAATTGGAATAGGTATTCCATTGCCTGATCAATCTGCAATATTGCATATTCATTCTTCAGATAAAGGTGTGTTAATACCAAAAGTGTCTCTGGAAAATAATAAAGACATTAAAACTATTAAAGGAGGAGGTATGATGCCTGAAAGTTTATTAGTTTATAATACGAATACAGCTAATGGCTTGACACCTGGGTTTTATTATTGGAAAAAAGATGAAGTAGATACAGCAAATTCAAAGTGGATTAAGCTTTTGACAGATGTTGATAAGGGAACTTTATTAGAAGGACAAAAATTGCCTGAGTTTATTAATCAATTAGGTGCTGATGGGAAGTTATCAGATAACTTCTTATACACTCCAGATAGTGCTAAACCTAATGTTGATACATTGTCTATTAAAATGCCTGAATTAGTAAAAAAACATCAAACACTTACAAAATTAGATGTTCAGTTGCGTAATATATGGCATTTAAAAGATGGTTCTAAGTTAATAGTGCAAACAGATAGACCAATTGACAACGACTTACCAATTATCGATATAGAAGAAAGAATTCCTGTGATTTCATACAAAGATGAAAAAGGATTGACGCAAGATGTTGTTGTGAAAGATTTATTGTCTGTTGGAGAAACACCAATTACTTCTTTAGTTTATTCACAAGGAGATGCAGCTTTGCTATTTACAAATGAGCAGGGAACAACAAATAGTATAGGTTTAAAATTGCCTATAGAAAATCTTCAAACTTTAACCAAGTTTGAATATGATGAAGGTAAAAGTACTATTGCTTATACAGATGAAAAAAGACGCACGCATACGTTTAATATATCAGGAGTTGTAAAAACTCCTTGGTTGTCAAAAGAGAAAGAAGATATAGTACAAGCAAATACAAGAAGTACAAATGTTTTTACAAATGCGGAATGGGTTGGTATTGGTTATGATGAGAAATCTACAATTGGAGGTGAGGCACTTAGAATAAAAGGAGCCATTACAGCAACTAACAGTTACTATGCCGATTATGTTTTTGAAGATTATTTTGATGGTGAATCTCTAATTAAACCTGAATATTCTTTTAATGCTTTAGATGTAGTAGAAGAGTATATAACAACAAATCGTCATTTACCTGGAATTACACCGATTGATGCTTTAGAGAAGAATGAAAAAGGATATTCTTTTAATGTTTCTGAATTAAGTATTCAATTGTTAGAGAAAACAGAGGAGTTGTTTTTGCATACAATAGAACTTAATTCTAAGTTGAAGCAATATGAAAAAGATATAGAATTGCTAAGACAAGAAATACAACAATTAAAAAATAAGTAGGTATTTACTAAAAATAAATATACAATGAAAAATATACATATATATCGAATAATACAACTTCTGTTATTATGTTTTGTTTTTAATGTTTCTTTTGCACAAAATGGTAAGAATTTAGGTACAAAGATTTCGGATAAAACAGAAGTTCAACCAAGTAATTTAAAGAGTAATTCTATTTTAGAATTAGAAAGTAAAGCTAAAGGTTTTTTACTTCCTCGTATGACAACGGCAGAGAGAAATGGAATTAATGTTGATGTAAATAATAGTGTTGATACTGGATTAGCAATTTTTAATATAGATAATGATTGTGTAGAGTATTATACTGCTATTTCTAAAAAATGGGTGAGCTTATGTGGTACATTACCTCCCGCTAAAATAGAGTTTAATGGTATCTGTGATCAGTTACAAATTACTAAGCCAAATGATTTTAAATTTGTAGCAGGTACTCCTATAACAGGGCAGAATGTACAAGTTACTGTACCGGTTAAAATTAATGAAGTAGGTACCTATCAAATAGATGTTTACTCAAGAAAAGAAGGAAAGAGTAACGGATATTATTTTTCTACTACAGGTACGTTTCTAAGTAAAGGTACAATAGAAGTAGCTATTATTGGACAAGGAACTCCTATTGATGGATATGATGATCTGAATCAAGGAGATACGTTTGTAGTTAATTTAAATGGTACTGAGGTCTTGGTTTGTGATAATAAGCAGTATGTAAAAAAAGCAGCTACAAAGTTTACGATTATTCCTAAAGAGTACCAGGTAAAGGGGCCTTTATATTTAGGAGTAAATACAACTAATTTAAATACAGTTGAAATAGGAGTAAATGTAACTGGAATTGGGAAATATATAATTGAATCATTAGGAGATGGAGTTAATGGAGTATCTCTATATGGTGAAGGAGAGTTTACAAGACTTGGAGATAATATTGCTGTTTTAAGAGCAAGTGGAATACCTGTGTCGAATCTCCCTTCTGATAATAAAGGTTTTGAAATTCCAATAAAAACTAATTCTGGTACACAAGGTAGTGTTCCTGTTGGTACACATATTTATGCAAAGGTTGAACCAACTAAACTAACACCAATTTGTGTAAATATTGAAAAAGAAGGGCAATTTGTAAAAGGAAGTGCAATAGATGTAAAAGGAAATGTTCTTAGAGTACCTGTAAAGGTTTTATCACCGGGTAAAGCATCTTTAAAAATGGTTTCAAAAGATGGATTTATTTTTAAATCTGATGAACATAATTTTACATTTGATGCAGATAAAGACAATATCACTGAAGTTGTTTTAAGACCAGAAAGTAAGGTTATACCTTTTACATTAGACTCTACAGAATTTACTTTTGAAACAAATTCAGCTTTAGATTTAACTGGATGTAAACCATTTAGAATTGATTTTGAACAACCAGCAGTTGATTATGAAATTGAGAATTGTAATATTATTCTTAGAAGTAAAAATTACCCAGTTGCAAAACCTCTTCCTGTTGAGAAATTTGGAATTGATATTAAGGTAAAAGTAAAAATTGCAGGACCTTATACAATTGCTACAAAAGATCTATCAAATAGTGGTGTTTCATTTACAGCAAGTGGTGTATTTAAAGTAGAAGAGCAAGGTAAAGTAGTACAAGTAACTTTAGTGCCATCTGGTGAATTCGGAGGAGATCCTAATGCAAGTACACCTTATAATTATTCAATATATAAAAATATTGAGCAGAGTGAAGTTTGTAATTTTACAATTAATGCGGGGTTAAGAATGTTTAATATACTGCATTACGGAAGTTATTCTTTACCTATTCATTTTAATCAAGTTTATAGTACCGAAAATTTTGGACCTAAAGGAAAAATTGCTACAGTATTGGGGATAAATGCTTTTAGTAGAAGAACACAAGCAGCAGGTTTGTCAATTCAAGATGAAGCAATAGCTTTAAAACAATATATTTTAAACAATGAAATAGATATTGTTGTTTTTGATATATTTTATGGTGATCCTTTTGCTCGTAATAGTTCTGGTTCCGAGATTATAGATGTGTTTGCAGATTTGGTTAAACAGAAAAAAATAACATTGTTATATTTTAGCGGTGCTTATCAACGTCCAGATCAGCATATGTCCAGATTAGGTTCTTGGATAAATAATGTTGGGCAAAAGTTTTATCCAAATGATAATCTTCGTCCAAGTTGGACTTATAAAGCTAATTTGTACAATAGTGATAACGGAGTCTATGAAATGGGTGTAACTAAAAAAGAGAGTACTCATAGGTATTTAAATCCAAAATATTTAAGTGCAAGTAATCCTAATTTAGGTGAGGCAATCAGAAGTATTAGTTTAAAAGATAAAAAAATATATGCAGGATATAGTCGATTTTTCTTTAATAATGTGGTTTCTGATAATTTTATTATTTTAAGTGAAAAAGTAGATTTTAAATATTCACAAACAAGTGGATCAGGCTATGTATATTATGCAATGAAAGATTATCCTGTTATAGTAATGAATGGTCAAACTCCTTCTGAAGGTGCGTTTGATAAAGTAACAGGTTTTCCAAGAACTGATGGTAGGGATAAAGGTGTTTCATACGAAGGGTTCCTATATATGTCAATTATTTCAGAAATGATAGAACAAATTAAAGAAGGATTATAAAATTTTAAGCATTTGATTTATGTAGAAAGGTCATCTCTAATTAGAGGTGACCTTTCTTTTTTTTGTATATACGTTAGTTTGTAGCCATTATTATATAATGTAGAGTTATGCGAAATCAATCAGAAATGGAGGTAATTAAGTATTAAATAGTGTTGTTATAGGAGAAATATAATTTCACTAAACTTTTAATTAGAATAGATAAAAATAGATATATTTGTATCAAATTCTAATACGATGAGTAAAGTTAAGAAAGGAGAGAGAACAATCTTCGTTTGTGACGGAAAAAAATGTTGTAGATATAACGATGAAGCAAAAAGTTGTTTCAAAGAGTTATTGGAGGAAAATGGTATGAGTGATAATTACAGCATTTGTAAGATGAAATGCCAAGGGATGTGTAAAAGTGCTCCTGTGGTTTATTTATCTGCTCACGATAAGTATAAGAAAGAAGTTACGAAGAAGAAAGCGAATAAGATATTTGAGAAATATATTAGTGCATAAAATTGTTAGATCGCTTTTTTCAAGTATGTTAGCTTAAATTTAAAATCAATAGATATGCATAGAGTAGTTTATTTAACACTGTTTTTTTTTGTTAGTATATTGAGTCAAGCACAATCAGTTAATTCAGAAGTGTTTTTAAAGAATTTAGCTAATCACTGTGGAAAGTCGTATAAAGGACAAATAATAAGTAATCCAATTCCGAAAGACTTTCAAGATAAGGAATTAGTGATGAAGGTGATATTATGTGAGAAAGGAATAGTAAAAGTACCCTTTTTTGTTGGAGATGATTTATCCCGTACGTGGGTTTTTAGTTTAAAAGACGAACATTTAGAGTTAAAACACGACCATAGAAAAGAAAATGGAATGCCCGATGAGGTTACTATGTATGGGGGAACAGCTACAAATCAAGGATTAGTTGATACGCAATTTTTTCCTGCCGATCAATTTACAGCTAATTTAATTCCAAGTATTGCAGGTAATGTATGGTGGGTTACACTTTCAGATAAAGAATTTACTTACAACTTAAAGCGTGTTGATAGTGATGGAGTATTTAAGGTTGTTTTTGATTTAACTACTTCCATAGAATCGAATAAAACACCTTGGTAAAATTGTAAAGTAAAAAGACTTATTTTAATTTGCTTACTTTTAAGGTAAATTTCGAGAACATGACAGTAGAAGAACTTAATAGTTTAAATAAACCAATATTATTACAATTCTATGCAGATTGGTGTGGACCGTGTAGAATGTTAAAAGAGACAATGGTAAAACTTGAACCCGAGATAGTAAATTTAAATGTTGAGGTTGAGAAAATAAATATTGATGTTAATAGAGAATTAGTAGAGGAGTTTTTTATTCGTTCAGTACCAACACTTGTTTTACTTAATGCTGCAGGAGATATTATATGGAGACAAGGGGGATTACCTTCTCCTCAAAAGATATTGCAAGAAATACTACAAGTAATTTAGAAATTGTATTATAAAAAGGATTATTCGCCCTGAATAATCCTTTTTATATTTTTTTTAATACCTATACGTATTAGTTTTTACTTCTATATTAATAATGTATTTATAATAAATATAACTTTTGTGATAAAAAAATGATTTTTAATTCCTTATATTTGTTAAAATTAGTATTTAAAATTGTCTTGATTGGGAATAGAGACTGTTGCTATAAATTACTATTAAAAGGGAAAATAAGATTGTTTCAATAATTAAGCTTTACACCTTGCTAAACTACATTCAGTGGTGGTACTGAAGTCTGGTTATTGAGATATTAATAAAAAGGATTATGAAAAGTAGTATTGAGGTTATTAAAAAATTAAAGGAATTATTAGAAATAAAAACAGATTTTCAATTAGCTAAGTTGTTAGATGTTAAACCAAACACTGTATCATCGTGGAAGTCACGGGAATCTCTGCATTTTGAAAAGATTATAGCTTTATGCGAAATACACAAGATTGATTTGAATACTCTTTTTTTAGAGGGATCAGAAAATATTAATGGTTTTAATCTTCATAAAAGAAGGGTTAAAATGATATCTGTTGAGCATCATTTTGAATACTGTTTAGATGCTAAAAATGCATTAGCAATTTGTCCTACTTTTATATTTCCAACAGAAGAAGAAATTGATACAGCATTTCAGATATCAAGCGAAAATATGTATCCTACAATTAAGGTAACTTCTTATGTTTTAAGTGAGAAAATCAGTTTACAAGATCTAAAGCCTTGGAATGTATACGTATTAGTCTTAAAAGATAAAGGAATTGTTTGTTATAGGTTCAAACGTAAGACTGATACAAATGAATTATTTTTTATAAGTGATAATGAAAATTACGAAAATTTAATTGTACCAGAGAACCAAGTAAAAGAAGTTTTTTGCGTTCGCGGGGCATTTATCGGTAATAATAAAAATATGAGTTAATAAAACTTTAATTAAAAAAATAAAAAAGGACTTTCTTTTCTTTGAAGAAAGTCCTTTTTTTTTGAATTATTCCCGAGACAAATGATTACTTTTAGTAAAATATTTTTGACTTATGCATTATTACCAACTTTATGACGCCTTAAAAGAACTATATTCAACAGAACAGAATTACCTTGAAAGTTCTGAGTTAGGGATAGAAATTTTTAATTATGACTTTTTATCTCAAAAAGGTAAAAAAGTATTGTATGGTTCTGATGATTTGAGTTGTGGTAAACACGATATTGACTACAAGGAAGAAGTAACTAAAGGTGAAATAGAAGATCATTTGTTGGGATGTCCTGATTTTAATATAAAACAGAATGAACGATTTAAGATATCAGTCTTAAGAACTAAAGAAAGTAAAGTTTCTAAGGGTGTCATTGTGATGTTTCACGGTTTGAATGAGAAAAAGTGGGACAAGTATTTACCTTGGGCGTATGAGTTGGCTAAGCAAACAGGAAAAGCGATTGTTCTATTTCCGATTAGCTTTCACATGGATAGAACTCCAGCGGAGTGGTCTGATCGTAAGTTAATGTTTGGTATTGCTCAGAAAAGAGCAGAAGACTGGAAGACTAATTCAGATACAAGTTATGTCAATGCGGCTATTTCAACGAGAATGGAAGATAATCCTTTACGTCTTTTTTGGTCTGGTTTACAAACGTACTACGACTTTATACAATGGGTAGAGGAAGTAAAGAAGGGAACTTATCCTACCATTGACAAGAATGCTACTATTGACTTGTTTGGTTACTCTATCGGCTCATTTTTATCGCTAATCATCTTAATGGCCAATCCTAAGGGGCTTTTAGACTCTTCTAAGTTGTTGTGTTATTGTGGGGGAATGACAATAGATCGTATGGCTCCAATATCAAAGTACATTATGGATGCTCGTGCAACTATTATGATGCAGAAGACATTTGCACAATTACTGACAACTTCTTTTGTGTCTGAACCAAGATTAGAACACTATCAAGATATATTGAAACATCCAGAGGAGAGTTGGTTTAGAACAATGTTGCGCTATTACCATTATCAGGAGAATAGAGAAAACCGATTTAAAGAGCTTGAAGGACGTATTAAGTCTATAAACTTGATGAAAGATGATATTGCTCCACCCGTAGAGGCATTGAATACGCTTCAAGGGGCCTACCGCACTATAAATATTGAAGTAGATGTAATAGACTATCCGTTCAATTATAGTCATATGATTCCGTTTCCTTTAACTGTGAAGAACGCAGATGAGGTAACAGAGGCGTTCAATATGACCATGGATAAGATGGTGTCTTTTTACAAAGAATAAAATATAAAACAGAAAAGGCGAACTATATAGTTCGCCTTTTCTGTTTTTATAGTCTTACAAGAAGATTGACTTACTTTTTAGCTGGTTTAGCCAAGTAATCAAAGAAGTAATTAGCAATCTTCGTATTCAAGTGAACTCTGTCTATCCCTGACACATTGTGTTCGTGAGATGGGTATAAAAAGAAGTCAACTTGCTTTTGTCCTTTGATAGCTGCTTCAATAAAGTCCATTGTGTGTTGTTGAACAACAACTGGGTCTTGAGCACCGTGTATTAACAATAACTTATTGTCTATTTTATTCGCTTTATTAATCAAGCTTGTCTTTTCATAACCTTCCGGATTTTCTTGTGGCATATCCATATATCGCTCACCGTACATAATCTCGTAGTACTTCCAATCCATTACAGGACCACCAGCAACACCTACTTTGAATATTTCAGGGTGGTTGATAGAAAGCGTAGTAGTCATAAATCCACCAAAGCTCCATCCGTACACACCAATTTTATCTTGGTCAACAAAAGAAAGTGTTTTTAGATAATCAACCCCTTTTAGTTGATCAGCCATTTCATTTTGTCCTAATTGTCTGTGGATTACTTGTTCAAAATCACGTCCTCTGTTGAAACTACCTCTGTTGTCCACGGTAAACACTATATAACCATTTTGTGCCATGTAATGGAAGAACAAGTTAGCACCTCCTAACCAAGAGTTAGTTACCAACTGTGCGTGTGGTCCTCCATAAACGTAAACCATCACAGGATACTTCTTAGACGCATCAAAATTAGTAGGGTAGATAACACGTGCATTCAGATCCGTTTTGTTGTCAGCCGCCTTAATAGTTACCAATTCCATCTTAGGCATAGTAATAACCCCATCATACGGATTCTTAGAAACTAACAAAGCGTCTTCTTTTTTGTTGTCTGTATTGACAACAGCAACCTTATTAGGTGTATCAATGTTATTAAACTGATCGATGAACAAGGTTTTGTTTTTGTTCAATACAACATTATGTGTTCCCGAAAGTGTAGTAATTTGCTCTGTTTTACCCTTTTTAAGGTTTACTTTAAACAATTGTCTATCCAACCCTTTATTAGTAACTCCAGTGTAGAACGCATTTTTACCATCCTCATCAAAACCTAAAAACTCAGAAACAATCACATTTTCGTGTCCTAATTTCTTTTCAAGCTTTCCATCTGTATTGTATAAGTACATTTGTCTGTACCCTTCATTTTCAGAGAAGTGAATAAAAGTCTTATTGTTACCTGGTGTAAACACTAAACCTTGAGATGGCTCAACATAAACACTTGACTTCTCTTCAAACAATGTTTTCTCAAAAGCACCAGTTGCCGCGTTGTATTGGTTGACTTTCAAATGGTTTTGCTGACGGTTTAATACCCCAACATACACATAGTTTCCTGATGGATCCCACGTAACCATAGTTAAGAATTGATCTTCAAAACCTGTTTGTAACGTTACCTTTTCCTGCGTTAAGACATCATAAACAACTAAAGAAACTCTTTCATTGCTCATACCTGCCATAGGGTACTTAATATTTTTGTTTTCAGCCACGCGACCTCCCCATTGTACAAGAGGATAATCAGTCACTAAACTTTGATCTTTGCGGTAATACAACAATTGGTCTTGTTTAGGACTCCACCACATTCCTTTGTTGATTCCAAACTCATTGCGGTGAGTATCACTACTACCATTAACAATATCGTGTGTAGGATCATTGGTAACCTCAATATCAGTTCCATTGTGAGAAGTGATTACAATGTTGTTATCCTTTAACCACGCTAAATAATTGCCATTGCGAGAAGTAATCTCTTGCTCTGCATCCGCATTATATTTAAAGCTATTCGTTACCTTTTGCTCTTTAATATTAACTTGAATCGCATATTTAGCTTTGCGCTCTTTATCAACTTGCGTAAAGCTAATCTCGTTATTGTTTAACCATTGTAAATCATAAGGCAACATACGCAAAGCAAACGATGCATTCTTGATATTCTTATTTAAAATTGTCTCAAGTTCTTTTGCAGTTAGAATAGTCTGGTTTTCCCATTTATTCTCTTTGCTTTTGATCAATAAGCTATCTCTATTAGTAGTAACGATAGAAAAAGCATTGTCACTTTTCCATTTCGGTTGAAGTATCTTTTCAGGAGAAAACTTAAAGTATTGTCCATTAGTTGCTTCCGTAATCGTAAGGTCGCGTTGTGCAAACATTACGTTTCCTGCTAATAATAGAAATAATAATGATTTATTTTTCATGTTGATTTACGAGTTTATATTGTCGCTAATTTAAACTAATTCCGTGCTGAGCACAATTTTTATGCAAGCAAATTAGCTTTCTTTTCTTTTTAACTATAAAATCGTCTTAATATAAGCTATGTGATATTTGTAAAAAAGTATATTCTTAATACCTTTATTACAATAATTAATGTGTAATATAAATAAACAAAGCATATATGAGTAATTCTTTGCAAAAAGTAGCCTATATAACAGGAGGAACAAAAGGAATTGGAAAAGGGATAGCTGAAGCCCTATTACAGAACAATTATAGAGTGGCTATTTCTGGGCGTGAGCTTAGTGTTGTACAAGAGATCGCAGCACAATTAGGCAAATCAGACCAAGTGATTGCTATTCAGTCAGACGTAAGAAACTACCAAGAGGAAGAAAAAGCTATTCAAACGATAGTAGAACAATTTGGTCGTGTAGATGTTGTAATTGCAAATGCTGGATTGGGAATATTTGCTTCTATTGAAGACTTGTCTTTAGAGGATTGGAATGCGATGATAGACACGAATCTAACAGGGGTGTTTCACACACTAAAAGCAAGTATCAAGCAGTTAAAAGAGCACAAAGGGTACTTTATTAGTGTAGCGAGTTTAGCCGGAATCAACTTTTTTGCAAGTGGTGCAGGATATAATGCAAGTAAGTTTGGTGTAGTTGGTTTCTCACAAGCGGCAATGTTAGATCTGAGAAATGCTGATGTAAAGGTTACAACAATTTTACCGGGGTCTGTTACCAGTAATTTCAATAACCACAAACCATCAGAAGCAGATGCTTGGAAGATTCAACCAGAGGATATTGGCGAATTAGTAGTAGATATCTTGAAGATGAATCCTCGTGTATTGCCAAGTAAGATTGAAGTACGTCCTTTAAAAACAAGTAAGTAGTTTTTTTGTATTATATCGTTTCCAATAAGAGAGAATTATGCTATAAGTAAAGCAAGCAGAGCAGTAGTTGTTTATTAATTTTTAAAAATAAAGATATGAGTACAGATTTAGGTAAGTTTATCCTGCGTTTAGGAGTAGGAGGCTTAATGATATTTCACGGGATATTTAAGCTTATTCACGGCCATGATTTTATCATCAATCAATTATCGGCAAATGGTTTGCCCAAATGGTTGTGGTTAGGCGTTCCGGTAGGAGAGATTGTAGCGCCTTTATTTTTGATTGTAGGCTTTGCAACACGTGTTTCAGGTGCTATCATTGCTTTTACAATGTTTATGACGTTCTTTTTAGTTAAAGGAACTGCAGGTTTTGGTATTGATCCCAATACAGGAGGATTAAATGCAGAATTGAATATATTGTATTTAATGAGTGCCTTAGCTATCGCATTTATTGGTCCGGGTAGTTATAGAATATACAAAGGGAAAAGAGGTATATTATCATAAATCAGTGTGATATTAACATCAAGGGATTAAAAGCTTTTTTAGTTATCACTATCTTATATAAAAACAAACCTCAACTTATTGTTGAGGTTTGTTTTTTTTTGCCTTTTGGCGAAGTACATATAAATATAAACTTTCCGTCTTTTCTCTTGCCCAAGGAGTTTTTCTTAAAAACTTCAAAGAAGAGTTTATGCTTGGGTCGTGTGTAAAACAACGAATATTGATTTGATTCCCCAAACCTTCAAAACCGTCGTAATATTCCACTAATTCTTCTAATATATCAACAAGCTTTTTGCCGTGTAATGGGTCTTTCGAAGTCTGCATATTATTCTATTTTCAACAAAGATACAGTTATTCAATATAATGTGTCAAACAATTTGACCTAACAATAAATTATAGTTTGTTCAATAATGGCTTTTTATAAAGCCAATTCACTCTAATAAAGAGAAAAATATTACTTATGAGATATAGTAAAATATTTGCTTTAAATACAATATGATAAAGAGATATTGAGGAATACTTAATGAAAAATAGAAGATTGTATTTGTAATGTAATAAATCCATATTTCAATAAATAGATCAATTGTTGCTTTTGTTCGCAATATGTATTTTTTTATATTAAAGTGTAGCGTAAATAATGTATTTTAGCATAAATGTTTTTTTATTTATAGTTTAATTCGATTTCTACAGGGGTAATTTTTTGTAAATTATAAGAAAAATAAGTAGGCTTTGTTGATTATAAAATTAAAACAGATACAAGAAAGTAGATAGCTAATTTAAAGTGTTGTGCTGTGGGGATAAAGCACCAATTTAATATGAAAAAGAAGTTTTTAATAACCTCAATTACAGGTGTTCTATTACTTGGGGGAACGATTTATGGTCAAAATGATTTAAGCAACTTTAAGTTGCGAAATACGGGGATGGTAACTGTAGCTCCTAATACTGTAGTATCTACAGGTTTTGACTTTATTAATGAAGAAAAATCATCTGTTAAAACAGATGGAATAATCTATTTCTTTAAAGACTTTACTAATAAAGGAGTCTTTGATTTTAGTTCTAAGCTTAAAACATCTACAGTATATTTCCTTTCAAAGGACTCTGCTACGAAAGCTAAAGTATTGCAAGGAGATGAGGTTTCAAACTTCTATAATGTTGTGTTTGACAATCCTACGTACGGAATAGACTTAAAAAACAATATTGAGGTTTTTGGTGTAGCTGATTTTAAAGACGGAATAATCAAAGTTGACTCTACCTTAAATGATAAGACAAAATTATCATATGGTATGGTTAGTTTTCGCAATGGAGCTACGCATAAAAATGTAAGTGATAAAAGTTATGTTGAAGGCGAGGTAGAGAAAGTAGGAAACGAATCTTTTGTATATCCAATTGGTGATAAAAAAATGTATCGTCGTGCTTCTATTTCAGCTCCAAATAATATTAAAGATGCAATAAGCGGAAAATATATAGTTCGTGATATGAAATTCTTTGAAAAGCATACTGCCGTTTCAGGGGCAATAGACAAAATAAATACTGCTGAGTATTGGGAACTAAAGTCAACTAAAACAGGTACAAATAGAGTAGTTCTTACATTGAGTTGGGATGAGCGTATTACACCAGCGGAGTTATTAAATAATCCAGAGAAAAATCTTCACATTGTTCGTTGGGATAAACAGCAAAAAATGTGGGTTGATGAAGGAGGAGTGGTTGATATGGAAAAGAAAGAAATATCTACTTTAGCAGAAGTTAGTGGCTTTGGATATTTTACCTTGGCAAATGTAAAAGATATCTTGTTAGATGGAGACGTTGTTATTTATAACCTGGTAACACCAAACGGTGATGGTATGAATGACTACTTTATCATTGATAACATTAATAAATACCCGAATAATAAGGTACAGATATTTGACCGTTGGGGAGTATTAGTTTATGAAACGACTAATTATGATCCGAAAGGCGATGGTAGTGAGAATGTTTTTAATGGGTATTCAGAAGGAAGGGTTACTTATAACAAGAATAAGAAACTGCCAAGTGGAACTTATTACTACATTGTTATTTATGAATACAAGGATAAAAATGGTAGTCGTATGATTAAAAAAGCGGCTAACTTACACTTAGATACTAATTAGTGAAATTATAATGATAATGGAGCTGTCTCATAACTTGAGACAGCTTTTTTTATTTCTACTATTGATGGTTAGATGCTAAAGTAAGTGTAGTACTGTACTTTTAACTTTTGATTCGGCTACAGATACTAAAGTCTAACAGCATACATCCAATAGTAACTGTTTTCTATTTTATAAAGCTATTATGCTATATTTAGTAGGATGATGTTCGAGACACCTACCACACAAGTACCACACTACTTCGGATTTAAGCCTTTTTCTCGAACATATCTGGTATATGTGTGGTACTTGTTTCGAATATGTCCCGTGTAAGACCCGTATTTGTTTGGATTAAGAGTGCTTGATTGACTTGTGAAAAACTAATTATTATTATTTATTCTTTCTCATTTCTAAAGGGCGTCTTCCTGTAAATTCACAAAAAGCGTTGCTAAAAGCACCAACCGTATTATATCCAACATCATTGGCTATTTCACTAACCGAGTATTCTGTTTTCAATAAAAGTTCTATTGCCTTTAAAATGCGCAGTGCTTTTAGATATTGTAGAAAAGAAATCTGTAGTTCTGCCTGAAATAAACGTGAGACAGAGCGTTCGCTTAAATTGAAGTGATCGCTAATATCTGATAACGTCAACGGCAGTCCAAAGTTGACATCTAAGTAATCCGTTATCTTGACCATTCGCTCATTATCGCTAAAGGGCAATTGCAACTGCATATTCTTACTTACAAAAGTTGGCAGTATATTCTTCAATGCTTGTAAGAAAGCAAAGTTATACGTTTGTTCATCTACCATTTGCTCGTGCCAACATTGCGTATAAGCAATCATTTCAACTACTAAATCAGAAGCGGCATATATTCCCAATTCGTTATAGAACGGATTTTTATCATCGTCATCTGTATAAAAGTAAATAGAGTGAAGAACGGTAGCGGAATGACTTAGGCGCAATACGTGGGGTACACCTTTAGGAATCCAGAAAAAGTAGTGAGCAGGCACAACGTGTGTTACATTGTCTACAATTAAATACGTGATGCCCCCTTCTACATAAGTAAGCTGCCCTTTTTGATGTTGATGTAAAGGGTATCGCTTCTCTGATTTTTCATGTTTGATATAAACACCGTTGGGGACAGTATCGATTAAATCAAGGGAATCAATAATCTTCATTTGAGGTTTGTTTTTTTCTGATACAAAAGTATACAATGATTTTGTCTGGTTTCAATAAAAAATTGACTATTTAAGAAACACAACATATTGCGTCTGCATTATACTTTTGTGCGGTTAAAAATAATTTATGAAATCCGATAGTTTCTACCTCTTTGCATTGCTCGCAAGTGGCATTATCACTGGCTACAGCCAAAATAAAAATCCGTCAGACATTGATAGAGATACCTTAAAAATAACCTTAAAAGAGGTTTGGCAACAAACGGATGTTCGCAGTAAAAAAGCCTTAATACACCAGAAGGAAATAGAAATACGCCAAGAGAACACGAAAGACGCAAAAATGGAGCGTTACCCTGTATTTAACGCTTTTGGTCGTGTAGAAAAGGCAAGTAATATTCCCGTGTACACAAATGGTCTTTTTCACAAACCAGAACAGCACGATGTAATACACACCTTGTACAACAGTGGCGTTTCAATGTACCTCAACTTATACAATGGTAATAAACAGAATCTGGAAATAGAAGAACGAAAGACGCTGGAAGACAAAGCGGTTATTACAGCAGAACAATCTCAGTCTGAGGTTCGCTTAGAAGCAGCTAAAAGTTACCTCGCTCTTGCCAAGGTGATGAGGTTTAAAGAGGTAATGATAGCCGATATCGCAGACCAAAAGAAACAGCTTGGTCAAATGGAAAACCTATACAAGAATGGTGTAGTGCTAAAAAGCGATGTACTTCGTGCTTCAATGGAAATATCTAAAAGAGAAATGACCTTGGTTCAGATTGAAAATGATATTCTAATCGAAAACCAGAAACTCGTACTGCTTATGGGAATAAGCGACTCAGATTTCATTAAACCTCAAGATATATATGCTGAAGTTGCTCCTGTAGAATCGTATGAGGAGGCTTTAGAAATAGCAGAAGAACACGCTCACAAACACTTGTTGTCTGAAGAAGACTTAGCCTTAAGTGAGATAGAGCTTAAAAAGGTGAAAGCAAACACCAAACCAAGTATTGGGTTAATAGGGAACTTTACAATGGCTAATCCACAAATCTTCCTTTATCCTTATAATCCAAGTTGGTATAGTTTAGGAACAATAGGAGTGCAAATATCCTTTCCGATTTCTTCACTTTACCACAACGTTCATAAAAAGCGCAGCCACGTGTTAGAACATCACAAAGAAGAAATACAACACTTACACGTACAAGATCAAATTAAACAAGAGGTGCAAGAGGCTTATCTACGCTACCAAGAATCACTTGTGCAAATTCAGGTGTGTACCAAGAATCAAGAAGAAGCATTTGAAAGTGCTCGAATCATAAAAAACACATATTTCAATAGTACATCTCTATACATCGATTTACTCGATGCAGATGTTCAATATTTACAAACACAATTTGAACTTGAAGCTGCAAAGTTAGACAGCATTTACAAATATTATTCTCTACAATTAGCTAAAGGCTTACTATAATGGACATTAAAACTCGCATCAAAATTACAGACCGTTTTATTACACGTATTACGCGTTATATCGCATCGATAATCATTATCGTTGGTTGTATTTGGGGAATTCACACGCTTTGGATTTATTGGAAGTATGAGCAAACAAACGATGCTCAGGTGCAGGAATATATCAATCCGGTTATTGCCAGAGTAGGTGGCTATTTGACAGAAGTGCGCTTTGAAGAAAATCAAATGGTTAATAAAGGAGATACACTATTGTTAGTAGATAACAGAGAGTATATCTATGACCAAGCACAGACAAGAGCAGAAATAGAAAAACAATATGCACAGATTAAAGAGCTTGATGCGCGTCAATATACTTTATCGCAAACTGCCGCTGCTGCTGAGAGTCAAATTCAAGGACGCGAATCTAAGTTTCACCAACAAGAATTAGACTATAAACGCTATAAGAAGTTATATGATGTAGAGTCTGCTACAGCGCAACAGTTGGAAGAAAAACAAGCTCAGTTAACCATAGATAAGAGTAATTGGGAAAGTAGCATAGAAAGTGCGCGTGCAGCTACAGCTGGTCTTGCAGATATAGAAGCACAGAAGAGAGTGCTTGAAAAGGAAATTAGCCGTTTAGAGCAACTTGAAAAGCATAAGAACCTAAATGTAGATTATACAGTAGTTACTGCGCCATATCGCGGTAGAATGGGTAAACGCAGTATAGATTTAGGACAAATGATTACACCTGGACAAGTATTGACCTATATTGTGAATGATGAAACACCAAAATGGATTGTTGCCAATTTTAAGGAAACACAAATACGCAATATCCAAACAGGCGATGAGGTAGATATTGTGGTAGATGCTTATCCGGATACAGAGTTTAAAGGTCGCGTTATTTCTATCGCACCTGCTACAGGTTCAAGTTTTTCTTTACTACCACCAGATAATGCAACAGGAAACTTTGTGAAGATTGTACAACGTATTCCCGTTCGTATAGAAGTAACATCACCTGCAGATTCTGAAGAACTACTAAAAGCTGGTATGAATGTAAATACTTACATCGCCAAAAAACAAGCTCATGCAAAATAGTGAAGTTCCTAAGTTATTTGCAGATTGGGTACCAGAATGGATGATTCGCATTATTCTGTTTGTACTCCTAATGCCAAGTATTGTATTATTCTTTTTGCCCGCGGCAAATCCAGTTGCAGCGGCAGGTTTTTTTGGATGCGACGTTAGAGATATTCAGTTTTCTGTATCTCTTCTTTATGCAGGGTTTGTTTCGTTCTACAGCCTTGAACGTCGCTTCTTTACCTATTTAGCTACAAAAGAATATTTTATCATATTTAATATATTACAACTTTTAGGGTGTGTAGCACTGTACAATACGCAGGCGTTGTGTATTATTTATCCCGTGCGTTTTTTACAAGGAATGCTCTTTGCAAGTACGGTGAACTTGAGTATCTCTACAATGTATATGCGCCTTGAAAGTTCAAAAGCCAGAGAGATTACCTTTTCGTGTTTCTATGGTATTCTAATTTGTGCAACCCCCGTAAATCAATTGATAACAGCTGATTTTATTGACCAGTACGACTATTCGTTTCTGTTTAAAATGGCAGCTTTATCTTTTGTGCCCGGGTTGTTCTTAGTCTTGATGAGTATGCAGTATGTGCGTCTAAGCAGAAAGCTTCCGTTGTCTAATTTAGATTGGGAGAGTTTTGTGCTCTATGCCGTAGCAGTTGTTCTATTTGGATATATCACTATCTATGGGCAACAATACTATTGGTTTGAAGATGCAGATATACGTTGGGCAGGATTAGGAATACTTTTAGCAATGTTGTTTTTCGTTATTCGTCAAAAGCATTTAAAAAGACCTTATATCAATTGGACAGTGTTGAAATATAGAAACTTTAAAGTAGGGTTGTTCTTGCTTTTTATTCTTTACATCTGTCGTTTTGCCTCAGGAATATCAAATGTACACTTTACAACCTCTTTGCGATTAGACCCCATACACCTATCATACCTAAATATCTTTAATCTGATAGGGTTGGTAGCCGGAGTAACGCTTGCGTGTATGTGGCTTATCAAACGCTTACAAATGCGTTTAATATGGAGTTTAGGCTTTCTGTTCTTATTCATCTTTCACTTTGGAATGTATTTGCAATTTGCACCAACGGCCAATCCAGACTCATATTTTATGTTATTGTTCTGTCAAGGGTTTGGCGTAGGGCTGTTAATGGTACCGACAATTATTTACTGTGTAGCCTCAGTGCCAATTGAATTAGGAGGGTCTGCTGCCGCTGTTTGTTTAGCAATTCGCTATTTAGGCTATACCAGTAGTACAGCTTTGATGAATTACTACAACTTGTATAGTTCCAATCAACATAAAAATAGGTTCTTAGATTATATGAACTTTTCAAATCCTATTTTGCAAAGTAAGTTATCTCAGAATGCGGCAAAACTTCAAGGAAGAGGTTTGCTAAATACACCAGCTGAAAAAGCAAGTGAAAAACTGCTGATGCTTGATTTGAATAAGCAGATTCAATTGCGTTATGCGATGGACTATTATGAAGTCATGTGCTGGTTATTATTGGTGATTTTACTATTAGTAATATTCACCCCATACCTAAGTAAAACTTGGGTGTACTTAAAATCGAAAACACTTTCGCCATTTTAAATTTTCTCTCTCAAAAGCACGTAGGTTAGATACGCTTAGTATTTAATTTATGTGCTTTGTTTTTTATGCGTCATTATCAAGTAAAAAATAATAAAAAGATTGTGTTGCGTTGACTATGTTGTAAAAATGTAATAATTATCATTAAAAAGTTTCGTTTTAATAAACTACAAGACGTTTTACGTGATGTAAATAATAAGGAAGAAGTGCTGAGGTAGGGTAATATTTTAAAAAGTATGCTGTAACTTTTTATATTACAGTAAGATATCTTATTTTGCAGGATAGCGCATTTTGTTGCAAATCATTGTGATTTTAGTTTATTTTTGCGCTTTAATTATAATTATTGCCTAATAGAAATATGCCAAAAGAATTACAATTACAAGTACTACCTGAAGTTGCTGCTTCAGCAGAATTATTGAATCAATATGTAGCCAATAATTTGGGGTGTTCTACGATAGATATTCAGCACATCACCATTTTAAAAAGGTCTATTGATGCCAGACAACGTACTGTAAAGATAAATTTGACAGTTGATGTCTTCTTACAAGGAGAAGAGGTCGTTCATAGACAAATTGATTTCCCTGAATATAAGAATGTAAAGGATGCAAAGCGAGTTATCGTTGTAGGAGCAGGACCTGCAGGTTATTTTGCCGCTTTACAGTTGATTGAGTTAGGTGTAAAGCCTATTGTGATAGAAAGAGGAAAAGATGTAAGAGGAAGACGTAGAGATTTAAAAGCAATAAATATTGACCACGTAGTTAATCCAGAGTCAAACTATTGTTTTGGAGAAGGAGGAGCAGGTACATATTCAGATGGAAAACTGTACACTCGTTCTAAGAAACGTGGAGATGTAAACCGTATTTTAGAATTATTAGTTGCCTTTGGAGCAACACAAGATATATTAGTAGAAGCACATCCGCATATTGGTACGAATAAGTTACCAAAGATTATGCAAGATATGCGTGAGAAGATTATTGAGTTTGGTGGAGAGGTATTATTTGAAACCAAAGTAGTTGATATAGTCGTTAAGAATAGCGAAGTACAAGGGGTTGTTATAGCAAATGGCGATACTATTGAAGCCAATAAAGTTATTTTAGCAACAGGACATTCGGCTCGTGATATCTATGAGATGTTAGACCGCAAGAATATTTTGATTGAAGCTAAGCCATTTGCCTTGGGAGTACGTGCAGAACACCCACAATCACTTATAGACAAAATACAGTACTCTTGTGATTACAGAGGAGAGTTTTTACCACCAGCGCCTTATTCTATCGTAAAACAAGTGAATGGTCGCGGAATGTATTCATTCTGTATGTGTCCAGGTGGTGTAATTGCACCGTGTGCTACAGCTCCAGGTGAAGTTGTAACAAATGGTTGGTCGCCTTCTAAACGTGACCAAGCAACGGCAAACTCTGGAATTGTAGTAGAGTTGAGGTTAGAGGATTTTAAACCATTTGAAAAATTCGGAGCCTTAGCAGGAATGGAGTTTCAAAAGTCAATTGAACAAAGAGCATTTTTGTTAGCAGGGGAAACACAACGTGTACCCGCTCAACGAATGGTTGACTTTTCACAGTCTAAAGTGTCAGAGTCAATTCCTAAAACATCTTACTTACCAGGTACTACATCTGTGGAATTAGGTAGTGTATTTCCAGGCTTCTTAACACAGATAATGAGAGAAGGGTTTCAAGAGTTTGGTAAATCAATGAAAGGATACTTTACCAATGAAGCTATTTTACACGCTCCGGAGAGTAGAACATCATCTCCAGTCCGTATTCCTCGTGATAATAAGACATTAGAGCACCTTCAGATTAAAGGATTATATCCTTGTGCAGAAGGAGCAGGATACGCAGGGGGAATCATCTCAGCGGCAATTGACGGAGAGAAATGTGCTATTATGTGCGTTGAGAGTATGTCATAAAGATTAGATAAAATACCATATAAATAATAAGCCTAACTATTTACTATAATAGTTAGGCTATTTTTATTGTACTATTCTGTACGAGATTACTTTTGTTAGTTCACTATCGTATATCCACTCAATTGTCACGATTACCTTAGCATTAGCTGTGTTATTTGCTCTTAGTTTTTGTATAGATTTCATTCCCTGAAAAGGAACAAACTCAGCTTCAATTCTCTTTAAATCATTTCCTAAGTCTTCTAATTGTTTAAACTTATTACCATGTTTTAAGTAAGCATATTCTAAATTAGAATTACCAATCAAGGCATCCAGGCTAATTTCTCCGACTAACTTATCTAATTGTTCGTATTTTTCTTTTTTATCAATAAACTCAGGATCATCTGAATAAGTAATAGTTACGATTGTGGGCTCAGAAATCTCGATATTCTGATAAGAGTCGTAATCATTTAAAAAAGAGAATAGTTCCTTTTCACTTAGTTTTAATGCTTTATCTGTAGGGGTTTGACAATTAGCAAATAATAAGCTACTAAAAATGGCTATAATATATATTTTTAAATTTCGCATGCGTATTCTTTTAATATCTGAAGCGAATATAAAAGTTATCTAATGTTGAGGTGTGAATTATTATTTTAGATGAGTCTTTTTTTTAGTTAAGGCATGAAAAGTAAAATGAAATAGATAATTATTTTATTTAATGTTCTGTAGTAAGTTATAGCTGTAAAATTTAAATTTGTATAAAATTATGTCCACTTGATTAATTGTTATAAGTATGAGTAGAAATACCCCTGCAAACAGAAAAGCAGCAAGCTTGAAAATAGCTCAAAAAAAGAAGAAAGAAAAAGAAGCTGTGGCTAATAGAAAAGCTGCACTAAAAGCTATTGTCACTCAAATGAATAAGAAGGAGTAAATTAAGGAGGTGTTAGATTATGTCAATGAAACGCTTATAGGTTATAGTAAGTAATTCCTAATTCTTTACTTAAATAAGACAAAACAAGCCTAACTGTTAAAAACAGTTAGGCTTGTTTTGTTTTTGGGCTTATTACTATGAAAGATAGATGTTGTATTGTAATGCTTTTTTTGAAGAGTCATTGATTGCAAAGTGTTTTTATTAACATTTTTTATAAAGTCAAATTATTTAAAAAAAAGTAAATAAAAGAAAGAGAATATTATTGTAATAATGAATATTTATTAGAAATATGTTGTATTAAATCATGTTAAATAGTTTTGTATTTATGTAAAATTCAGAAAGTAAGTATGTTAGGTTATTTTAATATATAACTTTGCTTTGATATTTTAAATAAATCTAAATAAAGATGAAAAACATAACTAAAAACTATCTATTGACCAGTGTATTATTGATACTAATAATGACAATTTCTTGTTCGTCAGCTGATGATCAGCATATAAATCCATCTGAAGATAAAGAGGTAATATATGAGGGAGTAGAACTAAAAGACCTAAAGTTAGGTCAGCGTGGTGCAAAACAGTTGAATTATGATTCTGATTTTCCAATTTCATTTGAAGTTAAGTTAGAGGATAAAACAGATCAATTGTTAACTGTAGACGTTGTATTGAAGGATAAAGAGACTATTCTTTATAATGAAACATTTAAAGAAGTAACTACTATGTTTTCAGAGCATATTATTGTTTTAAAAGATGAGAAAAAATTTGAAGATAATAAAGAGTATATCTTGGAGTTAAAAGTTTCAACGCAAAAAGGAGTAACAAAGAAAATAGAAGAAAAAGTAACTTTTGCTGATTTTTATATTGAGAAAGTAGAAGTAGGGAGTTATGATAGTAAAAATGACTATCCTAATCAAATTATGATTAATAGTAATAATAATAATTTACAGTATTTAGACCTACATTATAATGGAACCTTGCAAGAAGTACGTTATTTATTTGAAAGTAAAGAAGATCCTACAAAAATATTTTACATAAACCTTGATCCCAGTGACTTTAAAAATGATGAAGAAAATTTGGTTAATTTACTTATTTACAAAGATAATCAGTATAGTAAAGAAGGTGAAGAATATAATATAACACCAGGTAATTATAATTTATACTTTGAATATAAGGTAGAGGATATTTTTAAAAAACCAATATTGATAAAAGAAGACATAAAAATAATTGATTCGCCATCTATTTATGACTTGAATAAGTTAATAATTGCGTCTGATCAAACATTCGTGAATGTTGGGAAATATACAGTCAATAATAATGTACTTCAGCTTTATGTGAAGGGGTTAAAGGAGTTGATGATAGAAAATGAAGAGATTGTTTCTATAGGCTTAAGGATTATTAATAAAGACAATGGCACTATAACTGCAAGTTTTCAAAACTTAATTTTTGTGGATGAGGGTGTTGAGGCACTAAAAGAAAACTATGTATTTAGTTTTGAACTTAGAAATGTGATTTCATCATTTGAAGCCTTTATTGATATAGAATACAATAATCGTTTAAGTGAATCTATTAATTATGGAAAAATAGAGCTTTATGAAAAAAAATAAACTTAGAAGATGGTGGTCAATAGGTGCTCAATGTTTAGTCATATTGAGTTTACTAACAAGTTGTAGTTCAAATAGTAGTGATAATGATGTAACTGAACTTTCAGAAATTAAGAAACAAGCTATAGAAAAAATTGACCACGCCACTAATTTGGATCAAAATGAAAAAAAAAGATTTAAAGAAGACGTGAAAAATGTGCAAGATGAATTAGTTGTCAATGTTCTGAAGGAGGTAAATTCTCAATTACCACTTTCGTTCAAAGATTTAAAATTTACAACTATTCAGAAAGAGGAATTAATTGATGGAAAAAGTACAGGATGGAAAAATATTAATAATTTAGAAGGAGATCAAGAGACCATTTTTGAGTTTATTAGTAATACTGCTTTACGTGGGAAATTTTATATTGATGCATCAAGAATAGCTGATTATAAAAATACATATGATATAATAATAGGTGATAAATATGTTTATAATAGAAGTGATAAAACGGTAATGATGACAATTTCTTCTTTAAAATTCACTTATTCTATAAAAGAATATGACCACGAAAAAGGGGAGATTTTTCTTCATTTTATTAATTATAATAATGGTAAAGATTTTCCACCTGGGATTCCATATTATTATGAAGGAGCATTCAAGGATAGATATCTCCAAAATATATATACACTGCGAATGAAGGTGATTAAATAAAGTCATACTAAGATTTTATTTAATCGTGGTAAATTTGCCATAAAATAATTAATGGTCTTCGCTCTCCTGTAAAAAATCTGAATTATCAGTGTTGTAAAGTGTTACAAGATGATGTTGCTGATTTATTTTAATAAGAAAAAATTAAAGATAAAATAGCTGTAGACATATAGCAGAGAATTAGTATAGTACTCAGTTATTATAAAAGAAGACTTTAATATTTGATATAAATATTAAAACAAAAGAAGTTGTTTGTAAATCAGGCAACTTCTTTTGTTGTTATATTCATTAATGCTTATACTTTTTAGAATGTTTGTTTTTCTTTTGTCCTGGAGCATAGGGTTTTGCCGATTTTGAACCTGTTACTTTTTTTACTTGTCCAGGAGGCATACCTTGATTTCCATTAGACTTTACTTTTCCATGTTGATGTTTGTGGTTCTTATGTGATTTAACCTGTACTGAACATGATGCTAACAGCATTGTGGTTAAAAGTGTAACACCAATTTTCTTTATTAGTTTCATAGCTATTTTTATTTATGTTTAAGAATATAAGAAAGACGCATTTTTATTAGGGTATCTCATATATAGTAACAAAAGTAAGTAAATTTTAAAACTGTAGCTTGAAAATTTGCTAAACAACAGATCTGTGTCTATGTGTCATTTTATAACATATTCAAAAGAAGGAGATAAAGATAAGCACCAAATAACATATATTTTTCTTCTTTTAAATACCTTAAATGACATATAACGCAGATTATTTTAAAAAAAAAGAAAATGTAAGAATAGGTTTAGTCTTTTGTATGGATAGTTTTATTAATACTAATTTGGACAGGTTTGTTTTTGTTTTAAATCGTTGTTTATGAGATTGTTGTGTTTTTAAAGTATTGTTTTTTATTTAGAATAGTCTAATTGTTTTCAGGTCTAACAGTTTGCTTCACCAATAAAATGAAACCCATTTAACATTTCGTTTTATAAAATTTGTTCGTATTAAACAGTGAAAATTGTTTTGTATTCAATCGTAAGAAAACCTAATAACGAACTACAAATTATGAACAAAAAATTACTTTCAATAGCGTGTTTGATGGGGACATTCTCCATTTATGCACAAGTTGGAATTGGTACGAAAATTCCAAATAAATCTGCAGAATTAGCTGTGGTTTCTGACAAAAGGGGATTGTTGATTCCTAATGTTTCTTTAAAGAGTAAGACTGATATAACAACAATCCAAGCAGGTAATATAGAAAGTTTATTGGTCTATAATACTAATAAAACTGATCAATTAAGTATCGGATATTACTATTGGCACAATAATTTATGGAATAAGTTACTTGTAGAAAAGGATATTCCTGAATTAGTAATAAACTATTTTGAAGAAATTACGCAAGGTGGTGATGTTACCAATATTATTAAAAATATTGTAAGAAAGACAGAAGGAAATGTGTTTTATGAAAATGGTAAGTTTTACTATATAAATGTAAACGGAGATAGAGTAGAAATTGATTTTTCAAATATTCACTTTAATGAAACACTTACTATTTTAAAGTATGATGCAACAAATGGATTACTTACTTATACCAATGAGAAAGGACAAGTTGTAACTATTGACATTAAGGCATCAGTTAAAGCATTTGAAACTCTTACTAAAATTGTGCAAGATATTGATAAAGGGACAATTACATTTTATGATGAAAATGGAGATTCTACTGTATTGTTAATTGCAGATTTTGTTCAAAAGTATGAGACAGAAACAACTTTAGTTAGAAATAGCCCTGGAAACTATAGTTATACAAATGAAAAAAATGTTGTTACTGAGATTACAGTTATTGGAGATTTTGTAGAAGTAATAAATAATAAGTTAGATCAATTATTATATCAAACATTAAAAAACTTTGTTGATTTAGAAGAGACTGTTACAAAGTTAGAGTATAATGCATCTACAAAGATGTTAGTTTATACTGACGAAGATAGACAATTGCACAATATTGATATTACTCAAATAGTAAAAGACAATCAAGATATCACTCGAATTGACAGCAGCAATTCCAAAAACATTACTGTAAGCAGTATACAAAGTGGTAATATACTGACGTATGTTTTAGAAGTTAATGCTGCTACAACTTCTGACTTAGGTGTGGTGAAGCCAGGAAGTGGATTAATTGTGGACGAATATGGAGCATTGAGTGTAGATGTTACAACAATTTTAAATGGGAAGCATTTAAGTGGAAATGAAAAAATAGTTGTAACAAATGGTGCTGGTTCGGTTTTAAAAGAAGTATCCTTAGATATTAATGAAGCTAAGCTAAGTCTTCAAAATATTGGAGGAGTATTAAATTTAAATCAATTATATAGTGGCAATTCGGGTGATATTCTATTTGTAGATGCATCAGGTAATGTTGTTTGGTCTGCATTAGAAACAGTAACATCAAATAAGCTAACTCTAAATCAGGCAGAATTGAGTTCTAATGTTAATGGAGTTTTATCATCAGTAAGTCTGGTTGATAAAATCTCAAATGAGATGATTCAAAGTCGCGCAGTAACGCAAGAAAAATTAGGTGCTTTAGAAAGCCAAGTGTCTATGGTACCTGTTGTTCAAATTGACGGTAGTGTTAAGTATCAAAAGATAAATGAAGAACAAATTGAAGGTAAGTTATTGGAGTCTGCTAATAATTTATTGACCGTAACTTCGGGTGTTGGGTCTATTTTAAAGGATGTAACTTTAACTGTAAATCAATCTAATTTCGAGCTCAATAAGATTGGAGGAACTTTAAGTATCTCTAAGATTGAAGCAGGACAAAACAATACTGTTCTAATTACCAATAATACTGGAAATGTTGAATGGGTTGATCAGAATTCACTTGTACCTACAACTACTAACGCTTTAGGATTAGCAGGGAATACACTTACAAGTACGGTAAACAATATCTCTTCATCTGTTGATTTGGATGAAAGTAATGTTATCTCAAGTAAGGCTATCACGGGAACAGGTATTACAGTTGACGGAGGAGCTGGAGCATCCTTAACAGATGTAA